>CAKRXU010000005.1 GCA_934424575.1 uncultured Blautia sp.
TTATTCAGAAGAAACAATTCTTCGTGACAGCTCAGTTAGAATACCACTATAAAACCAATCTGTCAACACCTTTTTTCGATTTTTTTATTATTTTTATCAATATACTGCTGAACTTCATATAAAGAAGGTAAGATACAGTCTGCCAGCTCCTCCATTTCTTCTGTTGGAGCTGCCTGATCCGGTACCATGATCGGGTGCATTCCGGCTCTTTTGGCGGATCTTATTCCATTATAGGAGTCCTCGATCGCATAGCAGTCCTCAGACCGCTCCTGAAGGCGTCTGCAGGCTTCCAGATAGATGTCTGGCTCCGGCTTGCTACGCTTCACCATATCTCCACATACAATTTCATCAAAATAGGAAAGCAATCCACCTTCCTTGAGTTCTCTCGTCACAAGTTCTCTTCTTGTGGAGGAAGCTACCGCTGTCTTTATATTTTCTCTGCGGAGATATTCCAGGAGTTCCTGGATCCCCGGTTTCTTCGGAAGCTTCCCTCCTGCTGCATTTGCGTGGAAAAGATCTGACATTTCTTTTTTGTATTTGTCATATGGAAAGTCCTGTCCATAACGCTCGAGAAAAATTTCCTTAGTTACCGTGGCATTAATCCCCAGGCATGCCCTGCAGGTTTCCTCTATATCTGCGACCCCGTATTTCTCTGCCACAATCTTCCACATACGGAATACAAGCGTCTCTGAGTCAAAAATAACTCCATCCATATCAAATACAACTGCCTTCATCTCTTCCCCCTTGGTATTTATTTCGTTCCTGTTCACTCCGTTCAGAGTAACTTTATTTCTGCATGATAAACCGGATCGCATCCTGGATCCAGGAAACGTATACCAGTTTGATCCCTTTGATCTTCTCTGTAGCTGACCTGCACACTTCCGGCAGGATCACTGTTTCAAAACCAAGTTTCTTCGCTTCTGCGACACGCTGTCCTGCCATGCTCACAGCACGCACTTCTCCACTCAGACCGATCTCGCCAAATGCGATCACAGAATCCGGTATGACGATATCCTTACAGCTTGAAACAACTGCCAGTGAGATTCCAAGATCGATCGCCGGCTCTGTCATCTTCATTCCACCTGCAATATTGACATAGGCATCACAGGCTGCCAGATGGATGCCAACTTTTTTCTCCAGGACTGCCATCAGAAGGTTTACTCTGTTAAAGTCTGTGCCCACTGCCGTTCTTCTCGGAATTCCGAAATTACTCTGGCATACAAGTGCCTGGATTTCTACTAGGATCGGCCGTGTTCCTTCCATAGAACATGCCACGATCGATCCGGAAGTGTCGCTTGGCTTTCCGTTCAGCATAAATTCTGACGGATTCTTGACTTCCTCAAGTCCTGTGCTTCGCATTTCGAATACACCGATCTCATTGGTAGAACCAAAACGATTCTTGACTGCACGCAGGATCCGATAGGAAGCATGCCTGTCTCCCTCAAAGTAAAGCACGGTATCTACCATATGCTCCAGCACACGGGGACCTGCCACATTTCCTTCTTTGGTCACATGACCTACGATAAAGATCGATACGCCCTGTCCCTTGGCAATCTGCATCAGGATATTGGTGGACTCTCTTACCTGAGAAACACTTCCCGGTGCAGAACTGATATCCTCATGAAACATAGTCTGTATGGAATCGATCACAACGGTATCCGGCTTCTTGCGCTCGATCACTTCGCGGATCGTTTCCAGATTTGTCTCACACAGAAGCTGCAGTTTCTCATTAAACTCTCCGATTCGTTCTGCGCGGAGTTTGATCTGGCGCAGGGATTCCTCTCCTGAAATATACAGTACATTGCTTCCTGACAGTGCAAGATTCCGGCACACCTGTAAAAGAAGGGTGGATTTTCCGATCCCCGGATCTCCACCCACTAAAACAAGAGAGCCGGGGACGATCCCGCCCCCGAGCACTCTGTCAAGCTCGCCAATCTTTGTCAGCCGCCGTTCATCCTCTGATAATGAAATGTCCTTCAGACGAACTGGTTCCGGACGCTTCCCTGGATTCTGGAAGGAACTGCTGCCGGATGAAGAAGATTTCTTCGTGGAAACAGTTTCCTCTACGAAGGTATTCCATGCCTTACAGCCCGGACACTGTCCCATCCATTTGGAGGATTCATATCCGCATTCCTGACAAAAATAAACAGTCTTTTTATTTTTTAGCATTTTTTGATCTCAACATGTACGGCTTTGTCGCCTCCCAGTTCTGCACTGAAAGAAAGCTTACCGCCAAGGTTTGTTTTCATTTTGCCTGCATCTGCGCCATCGATGGAGATATCATATTCTGTATCTGCTTCCATCTCTACGGTGATCTGTGCATCCTCAGTTCCTTCTACGTCAAAGCTCATGCTGGAGCCGTCCTGTTTCAGAGAAAATACAGCAGTTCCCGGTACGGATTCATATACAAACATGCCATTTCTCTCGAGTTTGGTGATCTCTTTGAATGTTTTTACTTTGTACATATCTCCCTGATGTGCGAAATCTGATACCTTGGATTTCTGTGGCAATTCATAATTGCCAAAGCTGATGCTCTGATTCTCTTCTGTACGGATCAGTTCCTTTACTACTGCCATAACCTTATGTCCTCCCTAAGACTTTTCTGTTGTGTTTTCGACACCTGTGGATTGCTCCTTAGTGTCTTTTTATTATAACATTGACCACTTTTTTTGACCAGTATCCTGTTTAAGATTTTATAGCTTTTTTAGATTTTGGTTTCTTCTCATCTTCTGAAAGTGGAGTAAAACGGATCTCTTTCTGATGAAGCTGGATCCGGACGGTATCGCCTCTCTTGATGGTTCCTTCGAGAAGTGCATTTGCCATCGGATCTTCCAGTTTTGTCTGGATAGCTCTTCTTAATGGTCTGGCTCCATATTTGCTGTCAAAACCTGCTTCTGCAAGAAAATCCTTGACAGATTCTGTGATCTTAAGCTGGATATCAAGCTGTTCTTTGCAGCGTTTTTCCAGTGTTTTGAGCATGATGTTGACAATCTTTTTGATATGTGTCTTGTTCAGTGGATGGAATACCATGATCTCATCAATACGGTTCAAAAACTCCGGTTTGAACAGACGGCGGATTTCTTCCATAACGCCGGATTTCATGCGTTCATAATCCTGCTTCTCATCATTGTTGGAAAGGAAGCCAAGCTTCTTCGGCTCAATGATTGCCTGCGCGCCGGCATTGGATGTCATAATGATGATCGTCTGCTTGAAGTCCACTTTTCGTCCATGTGCATCTGTGATATGACCATCATCCAGAACCTGCAGAAGAATATTAAACACATCTGGATGTGCCTTTTCAATCTCATCAAACAAAAGGACACTATATGGATTTCTGCGTACTTTTTCACTGAGCTGTCCACCCTCATCGTATCCTACATATCCCGGAGGTGATCCGATCAGTTTGGATACGCTGTGCTTTTCCATGTACTCAGACATGTCAACACGGATCATTGCCTGCTCACTTCCAAATACGGCCTCTGCCAGCGCTTTGGAAAGTTCGGTCTTACCTACACCGGTAGGTCCAAGGAAAAGGAAGGAACCGATCGGGCGGTTTGGATCTTTGAGACCGACACGTCCTCGTTTAACTGCCTGTGCGACTGCCTTTACTGCTTCTTCTTGGCCGATCACTCGTTTATGAAGTTCTTTCTCAAGACGTGCAAGACGTTTCGTTTCGCCCTCTGTAAGACGCTGTACCGGGATCTTGGTCCAGTCAGAAATGATATCTGCCACGGATGCCTCTGTCACAGATATTTTCTTTCTTTTGTTTCTGCGTTCTTCTTTTTCTTTATATTTGGAAATTTCTGTTTCTATTTCACGCTGGCGCGCCTGAAGTTCCTTTGCCATGGAAAGATCTGCCTGTTTGACAGCTTTTTCCTTATCTTTCTGGATCTCGTGGAGTTCCAGTTCCAGGGCATCTACTTCCGGTGCCATACGGTAGCCGCCGAGACGTACTTTGGAAGCTGCCTCGTCGATAATATCAATGGCCTTGTCCGGCAGAAAACGGTCGTTGATGTAACGTTCGGACATTTTTACTGCTGCTTCAAGTGCACTGTCCTCGATCGCCACGCCGTGATGCTTCTCATAATACGGGCGCAGTCCCTTAAGGATCTCAATGCTTTCTTCTTCTGACGGTTCTTCTACTGTCACTGGCTGGAAACGTCTCTCCAGAGCGGCATCTTTCTCAATGTATTTCCTGTATTCCTCCAGGGTCGTTGCTCCGATCAGCTGGATCTCGCCTCTGGAAAGAGATGGTTTCAGAATATTGGAAGCATCCAGTGCTCCCTCTGCACCGCCCGCGCCAATGATCGTATGCAGCTCATCAATAAAGAGAAGGATTCCCTGATTGCTGCGTACTTCATTGATCACATTTCGGATTCTTTCCTCGAATTCTCCACGATATTTGCTTCCTGCCACCATTCCGGACAGATCAAGGACTACGACTCTCTTGTTTTTGACAGAATCCGGAACCATGCCGGAAATAATCCTCTGTGCAAGCCCTTCTACGATTGCAGTCTTTCCAACGCCTGGCTCACCAACCAGACATGGGTTGTTTTTTGTCCTTCTGCTTAATATCTGGATCAGGCGGGCAATTTCTTTGTCCCTGCCTACTACCGGGTCCAGGGTTCCATCTGCTGCCATCGCAGTCAGATCACGGCTGTACTGATCCAGCGTGGGTGTTGTGGATCCCTGTTTTCCCTTCTGGTTCTTTGGCATCTGTAATTCTTCCGGAATTGCGTTTGTATCAACTCCTGCCGCCGCGAGAACTGCGCTGTATAATTTCTGGATATTTACACCCATAGTATACAGAAGTCTGGTCCCTACACAATCTGTCTCCTTGAGCATTGCCAGAAGCAGATGCTCTGTTCCTGCCAGATCTTCTTTCTGCTTCTCAGCTTCTTTGACTGCCTGTTCTCTGACCTTCTGTGCTCTTGGACTGTAGCCGGCGGATTTTTCTGCTACAAGCACTCCGGATGGTGCGATCAGTTTCGTGATCAGGTCTTCCAGTTTTTCCCTGTCTACGCCAAACTCTCCCAGAATCTTACCTGCAGTTCCCTCCTGCTCATCAAGAAGTCCTACCAGTATATGTTCTGTCCCAATATATGAATGTTTCCAGGACCAGGCTGCATCTTCTGCAAGTTTCAATGCTGCCTTTGCCTGTCTGGTAAATTTCTCCTGCATTCCTGCCTCCTCTTTTTATGCTATTCTATTCCATATTCGTCAAAAATCTCATCGATCAGATCATGAACTTCTGCTCTGGAAATATTTTTGCAGTATCCCCTTGCAAGAGCTACCATGAGATTCTGTTTCATTTCTTCCAGTGCCTTCATCTTGTCCACATCAATCGCAATGATCGCACCACGGCGGCGGTCGATCGTAACAAAGCCTTCCTGCCGAAGCAGGGAATATGCCTTATTCACAGTGTGCATATTGATGCCAATGGTATCTGCAAGCTGCCGCACAGAAGGAAGTGGATCTCCCTCCCGAAGCCTGGATGTGGCAATCCCCATGATGATCTGATTCATCAACTGCACATAAATGGCCTCATCGCTGTTAAAGTCTATTTCAATGACCATAGTCCTCAGCCCCTTATCTTTCATAATAACATCATGTTATACATATGGTAGCACATAATCTGGATTTTGCAAGTATAATTTTGTATCCCGCATAAAAAACAGACAGCCCGAAGACTGCCTGTTTCTTATACTTATATTCTTAACCAATTATTTTTTTGAGCTGGTCTCTGCTGAGAACAAGATTGAATCCCATAGGGTTGATAACCAGTGATTCTGCCTGCTCGATCAGGATATTTGGAAGTTTGCTAAACGGTACTTTGGCAATACGAAGGTTCTTTCCTTTTGCGAATTTCTCAAATTCCATAACATCTGAAAATACCGGCTGAAGGATCTTGCCTTCTTTGTTCTTGAGGTAAGGAATGTTTATCTTGTCCGGCTCATCTCCCTTGCGCTGCATTGCAACAAGAAAGTCTGATTTTCTTAAATTTACGATCACTTCTTCTTCCAGTGCTCTTAAGTTCTTGTGCTCTTCCTGAGGTACCGGACGACGAAGTTCCTGCATGAAGTAGATTCCGGAAAGCTGCAGTGTCGGATTGATCAGCGGATGCTTCTGCGGCTCTACTTTACTGAGATCCGGCTTTCTTACGATTCTTTCAAGATCGATCTCCATCTGCTCACCGCCATCATTCCACATGATCGTGTTTACACCGATAGAGAATAACAGACCGTACATCTTAGGGAAGTCTTTCTTTTCGTAGCGCATTCCCATAAGAAGAACTTTTTCTTCGATTTTCTTTTTGCCAAATTCTTTGATTGCTTCTTCCTCTGTGAAAAACCATGCCTGATCGTTGAATGATTCTTCCCCACAGGTTACATAAGGAAGCTTCGTAGTCTGAGAGTATGCTACAAAAATATTCTCCCTTCCCTGAATTTCCTTAATTGTTTCTTCTACACTTGTTCCCATATTTTGTCCTTTCAGGCCTCGTCAATAGCCTTTCCTATGTCGTGGCGCATATATTTATTTGCAAACTGGATCCAGTCTGTTGCCTCGTAAGCGTTCTTACGGGCCTCCTTAAGATCTTTTCCAGTTGCAGTGATTCCAAGGACACGGCCGCCGTTGGTAACGATCTCGCCATCCTTGAATTTGGTTCCTGCATGGAAGCAGTAATAGCCTTCCTTGTCCTTGAAGTTCTCAAATCCATGCATTGGAATTCCTTTTTCGTATTTTACCGGATATCCATCACTTGCCAGAACGACACAGACAGCTGCGTTGTCCTCAAACTCAAGATCCACCTGATCCAGAGTTCCATTTACGCAGGCTTCCATCACTTCGATGATGTCTGTCTTCATTCTCGGAAGAACGACCTGTGCTTCCGGATCACCAAAACGGGCATTGTACTCCAGGACCTTCGGTCCGTCGGCTGTCAGCATCAGTCCAAAGAAAATGATTCCTGTAAATGGACGTCCTTCTGCTGCCATCGCATCAACCGTCGCCTGGTAGATATGCTCCTTACAGAACTTATCCACTTCCTCTGTATAAAACGGGCTTGGTGAAAAAGTACCCATACCGCCTGTGTTCAGTCCCTGATCTCCATCTTTGGCACGCTTATGATCCTGTGCAGATGTCATCGGACGGATCGTCTTGCCATCCACAAAGGAAAGGACAGACACTTCACGTCCTGTCATGAATTCCTCAATGACCATTGTATTTCCTGCACTGCCGAACTTCTTGTCCTCCATGATCTCCTTAACTCCAGCTTCTGCTTCTTCCAGAGTATTACAGATCAGGACTCCCTTGCCGAGTGCAAGCCCGTCTGCCTTGAGCACGATCGGGAATTTGGCCTGTGTATGTAAATAATCCAGTGCTTTCTGTGGATCGTCAAAGTTTTCGTATCCCGCTGTCGGAATTCCATATTTTTTCATGAGGTCTTTGGAAAATGCCTTGGATCCCTCCAGAATAGCTGCGTTCTTGCGAGGTCCGAACACCTTGAGTCCGCGTGCCTCAAACACATCGACAACACCGCCAACCAGCGGGTCATCCATTCCGATGATTGTAAGATCAACAGAATTCTTCTCTGCAAAATCAGCAAGTTTCTCAAATTCCATTGCTCCGATATCTACACACTCCGCATATTCAGAAATTCCTGCATTTCCCGGTGCACAGTAGATCTTGTCTACCTTCGGGCTCTTGGCCACGCTCCAGGCAATTGCATGTTCTCTTCCGCCGCTTCCAACAATTAAAACTTTCATATCTTTCGCTCCTCTGCAGAAAATCAATTATTGATGATAACTTTACCGTCCTGTACGGATACTTTACCATTGGCGATCAGATTGATCGCAGCCGGCAGTATCTTCCATTCTGCTTCTTCCATGACACGTCTCTGAAGTACTTCCGGGGTATCTCCCTGGTGTACCTCTACCGCCTTCTGAAGAATGATAGGACCGGTATCTGTACCTGTATCTACAAAATGAACCGTCGCACCGGTCACTTTGACGCCTCTGGAAAGAACTCCCTCATGGACATGAAGCCCATAATATCCTGTTCCACAGAAAGACGGGATCAGTGACGGATGGATATTGATGATCTTATTTGGATATGCTTCCACGATCATCGGCGGTACTGCCACCAGAAATCCGGCAAGCACAACAAGATCTACCTGGTTCTCCTGAAGCTCTGCCAGAAGTGCCTTATGAAATTCTTCTCTGTCTGCATAGTCCCTCGGAGAAATGCATCTGGCAGGGATTCCCTTATTCTCTGCTCTCTTGAGGGCATACGCACCCTTGTTATTGCTGATCACGAGACCAACCTCTGCATTGGTGATCACACCTGCATCGATCGCGTCCATGATCGCCTGGAGGTTTGTACCGCCTCCGGATACCAGAACACCCAGTTTTAACATAAGGTCACTCCCTTTTCGCCAGCCTCAATGCGGCCTACTACGTAAGGAGTATCTCCTTCTTTGCGGATTGCTTCCATCGTCTTGTCTACATCCTCAGGAGCTACTGCGAGGACCATTCCAAGACCCATGTTAAATGTATTATACATCATTTTCTCTTCGATGTTACCTTTTTTTGCAAGAAGTTTAAAAATTGGAAGAACCGGATAACTGTCCTTCTCTACAACTGCATGTGTGCCTTCTTTGAGCATACGCGGAATATTTTCGTAGAAGCCGCCGCCTGTGATATGGCTGCATGCATGGATCCTCACGCCTGCATCGCGGATGCTCTTGAGTGCCTTCACGTAAATCCTGGTCGGAGCGATCAGTGCTTCGCCAAGTGTTGTTCCCAGTTCATCATAGTAAGTGTCAAGGGATTCTCTTGTCATCTCGAATACTTTGCGGACAAGAGAGAATCCGTTGCTGTGGACACCGGTAGAAGCCATACCGATCAGCACATCTCCAGGATTCAGTTCTTCTCCTGTGAGAAGATCCTTCTTGTCGATCACACCTACTGCAAATCCGGCAAGATCGTACTCATCTTCTGGCATAAGTCCAGGATGCTCTGCTGTCTCTCCACCGATCAGTGCCGCACCAGACTGTACACAGCCCTCTGCCACACCGCTTACGATCTCAGCGATCTTCTCCGGATAGTTCTTGCCGCATGCGATGTAATCCAGGAAAAACAGCGGTTCTGCGCCTGCACATGCAATGTCATTTACACACATGGCAACTGCATCGATTCCTATCGTATCATGTTTGTCCATAATCATGGCAAGTTTTACCTTGGTTCCACATCCGTCTGTACCGGATACCAGTGTAGGTTCCTCCATGTTCTTAAATGCGCTCATGGAAAAAGCTCCGGAAAATCCGCCGATTCCCCCCAGTACCTCCGGTCTCATGGTTTTTGCGATATGTTTCTTCATCAGTTCAACTGACTTGTAGCCTGCTTCGATATCAACACCTGCGTTCTTGTAATCCATAGTATCCTCCTTCATATCCGACTTCGTCGGATCATGGTAGTATGCGTTCTGTATTCTGTTGTCTATATTTAATAAGCCTGATATCCAACTTCCTGAAGGCGGGCATCCTTTGCTTCTACCTGTTCCTTCAGTTCCTGGCTGTATGCTTTCAGTTTCTCAAGAAGTTCCGGATCTGAAGTAGCCAGTATCTTAGCTGCCAGCAGTCCTGCATTTGCCCCTCCGTTGATCGCAACTGTTGCAACCGGGATTCCGGATGGCATCTGTACGATAGAATACAGTGAATCACGTCCTCCCAGAGAAGTGGTATGCATTGGAATACCGATCACAGGCATCGGGAAGATCGCTGCACACATTCCCGGAAGATGTGCTGCCATTCCTGCACCTGCAATAATTACTTTGAATCCTCTTTCTTCTGCACTTCTTGCATATTCAAAGAACACATCCGGTTCTCTGTGTGCAGAGATGATCTTCATTTCGTACTCAACGCCCAGCTTGTCAAGAATTGCTGCCGCTTTGCTCATAACCGGCATATCTGAGTCGCTTCCCATTACAATTCCAACTTTTTTCATTGGTGGCCTCCTTTTTTTCTATCCCAGGTTGATTCTACTAAGATTCTAAATTTGTGTCAACATAATTCCAGAAAAGAAATATTTAGATACGCAAACTCTTTTTGTATATGAAGTTTACTCTTCAAAAGGTTTGTTGAGTTCTTCTGTACCAGGAAGTACAAAGCGTCCGTTCTCGATGATCGGAGTGCTTTCGCCCTCTTCGTCGATCACGCTGATATTTCCAAGTTCCTCATATGGAATGGTAATATCAGTGTGGCAGCCATAATATGCCATGCTGATATCTTCTTTACGCAGTACGGAGATCTCGTTGTCGCGGGCAATGATCTCTCTTCCGTCCGGGTTAAATACCGGAGTGTCTTCTGCCCAGCTGTAACAGGTGTCTCCCACTGCAAAATGCGGTCCCATCTTTTCTGCGATCAGGATCGGAAGTTTGTCTGCGATGCCGTATTTCTCAGCAGCAACATAGGCTGTCGTGTTGGTACCGATCGCAAATTCACCCATCGGGATCTTGGCGTGGTGGAACAGGATATTGTCCTCGATATACGCGCGGTTCTCTTCTTCTGTATCAAAATTTGAACAGGTATAATCGATGACCTGTCCGCAGTCAAATACCAGTTTGAGATCACGGAACTGCAGACCATTTAAATATACTTTCTTGACATGAAGGATTCCGCCTGTTCCTGCAAGTACCGGAGATGTAAATACTTCTCCTACTGGAATATTCACATCCGCTACACAGTTCTCGAAATTCGTCTGCTTCTTCACATCCTCGAGATCATGAAGATGGATGATAAGGTCTGTCTCATTGTCGCCGCGTCCCTTGACTTCTACCCACTGGCAGGTATCCAGAGTCTCAATGATCGTCTGCTGGATCCGCTCATATAATTTATAATCCAGCGTATTGATCTTGACGATCTCTGCAAAGATCTCCGGGAAGTTTTCTCCGATCTCAGGGATCGGATAAGCAATGATCGTGAAACTTCTCTCATCTCCCTTGATATAGCGGTTGACGATCTGTCCGGATTCATTGTCAAGTTCCACCTGCTGCTTCTGCTGTGCCTCCGACAGTGTCCACGCCTCAGCCTTGGTCTCCGGTGCAAACGGTTCCTCTCCAAAAGTCTCGATGCATGCCGGACCGCCATGTACTGCTGCCAGTTCCTTATAATTCTCGTAAGCATTCTGCATGGAGCGCAGTTTACGCTGTACAAAATCACTGTCAAGGAAAAGTGCCTGGTCCTGTCTGTGATCATAATCATACTGCGGGTTTGCAACGCCGCCGGTAAAGCCGATTCTTGCATTTCCCCGCTTGTTGACTACATGTGTCGCATGACGGTAGATGACTGGTTCCAGTCCCATCGCACGGAATTTCAGGATCGCAGATCTTACCATTCTCTCAAATCCGAGATTATAGCGGATGTTGACTGTTTTTTTCCTGGTAATGTCTTTTCTTCCGTTGATAAAACCGATGCGATATCCCTCTGTATAGGTTTCTGCCATGCTGTCGATCTGCTCCTGGGAAAGGCTGTTCAGAAATTCTGCCACGCCTCTCTCATTTGCAGAAATATATTCACCATAAGCATAGAGATATTTAAGGTCTGAAAGATCAGAATCCATGATAATACGGACTGCAAAATCGAGTTGCGGGTCAACGGCCTCCGCAATCCTCTGCTCCATCAGATCCTGGCAATAGTCATTCACATAGGAGCGCAGAATATCCTCCACGGTCTTAACTGCCGGAAGTTCACTGTCCTCAAAGGCAGCATAGATTTCCAGAAAAAGTTCTGCAGCAATGGTATGATCCCACCATTTTTTCTCATATGCATACGCGATCGTACCGCGGAGTTCTGCATACAGGAAGCAAAACGCCTTGCCGTATTCGCCCAGTTTCTCTACTGCGTAGGAAGGATTTCCATAGCAGGTCCCATAGTTTTCCGGAAAAAGTTCTTCGTAGAGTTCTCTGTTTTCCTGTGCGAGTTCTTCTTCTGTCAGTTCTTCCTTTTCTCTCTCGAGAATAGCCGCCGTCTTTGTCAAAAAAGCGGCTGTCTTTTTGAAAAAGTCCTCAAAATCTGGCTGTGCCATCTTTTCTGTGCAGATCTCACTGATCCGGTCTTTTGCCAGATGATAACGTTCCATCAGTAATTCGTCCAAATTCATCTCCCTTTCTATTTTTCATTCATCGATCACATGTCCGAGTTCGACATGTTTGTCTATTAATTTCTGCATATATTTCCAGATTTCCCTGGAACCTTCTGAAGTATGCTCATTTCGTTTGTAGATCTGACTTTTGCGGACGCCGTGTTCTGCCCAGCTTCTGCCATTGGAAGCATCGTTCAGAAGAAGCGGCTGGCAGTTATCGAGCACGTGTGCAAATTTGGCATCTGCACTCTCATATGCCTCAAATTCATCCCAGAGATCCCGGAACCATCTGCCCTGATCTTCCGGAAGCATTCCAAAAATGCGGTCTGCCGCCTTTGTTTCCCGTTCCACTTTAGTCTGCGCTCCTGCTTCATCATATGCGTAGGTGTCGCCCGCATCGATCTCGACCAGATCATGGATCAGCACCATCGGCACAACTTTCTTAAGATCTACTTCCTCGTTGGAATATTCGCTGAGAAGGACTGCCATCAGTGCCAGATGCCAGGAATGTTCTGCATCGTCTTCCTTACGGCTTGCATCTGACAGATAGGTCTGCCGGATGATCTGCTTTACTTTGTCCACCTCAACGATAAAATCCATCTGTTTCTGTAAACGTTCCATATCCATCTCTTATCATACTCCCATCAAAAAAAAGACCAGCCATCCTACTGTGATCACTCCATTCAGGATCGATCCCACAACGCTGGTCCGATGTGTATACTTTTCATCAGAAAAGCTCATAAGTCCCATCACAAAGCCATAAGCAGAAAGCAGTACTGCAAACAGGCAGATTCCACCTACGATAAAACCCAAGCTTCCATTTGCTATATAGGCTACTGCCACAGCCACTACAAACAGAAGGAGGGAAGCAATCGCCAGCCCTACTGACAGCTTCCCTTTACCTGGTTCTTTTTTCTTTATGATCGCATATCTATATCTTCTTGCCATAATGATTTCTCCTCAGGTAATTACAAACGGCAAAAGCCAGATACCCCAGTGCCGCTCCCAGTGTATTCAGAATCAGATCATCCACATCGAAACAGCCAACTTTTGTGATAAGCTGAATTGTCTCTACGAGAAGACTGAGTCCAAATCCTGACAAAATAATAAAAAATCCGCTGCGACACTTCCTCGCTATGACCGGAAGAATAAATCCGTAGGGAATAAATCCAATCACATTTCCCAGCAGATTTGTAATAACCGCAAACACCCCAAGCTGCTCTCTGTAGATCCAGAACCGCCTGATCTCCACGAAAGGGATCAGATTATATCTGTATATTCTTTCTTCTGCTGCGACCCTTCCATATTCTTCCGAAAAGAAAAGGAAATAGATCAACAGCAGAATATATATTACAAACAGCATAGCTCCCAGATGTTTGATCCTGCGCTTCGCACTGTTTTTTGACATTTTTATACTATCCTAACCTTATACCGCGCTTCCGGTTTTTATATCAAAATATCGCCTTTTCTTTTGAGAAGACGTGCACCGCTGATGATCATTAAGATTCCTGCGGCAGCTCCGGTAACAAGAGTTACGATTCCTACTGTAACACTGCAGGCTCCCGTTCTCGCCATTGTTTTGTAAATTTTTTCGTTCAACTTCATTCCTCCTGTATATCCTTCTGACAGCAGACCTTTTTATTTTGCGCCGTACTGTGCGTAATATGCGTCGATTGCTTTTTTGAGGTCGTCGTTGATAATGATCTCACCCTTATATTCTTTGTTATAAAGATGTTCAATGACTTCTTCCATTGTTACGATAGCATTTGTCTCAAATCCATACAGATCATGAACTTCTTCAAGAGCACACTTCACGCCGCCCTTGCCGACTTCCATACGGTCAAGAGATACCATGAGACCGACGATCTCCACATTTGCTGCTCCTCTTACCTTCGGAACAGTTTCTTCCATGGATTTACCGGAAGTTGTTACGTCTTCGATCATTACGACACGGTCTCCATCCTGAAGTTTGCTTCCAAGGAAACTTCCCTTATCTGCGCCGTGATCCTTCTCTTCTTTACGGTCTGAGCAGTAACGGATCTCCTTGCCATATAATTCACTGAAAGCGATCGCTGTTACTACGCTGAGCGGAATTCCCTTATAAGCTGGTCCAAACAGCACATCAAAGTCATCACCGTATTTGTCATGGATTGCTTTTGCATAGTATTCTCCAAGTTTCTTAAGCTGAGAACCTGTCACATATGCACCTGCGTTCATAAAAAACGGAGACTTTCGTCCGCTCTTGAGTGTGAATTCTCCAAATTTCAGTACATGGCTGTCTACCATAAATTCAATAAATTCCTGTTTGTATGCTTCCATGATTCATTCCTCCATATTTATCTGTTCATAATTACATCTATTCTATCATATTTACGCCCAAAAACAAACCGTGTATTTTTATCAACTGTCAGATTGCTTTTACATAGTATCGACTTGTTTTATAATTTGGACGTCCGCCCCTGCCGCTGAGTCCGTAGTCCATTCCACAGTACCAGTCAATCCTTCCGGTTACTTTTGCCCAGTTAGCATCGTAAACTTTTCCATTTACCTCTGCCCATCCATGACCTCCAGAAGAAACCGCATATGATTTATATCCTACTGCATTAGCCAGATAAGCAAACGCACAGCCAAAGCCAAAGCAGTCTCCTCTTCTTCTGGTAAGCACACGGTTTCCGTAATATACATCCCAGTTGGAGACTCCCACGAAATCTCCTCCATCTCCATAATTATAATTTACTATGTATCTGAAGCAGACTTTGAGTTTCTGTGCTTTTGTCATTTTGTTGTTGGTAATACTGTCCACAATCCTGCTGGCCCGGACCATGAGGTCCAGTTTTTGCAATTGCGTATTATTATAAACTGCACTTCCGTCTTTTCTGAGGCTGATACCATTAACTTTTGTTGAAGTTCTCATATATCCGCCAAGACCATTACTCTGTCTGAAAAAATAATATTTTTTATTGACTCTGCGCCATCCTGTACGCAAAATTCCCTTTGAATCGAAGCAATATTTCTTGCCCTTTACTGTTACTATCCCTTTGACCTTTTGTCCCTTTGCATTATAATAGCTGATATTTCCATTCTGAGCTTTTACAAAACGGTTTTTGTACTTTACTGCTGCTTCAGCATTTCTTGCCGGCATTAAACATATACACAACGCCAAAAGCATAAATAAAAACATCTTTTTCCCTTTCATAAGTTACCTCCTTGTTCTAAGATAGTCTGATAAGTTTATTTTCATACAAAAGGTCTTTTAAATTTGGGGTTAATTAAATTTTACTTTGGTAAGCTGTTTGTATGGTGTTGTAAAATACGTGCTTGCAAAACATCCGCCCCATCCGGCAAAACTTCCTTCCGGATCATAATGTTCTCCATTGATCATTACCCAGCAATGTCGTGTATAGCCATCTGCTGCCTGATCCCTGCTTCCTGGAATTCTTGCACACATCAAATACGGCATATAACCAATTTCCCTTGCAAGTGCTGCAAAAGCGCAGGCAAATCCATAACAATTTCCTCTGCCCTGTCCCAGCATCCTGTTTGCGCAGCCAATATACCAGGATTTTTCTGAAAGATTCGGATCTGCCGGAGAATAATAGTAAAATCTTCCACTATATGCAAGATAGTTATAGCATGCTCTCAGTTTTTCCATTCTTGTCATACTACTGGTTGTAACAGAATTCAAAACATTCTGTGCATAAATGTGAAGCTGAGATTGTGGTGTGACTTTTGCCGCTCCCTCTTGGTTAAATTTTACTCCGCCATATGTAGTATTTTTTACAATTTTGCCCAAAGTTCCTGCATAATATATACTGCCTTTATAACTGATCCATCCGGTTCTGATTTCTCCGTTCTTATAAACATAATATTTTTCGCCCAGAACACTTACGATTCCATTTATTTTTCTGGTAAACAGCTTTCCATTTGCCCTGAACAAATATAATTTTTTATTGACAATACCAGGTCCGATAAATGCAGTAGCACTTTTGCCGAAATAATACTTATCACCTTTAATCGTTTTCCAGGTAGTTTTTACCTTTTTTCCATTCTGATAATAACAATATCTGCGTTTTCCCTCCTGATACAATCCGTTTTTCTTTTTCACAGTCTGTGTTGTTGTTTGTGTTTTCTCCGTAGCTGCCTGAACATTCTGCGACATTTCCGGCACTCCTGACAGAATTATAACTGCCGACATAATGCCGCACAAAAGTTTTCTCACCCTTTTCATAAATTTCCTCCTTGATCCCAGTTAGTCTGATAAGTTTATTTTCACACAAAAGGTTTTATTTGTCTACTGACAAATCAACTCTTTACCACTTTATATTTTTTCATGATATAAAAATAATACGGTATCAGCGGGATCAGTGCCGCGATCCACGCCGCCGGATCGGCAAGGCATACTCCTGCGAAAGTTGTTTTTCCCGCTACCAAAACTACGATCAATGTTCTTGCGACCAGTTCAAAAACACCGCCGAGCATCGGAACAAGTCCGTATCCCATTCCCTGAAGGGCATTTCGGAATACAAAGATCATATCCAGGAATGGATAAGCCCAGAATACCGTGTGGAAATACGTCACAGACACCTGGATCACATCTGTCTCGGATGGATTGATGAACAGGTATGTGAAGTATTTTCCTCCAAAATATACAAGAGTCATCTGGATCACACTCCAGGCAAGGAGCATGCTACAGGAATATCTTACTCCCTGCTTCACACGATCCATACGGCCTGCTCCACGGTTCTGTCCAACATAAGTCGCGATCGTTGCACCCATGGAAACAGCCACCATG
Source organism: uncultured Blautia sp. (assembly GCA_934424575.1). Taxonomy (GTDB): domain Bacteria; phylum Bacillota; class Clostridia; order Lachnospirales; family Lachnospiraceae; genus Blautia_A. The sequence goes on from CAKRXU010000005.1 coordinate 16,933, forward strand.
CCGATAACATTCTGGATCTTTCCTGCTGCGGAAAAGCCAGCCATATGAGTAGCGCCATAAACATTGACCGCGCTCTGTACAATGATGGTTCCGATCGCAGTGATAGAAAACTGAAGTCCCATCGGGATTCCAAGGATCAGAAGCTTGCTCATACTGCCTTTGCGAAGTTTAAAATTCTTCTTTGTCAGATGAAGGATCGGATATTTTTTCTTGATATACACAAGACAGCAGATTGCAGAAACACCCTGTGCAATAACGGTTGCATATGCACATCCCTCTACGCCCATTCCTGCAAAACGGATCAGGACAACATCGAGGACAACGTTGATCCCTGCGGAAATGATCAGGAAATACAGCGGGGATTTGGAATCACCCAGCGCACGCAGAAACGCTGCAAGTGTATTATATGCCGCTGTCACAAGAAGTCCTGCGTAGATGATTCCCATATATCCAGCCACATCCCCCATCAGATCTTCTGGTGAATTCATCAGTTTCAGAATCGGTACATTGAATACCAGAAAGCCGACAGTCATCGCTGCCGCAAATCCAAACATCAGATAAATAGACATTGCCACAAAATGTCTCATATCATCATATTTCTTAGCTCCAAACATCTGTGCCACAATGATTCCAAATCCACTGCTGAGACCATTCAGCCATCCGGTCACAAAGAACATCAGCGAACCGGTACTTCCAATCGCTGCAAGTGCATCTACACCGATAAACTGTCCGGCAACAATAGAATCCACAATATTATAAAACTGCTGAAAAATATTTCCGAGAAACATCGGGATCATAAACATAATGATCAGTTTGATCGGATTGCCTGTTGTCATGTCATTTGTTCGATTTTTTTCCACTTTTACTCCTCTCCCACAAAAAGCAGGAAAAAGCACTGTGCTCTTTCCTGCCATTTTGTGATCTTACATTTACTTATTACTATGCTTTGATACTTTTTATTTTACTGCTCCGATGAGCTCGTGGATATCCTCCACATGCTGTGCTTCCATAAATTTCTCAATCCCCTCTGCGATTTCAACAGTCGCATACGGATTGAAGAAGTTTGCAGTTCCCACAGATACTGCTGTCGCACCTGCCATGATAAATTCCAGTGCATCCTCTGCTGTTGCGATTCCACCCATTCCGATGATCGGAAGTGAAACAGCCTGTGCTACCTGATAGACCATACGGACAGCGACCGGCTTCACTGCCGGACCAGACATTCCACCGGTCTTGTTTGCCAGCGCGAAGGTCCTTCTGTTAATATCGATCTTCATTCCTGTCAGAGTATTGATGAGAGAAAGAATATCTGCACCACCTGCCTCTGCTGCCTTCGCCATCTCTGTGATGTCAGTCACATTCGGGCTGAGTTTCATGATGATCGGCTGTTTTGCATACTTCTTAACTTCCCTGGTGATCGCTTCCAGTGCTTTCGGATCCTGTCCAAAAGCAATTCCACCTTCTTTGACATTCGGGCAGGAAACATTGATCTCAAGGAGGTCAACCGGTTCATTTCCCAGACGCTCTACAACTTCACAGTAATCCTCGGTACTTTTTCCACATACATTCACAACGATCTTTGTGTCATACTGCTTCAGAAACGGAATGTCTCTCTTACAGAAAAGATCGATACCTGGATTCTGAAGTCCGATTGCATTCAGCATACCGCTTGCTGTCTCCGTTACTCGCGGTGTCGGGTTTCCCGGCCACGGTACATTGGCAACACCCTTGGTCACAACTGCGCCAAGACGGTTCAGATCTACAAACTCACTATATTCGGCTCCGGATCCAAAGGTCCCGGAAGCTGTCATTACAGGATTTTTTAATTCTACTCCCGCAAGAGTCACGCCTGTTTTTATCATAACTCTACCTCCGTACTTAAGAATACCGGGCCATCCTTGCAGACACGTTTGTTATGCACCTGAGAATGTGCGTCGATTTCTTTTGATCTGCAGACACATGCAAGACAGGCTCCAACGCCGCATGCCATACGCTCCTCCATGGAGATCCAGCATGTGATATTTTTTTCTGCTGCATATTCCTTGAGTGCGCGGAGCATAGGTGTCGGTCCGCAGGCAAAGATCACATCTGCTTCCAGGGCTTTCTCCTTAATTGCATTAAGGACATTTCCTTTGGTTCCTGCACTTCCATCCTCTGTTGCCACATAGACATCTGCATATTTCTCAAACTCATCATTCAGAAAAAGCTCATCTCTGTATCCGAGAACGGCTGTCTTCTCTGCCTTAAGTTCCTTGGCAGTCTGAAGCATCGGCGGAATTCCGATGCCTCCTCCGATCAGGAACACCTTCTTTCCTTCTGCTTCTTCAAGCGGAAATCCGTTGCCGAGAGGTCCCATTGCCTCCACCTGGATTCCAGGATGCAGTCTGGAAAATTCCTCTGTTCCTGTATTCTTGCCTGTCACACGATATACAAGACGGATCCTGCCGTTCTCTCTGTCAATCTCGCAGATACTGATCGGACGCGGAAGGAGTTTGCTTCCGTTTCTTGTATATAAGGATAAAAACTGTCCCGGTCTGGCAGCTTCTGCCATACGGTCAGCCTGAAGCCACATGCTGAAGATCCCTGTGCCGATCTCCTCCTGGCTTACGATCTTAAGACTTTCTTTTGTCTTTGTGCTCATTTGTCTTCCTCCAAAAATCATCTTAGCGGTTGTTAAGTGCTCCGCTGATGTCCTCGATCATCACTTCTACTGCCTTACGGGATGCATCTGCATAATTCAGTTCGCCAAAGGATGCGTATGCTTCCTGTTTGTATGCCGCAATAATTCCTCTGGAAGAGTTTATGATCGCACCAAGTCCATCTTCGTTAAAGAAGTGAACGAGATCTGCACCCTTGCCGCCCTGTGCGCCATATCCTGGTACAAGGATAAATGTCTTCGGCATCAGTTTACGGAGGACTTTGCCCATTTCCGGATAAGTTGCTCCGACAACGGCTCCGATGTAGCTGTATTCTTTGCCCATGTGGTCCTCGCCCCACTGTGCAACCTTCTCGCCTACCCACTCATAAAGCGGTCTGCCGTCGATCACGCGATCCTGGAATTCACCACTTGATGGGTTAGATGTTTTGACAAGGATGAAAAGTCCCTTGTTTTCTTCTTTGCAGACATCGATGAACGGTTTTACACCGTCAGATCCGAGATATGGATTGACTGTTGCAAAATCCTCATCAAATCCAGCATATTTCTTGCTTCCTACCTGTACATGCCCGAGATGTCCGACTGCATATGCTGCGGATGTAGATCCGATGTCACCTCTCTTGATATCGCCGATCACTACAAGGTCTTTGGATTTGCAGTAATCTACAGTCTTTTTATATGCCTGAAGCCCTGGAATCCCAAACTGTTCATACATGGCGATCTGCGGTTTCACTGCCGGGATCAGATCATATGTTGCATCGACAATCCCCTTATTAAACTGCCAGATTGCCTCTGCTGCGCCTTCCAGTGTTTCCCCGAATTCCGCAAACGCATTTTCCTGGATATGCTTCGGAATATAATTCAGCATCGGGTCCAGTCCTACTACGATCGGTGCATTTGTTTTACGGATTTTTTCAATAAGTTTGTTAATCATAACGGCTCCTCCTGGAATTTATCTTTGTAATTATTTAGATACAATTACTTTATCACAAACATCATACACGAAATATTTGATTTAATAAAGTCTTTTTTAAATAACCTTGACAATTTTATCCACCGGATATATAATTCAGACATAGACCAATAGATTCTTAATGTAAAATCACTAGTTTTTAGAGATTATATATTATTAATATAGTCTGTAAAATCTGGTGATTTTTGTCGTCAGATGGTCTTTTAATTTTTTATTTTTTATGGAGGTAACATCATGAACAAAGGAACTGTAAAATGGTTCAACGCAGAAAAAGGCTATGGTTTCATCACAGGAGAGGATGGAGCTGACGTATTCGTACACTTCTCTGCAATCAATGGCGAAGGATTCAAATCCTTAGACGAAGGACAGGCAGTAACTTATGATTTAACAGAAGGCGCTCGCGGAATGCAGGCTGCTAACGTTACAAAATTATAATTAACATCCGATACTTCAGGTTTTATAACCATTCAATAAAAAACCCCAGCTGGATCAGCCGGGGTTTTTTATTGTTCATTTTCATTTGGCTTATTGTGTATCGGAAGAAAGTCCTGATACATAATTATCGATCGCTGAAGTATCTACAACCGTTTCCTTCACTACAGAAGCTTCCTTGGCAGTTATTTTTGCATATGCGGAAAATCCGATCCATGCAACCATAGCCACGCAGATTGCCACCCATGCAAGGATCTCTAATCTGTCGATCAGCTTCTCTTTTCTGGCTGCTCTGCTGCGGTTGTTCTTACCAGCTTTGTAGCGGTCTACTTTTTTCTGACTCATTTGCGAATCTCCTTTGCTGCATATAAGTACTCATTGCATTATAGCACAGGAAAGTTCAAAAGTGAAGTACCTTTCTGGGGGTATCCCGGCTTATACAGCAACGATCACGCCTCCGTCATTTGCATACATGCTGCTTACTCCTGCAGTATCCAGGATCACAATATCCTTCACGTTCATGCGCTCCTGAAGTGCATTTCGAAGGAGAACTGCTCTCTCATGGCAGTTGCAGTGTGAGATCGCAAGTGTCTTGGTCTCACTGTTCTGTGTCTTGGCCACGATCTGTTCTGCCATTTTGACCAATGCCTTATTCATTCCACGTGCCTGATCAAGCTGACAGATACTTCCTTCATCTGTAGATCCCATGACCGGTTTGATTTTCAGTGCGCTGGCAACAAGTGCCTTTGCTTTGCTCAGTCTTCCGTTCTTGCGAAGTGTCTCCAGATTATCCAGTACAAAGAAAGTATGCTGTCCTGCAATGTAATTGTCTACTGTTTCAATTACCTGTTCAAAAGAATATCCTGCTTCCTCACATTCCTGGATCTTCATTGCGATCAGTGTCTGTCCTACAGAAGCTGACTTCGAATTAAAAACATGGATCTGTCTGCCCGGTTTTTCCTCATTCAGAAGATTGCTCCCCAGAACTGCACTGTTATAAGAACCGCTGAGTTCTGCTGAAAGTGTCACTGCATAGATATGATCTGCATCACAGTCAAAAGCTCTCATATAACGCTCCGGAGAAGGACACGCTGATTTCGGGCACTCCGGGCATGCAGCTACTTTCTTAAGGAAATCTGCCTGATCAAAAGTTTCATCATCTATAATATTCTCACCGCCTACATTCAAAGTAAGCGCTACCGATTCAAAATGTTCATTATTCTTCCATTCTTCTAACAATTCACCGCAACTATCTATAATAATCTTATAACTCAATTATATCGTCCTCTTTCCCGTAATATGTAGTTTCGAATACCACATCTATATTAACATATAGACCTTTGTTTGAAAAGAGTTTTTATAAAAACTATATTCTTTTTTTCCATTCTGCTTTATAATAGAACCACCAGTAAACGTAAAGGAGATTTTAAATGCTTGCTCTCAAGATCAATACCAACAAAACTTTTATGCACAAATTATTACTCGGAAATACTTTTGATATATTTTCCCTGGCAGAGGCATCCATTACAACCTTTAGCCAGTTCCACATAGACGGGAAACTGCATATGGACTTTTTTGACACAGACACCGCACAACATTTGTCTGAGAATGATATTATTTACGCTTCCTGGAAAGACATGAAATCCTATTGTTATTCCATTATCCGTGGAAAGCTTCCTCCTCTTCAGTTCAAAATTGTCATGCGTCTTTCTCCCTCTCAGGCAAATCCTCTGTCTACTGATAATAAATTTTCAATTTCAGACAGTGAAATCTCAGATCTGTTTTTGAACATTCAATACAAAAATAACGAACTGATTTGTACTACGGGTATTTTTTCCAATTTTTTTACACTCGACAAGACTTCTGAAACTATATGGGATACTATTGTATTAGATTTTTTTAAACTTCATCAAATTGATTTTACCATATTGTAATCTGTGTACGGTATCCTGTCGGGATGTACTGTTTCTGTCTCCATCTGAACAAGATAATACGCCATCATATCAATAAATTCGCTGTTCGTCGGTTTATATCTCAGCTGATATCCAGCAATCTTATTCATAGCTTCTTTATTGGAGGCCCAACATACATTTATTACCGTTCGTATATCGTGTTCTACATTTACCGGTGTCGATTTAAACTGTTTCGCCAGAGATGGGTATATATCTTTTGTGATTTTAATAGGATGGTCCTGAATTTCCATAAACATTCTTACCGCTTCTGCAACATAATAATAACCCTTATATTTGGAAGTTACTCCCATTTGACGTATCAATCGATATACTTTTCTCATACTTTTTCCCTCCGATTTTTTCTTTCTCAATATTATACGACATATTTTGCTCCATTTCTGTTTTCCTAGCAAAATAGACTTTTCTCGATAAAAGAGTACATTTACAGAAAAATATCTCGATTTTTCGACAAAAACAACATCAACATACAAAAACAGCATAAAAATTTTCATGCCATTTGTCAACCAAAGAAAAAAGATTCCCGAATATGGTTATAAAATCATCACACACATTCGGAAATCTTTGTATCTTTATATCACTTCAGAATATTGTTTATTTTGCGATCATCATTAAGATCTCATTGCTTCTCTGAACAAATTTTGTCATCTCATCCGGTGAAAGCTGTTTGTGGCTGATCATGGCCAGATCATACAGCTGCTCACAGATCACTGCTGCATGTTCAGACTCCTGATTCTTGCCAAGGAACTGTACCAGCGCATGGTTTGCGTTGAGTACCAGTGTCTCCTGACCGCCAAACATGGACGGATCCATTCCATACATGTTGTACATCTTCATCATATCCTGCATACGACGGCTCTCCTCAGAAAACATCATCATTGCAGCTACGGAGTCATTCTTGAGGTTCTCTACTTTGACTTCGAGTTTATCTTTGCCAAGGCTCTTGCGGAACAGATCTGTCAGGATCTTTGTTGTCTCTTCATCTGCTGCGCCCTCTCCCTTGAGTTCTTCTGTAAGATCAGCATCAATTCTCTTGAACTGGATGGTCTGGTCTTTCTGCTCAAGATGAGAAATGAAGGCAGTATCGATGTTATGTGACAGGAGCACTGCATTCTTGCCTGCTTCCTTGAACATATTGATGTACTGGCTCTGCTGTACCGGATCTGTTACATAGAAGATGGTTGTCTTCTCCGGTTCTTTGTTCTCAGTATCATCCTTCTTTTCTTCTGACTCTGTTTCTTTTGTTTCGGAAGTCTCTTCTGTTTCTTCTTTCTTGTTCTGCTCGATGCAGTCCTTGAGAGTCATATATTTGTTATCTAGGTCTTTGAACAGAATGTAGTCATGCAGTTTCTCTGCAAATTTAGCATCCTTGATGCAGCCATATTTGATGAACGGACTGATATCATCCCAGTATTTCACATAGGATTCACGGTCAGTCTTGCACATGCCTGTCAGCTTGTCTGCAACTTTCTTGGAAATGTATTCTGAAATCTTCTGAACAAATCCGTCATTCTGCAGGGCACTTCTGGATACATTCAACGGAAGATCCGGGCAGTCGATCACGCCTTTGAGAAGGAGCAGGAATTCCGGAATCACTTCCTTGATATTATCTGCGATAAATACCTGGTTGTTGTACAGTTTGATGGTTCCCTCGATGGAATCGTATTCTGTATTGATCTTCGGGAAGTACAGGATACCTTTGAGGTTGAACGGATAATCCATATTCAGATGGATCCAGAACAGAGGCTCCTTGTAATCCATAAATACCTTGCGGTAGAAATCCTTGTAATCCTCGTCGCTGCATTCATTCGGATGTCTCATCCACAGCGGATTCGGATCACTTAAGGATACCGGACGTTTGTTGATCTTTACTTTGTCCTTTGCAGGAGAAACTTCTACGACTTCTTTCTCGCCGTTTTCGTTTTCCTTTTCTTCTGTCTTGGCATCTTCGTGAATGTGCTCTACAACTACATCGTCATCGCGAAGTTCAGATTCATCAATCGTCTCATATTCCTGCTCTGCGTTTGCTTTGGACAGGTAAATGTTTACCGGCATAAAGGAGCAATATTTCTCGATCACTTCACGCATACGGTATTCGTTGCAGAACTCCAGGCTCTCTTCGTTCAGGAATAAGGTGATCTCTGTACCTGGTGTAGTCCTGTCGCCATCCTGCATGTCATATTCTGTGCCGCCATCGCAGGTCCAGTGTACTGCTGTTGCTCCATCCTTATAGGAAAGTGTATCAATGTGCACTTCATCAGCAACCATGAATGCAGAATAGAATCCCAGTCCGAAATGTCCGATCATCTGGTCGTCTGTTGTTTTGTCCTTGTATTTCTCAAGGAATTCTGTTGCACCGGAAAAAGCGATCTGTGTAATATATTCTTCTACTTCATCGCCAGTCATACCGATACCGTTATCAATGAATTTCAGGGTTTTGGCATCCGGATCCACAACTACCTGAACTGCAGCTTTATAGTCATCCGGGAAAGTGTATTCTCCCATTACTTCCAGTTTCTTAAGTTTGGTGATCGCATCACATCCATTGGATACAAGCTCTCTTACAAAAATATCATGGTCTGAATACAGCCATTTCTTTATGATAGGAAAAATATTTTCACTGTTAATTGACAAATTTCCATGTTTTGCTGCCATTTAAAAACACGCTCCTTTGTTTCTTTAATTTCATTTTTTATATATACTAATACCATTTTTTATAAAAGTCAAGGAAAAATTAGCACTCATTTAAAATGAGTGCTAACAAAACTTTTCTTGTTTTATTTGTTATTTCTTTTTCTTCTTGTAATAGATCACGCCGCATGCTGCCCCGGCCGCAATGATCAGAATGATCACAAACGGAACGATCACCGTTGAATCATTTGTCCTGACAGATTTTTTCTGGTTCGCGGATGGTGTAAGATTTGTTCCTGGAGCAGTAACTTTGGCTTTGGAAATACTGAACGCTACCTGTTTGGTATCCTGATTTTCTGTGTTCTGCCAGTTTTCCCCACCGTACTGCTGCTGCTGAAAGACAACCTTCAGAGTATAATCACCACTCTTGGAAAGTCCGAAACATGCCGTATACGGTGCCTTGGACCATCCATTTGTATTGATCACAGTCCAGTTCAGCGGAACATAACGGGTATCACCTTTCTTTGGAGAATCGTTATCCATTCCTGCACCTACTGCTGTAAAGGAAATCTTGGACTGCGTTGTATAAACACCATTAACCTCAATTCCCGTAATCTTATTGTCATCTGCTGAAGCTGTGTTTGGTACATAAGCTTCTACATTTACTTTGACGTAAACTAACAGGTCGATATTATTGTCATTATCCACGCCATCTGGGAGTGTTACGCTTCCCCTTACATTAAAGCTCTGTGCTGATGTGTCAGAAACATTGTAGGAACAGTTTTCAACATCCCAGCTGACTTTTGCCTTGGCATTACCTCCAGTAGTCTCAATTACTACCGCTGACGGCAGTTTCAGTTTCTGTGCATCTTTGGCGGTACCATTTGCAATCCCGCTGATTTCTGACGGATTCTGGATCTTAGTTAAAGAAACCGTTCCTTTGAGCACTTGGAAAGATGCCGTAAAAGCAGTTTCTTTCGCTGCTGAGGAAATTTTGATATTTTCCTGATAGCTGTTCACATCCAGCCCGGTCTTTGGTACTACGTCAAATACTGCAGACTCTCCAGGCTGGATCGTCAGACCGGTGGTTGCTGTTACTGTGAAATATTTTGCTGAAGGCTGTACCAGCGTCTCTGCTACATTTCCAGTATTTGTTACTGTGATCGGCTGGGCACTGACTCCACTGTATCCTTTCTTTGCGCTTGCAAAATCAATGCTATCTATTGAAATTTCGAGGTTGTGGCTCGCGGCATCTACCGTAATGGAAGCAGGAATCACAATCTCCTGTCCGGAAGTCGTATCTGTGATCGTAAATACTTCTGTATAAGTTCCCGCACTCAGTCCACTCTTCGGACGTACAGTAAAAGTAACTGTGCCGCCATTTGCGCTGATAGTCTTTGCTGATAATGCAACATCAAAATATTTGATATCTCCCTGGTCGCTGTACACATCTGACAGAACAGCATCCGCATCACCGTTATTTGTCAGCGTTGCTGTCTGTTCCTGCGGTGCTTCTGTATATTCTTCTACAACATTTCCAAAAGCAAAACCGTCTGCACTTAAGTCCGAACTTACCTGGCTTGCCGGTGCTGGTACCGGAGTATCCTGTGGTGCTTCTGTCGGTTCCGGTATCGGTGTATCATCTGGTGATTCTGTCGGCTCCGGTGTCGGTGTATCATCTGGTACTTCTGTCGGCTCCGGTGTCGGTGTATCATCTGGCGCTTCTGTCGGTTCTACTGTTGGGGTATCATCATTTGAAGTGTCACTTTCGATGGTCATCTGGGCTTTGAAAGAAACTGTTGCCCCCTCTTCTGTCTCATATGTGATCGTATCCTCATAACTGCCAGGCTCGGTTCCAACTCGTGGTGCGATCCACACCTGTACGCTCTGACCAGCTTCCAGTGGTTCTGTAATATCCTGGACTGCAAAATGTTCCGGGCTTATGCTTACAAAATTAAGTGTTTCTGTACCAGTATTTTTGATGGTTACATACTGTGCCTGTTCGTCCTCCTGACCAGAAATAACTGTTCCAAGATCAACGACATCACTGCTTCCATCGCCAAGCTCTACTTCGAGCTGATATGATGCTTCATTTGTATCTGACGCACTGTCATCCTGTGTGTTGTTATATGTTCCATCTTCTGTTGCTTCCGGGATTCCTTCTATAGAAGAACTGCCGGCCTCTCCTGAATCCTGTGCATCATTCTCTTCACTTTCGGTATCATCTACCTGCTTTAATTCTTCCTGATATTCGCTCCGTTCCAGCTCTTCTTCAGAGTTCTCATCCTGTTCCGGAATCGCTTCTTCTGTATCATCTGTAGCTGCCGGAATACCATCTACTGACTCTGAGCCAGCCTCATCATCGCTCTTCGCTTCTGGGATCTCCGATGTTTCTTCTGATTCAGACTCTGTCTCAGATACTTTCTGATCTTGATCTTGTGATGAAGCATTGGTGTCCTGCTCTGTTTCTTCTGTAACAGCTGCTGTAACTGCTGTCAGACTTCCGCTGAATCCCTTATCTTCCAGACCTGTGATCGTCAGAACGATCTTGGAATCTATATCATCCTTGGTAATTGTATAAGTTTTTTCTTTGCTGAGGGATTTCAGTTCCGGTTTTTGTCCCTGTTGTTCCTTCTTCTCATCATCGGAAGTCTTGCGGAACCATTGATAACTGACACTGTCCTCGGTTATGCCCTCATTCTTTACCCCCTGCATATTTGCACTCAATGTAGTTCCTGCTGTCGCAGAACCCTGGATCTTTAACTGTCCATCCAGTACAGCGGTTATTGTATCTGCAAATACTGCCACTGGAAGCAGTGACAATATCATGAACACAGACATAATGACCGCCAGAATTCTCCTTCTGTTCATAGTTTTCCTCCTTTTGGGTTTCCATCATAAGTATTTCCTGATGTAACCCCTTTATTGATACTATATTCCCCACTTCTTGTATCGTCATTATAGCATGACAGGGAAAGGTTATGTAATTTCTATTTTACATAACCTTTCCCTGCCATAAAAAAATCTTGAGATGGATATCTCTCAGCCTTCTACCAGAAGATATCCTCCGGACGGAAGGATAAATACCTCACTTGCATCCTCCAGTTCCTCGTCTGTCATACCACTGATATCTGCCCCTGCCTCGTCAAAATATGCACGGACTTCCCTGAGGGTTTCCACCTCTACAGCCATACAGTCTTCGAGAAATTCCTCTGCTTCTTCATAAGAAGATGCAACTGCTTCATCAAAAAGCTGTCCCTGATTTTTAAGAAATGTTTCTACGCTTTCTTCTTTGTACATTATTCTATTACCTCCTCTATATTTCCGCCTGCACGGATCAGTTTCTCAAGAATATGCTCTACACGGTCTGTCTGATAGGCTGCTGCCTTTTTGACTCCTGGTTTCGCATGAGCCATTGCAAAACTGTACGGTACAGATTCCAGCATTGCGATATCGTTGTATTCATCCCCAAATACGACACATTCTTCCGGTCTGATGCCAAACAGTTTCTGATATTCCCTGAGTCCTTTTGCCTTATTTGTCCCAAATGGAATAAAATCTACCCAGGCAAAACCGGATGTTACTACGGTACATCTGTCCCCGAACCGCTCGTTCCAGTATCGAATAGAATCCTCCTGGATTCCGCCTCTTTCATATACCGCTACTTTCATGCATGGCTCAGTCATCTCATCAAAACTATTGATCTCTTTACAGTTGTTTTTTACTACATTTAACATCAGATCTCTGTAATGTTCTGTCTTTGGACGGATATAATAAAAATCTTTGGTGGAGCAGGTAAAATCTGCATCCTTTTTGTCATAAATTGCTTCCACGATCTCTCTGACAAGTTCCTGGGGGAAACTGTCCTGATAGAGCACTTTCTCATTCTGGATCGCCAGACCGCCATTCTCGGAGATGAATGCCATGTCGTCCACCACCGGTGCAAACATGCGCTTCATATTTGCATATTGTCTGCCGCTTGCCGCTACAAACAAAATGCCAAGCTCTTTTAATTTTTTTATTAATGGAAACAATTCTTCTGGAAGGCTCTGTGCTCCGTTCAGAAGCAGAGTTCCATCCAGATCACTCGCTACCAGTTTAATCATGATTCAGTTCCTCGTATATCTTCAGTAAATCCTGCGGTCTCTCTGCCACGATCTCTGCACCGCTGCTTTCAAGTTCTTTCCGGTCACGGAATCCCCATAAAGCGCCGATCGTATGCATACCTGCCGCTGTACCGGTTTCCATATCTGTCCTGGTGTCTCCGACATACATACATTCTTCTGAAGAAGCGCCGAATTCTGCAGCTACTTTAAACGGCCCATCCGGAGCCGGTTTCCTGCGGATCGCATCACTCTGTCCGATCACCAGGTCAAAATATCCTGGGAACATCTTATCGATCACCTTGACTGCGGCTATATGTGGCTTATTGGAGCAGACAGCAAGCTTCACTCCTGCGTTCTTCAGTGTCTGAAGTGTTTCCATGATTCCCTCATACGGAACTACCTTATATAAAGGATCCTCGTCGAACTTCTTCCTGTAAAGAGCTCTGCACTCCTCAAAATGGGTAAGCTCCGGGTCTCCGGCATCTTTGATGCAGCGGCGGACCAGCATATCTGCCCCCTCACCGCTGTAATATTTAAAATTCTCTGTCGGCTGTTCCTTAAGTCCCATTCCCCTGAGGATCTCATTGGCAACGTACGCCATAGAATCCAGTGTATTTGCCAGTGTGCCGTCCAGATCAAAAATACATGCTTTTATCATGATCTTATCCTCGTAATTCTATTCCATGTTTCTTCGTTTCGTAAAACAGTCTGCCCACAGGAAGCCCTACTACATTTGTATAATCCCCACGGATTCCCTTTACATAGGTGCAAAATCCGCCCTGGATGCCGTAGCTTCCTGCCTTGTCCATCGGTTCGCCGGTCGCTACATATGCCCTGATCTCATCCTCAGAAACCGGGTAGAAAGAAACATCTGTGCATTCTGCAAAAATGATCGTTTCCCATTTGGAATCCTTACGCTCCATAACCGTCACTCCGGTATAGACCTGATGCGTATTTCCCTGGAGCATGGATAATGTATTTACCGCATCCTCTTCATTCTTTGGTTTTCCAAGGATCTTATTGTCAAAAGATACGATCGTATCTGCTCCCAGAATGACCGTTCCCTCTTCCATATCAAATTTCGACGCTGTCGCCATTGCCTTCTGCAGAGACAGTTCCTTTACGATGTCTTCCGGAATTTCCTTCGTGATCTTTTCCTCGCTGTTCCCAGGACATACCTGAAAGATCACGCCGGCATTTGCCAGAAGTTCTCTCCTTCTCGGAGATGCCGAAGCAAGTATGATTTTTCTCATAATTCAAGTCTTCCTTTACTTTTCTTCTGTTCCAGTATACCCTGTCCCTTCCAAACTGGCAACTATCAAAATAGCAAAAAGTATTCCTCAAAAAAGATGAAAAAAAGTTAAAATAAAGTGTTGACAACTTTATATACTTCTGTTAATATTATCAACTGTGAGCGGCAGATAAACGCTTCACAAAGTAATTGCTGATGTGGCTCAGTCGGTAGAGCGTCGCCTTGGTAAGGCGGAGGTCACGGGTTCGATTCCCGTCATCAGCTTTCAACCCTTGAGTGATTCAAGGGTTTTTTTTCTATCAAAAAAGATCAAAAAGAATTACTCAGGAGGGACAGAGATGGAGAACGAAACTGTTTCCAAAAATTTTATTGAGAACATCATTGACGAAGATCTGGCCGAAGGTGTTTATGATACCGTACACACCCGTTTCCCACCGGAACCGAACGGGTACCTCCATATCGGACATGCCAAATCCATTCTTTTAAACTATGGACTTGCACAGAAATACAACGGCAAATTCAACATGCGTTTCGATGATACCAACCCGACCAAAGAAAAGAGCGAATTTGTAGAGTCCATCAAAGCGGATATCAAATGGCTCGGTGCTGACTGGGAAGACAGACTTTTCTTTGCGTCTGATTATTTCCCGCAGATGTATGAAGCTGCTATCAAACTCATCAAGAAGGGCAAAGCTTATGTCTGCGATCTGACTGCCGATCAGATCCGCGAATACCGTGGTACTCTTACAGAGCCAGGCAAAGAAAGCCCATACCGTAACCGCAGCGTCGAAGAAAACCTTCAGCTTTTTGAAGAAATGAAAGACGGCAAATACCAGGATGGAGAGAAAGTTCTCCGTGCCAAGATCGACATGGCATCCCCGAATATGAATATGCGTGACCCGGTCATCTACCGTGTTGCTCATATGACTCACCACAGAACCGGCGATACCTGGTGTATCTATCCAATGTATGACTTTGCTCATCCGATCGAGGATGCGATCGAGGGAATCACACATTCTATCTGTACACTGGAATTTGAGGATCACAGACCGCTTTATGACTGGGTAGTAAGAGAACTGGAATACCCGCAGCCACCGAAGCAGATCGAATTTGCAAAATTATACCTGACAAACGTTGTTACCGGCAAGCGTTACATCAAGAAACTTGTTGAGGACGGCATCGTAGACGGATGGGATGATCCGCGTCTCGTTTCCATCGCCGCTCTCCGCAGAAGAGGTTTCACTCCGGAATCCATCAAGATGTTCGTTGACCTCTGCGGTGTATCCAAGGCCAACAGTTCCGTTGACTACGCTATGCTTGAATACTGTATCCGTGAGGATCTCAAGCTCAAACGTCCGCGTATGATGGCAATCCTTGATCCGATTAAACTCGTGATCGATAACTATCCGGAAGGTCAGGTTGAATACCTGGAAGCTCCGAACAACATGGAAAACGAAGCTCTCGGAACACGTAAGCTTCCATTCGGCAAGGAGCTTTATATCGAGCGTGAGGACTTCATGATCGAGCCTCCACGTAAATACAAGAGACTTTTTGTAGGTGCTGAAGTTCGTCTTATGAACGCTTACTTCGTTACCTGTACAGGATATGAAGCAGACGATGACGGTACTGTACGTGTTGTACACTGTACTTACGATCCTGCTACCAAGGGTGGCAACGCTCCTGACGGACGTAAAGTCAAAGGAACGATCCACTGGGTAGAAGCTTCCAATGCAGGCAAAGCAACCGTTCGTCTCTACGAAAACATCGTAGATGAAGAAAAAGGTGTTTACAACAAAGAAGACGGTTCCCTCAATGTGAACCCGAATTCTCTGAACACCGTAACTGCTTATGTAGAGCCAGCTCTTATGGAAGCCAAAGGATACGACAGCTTCCAGTTCGTAAGAAACGGATTCTTCTGTGCAGATATCCATGACTCCAAAGAAGGCGAGCCGGTATTCAACCGCATCGTTTCTCTCAAGAGTTCCTTCAAGCTTCCCAAAGCCTGATCCAGATTCACGCAATTACGCAAAAGTGCCCCGCCGGCAATTGATCCGGCGAGGCACTTTTTATTTAATGAAATTATTCTTCTGTTTCAGGAGCTTTTTCTTCTGCTTCTTCTGTTTCCTGAACTTCTTCTTTTATTTCTTCTTCAAGAGCTTCTTCAGCCTCTGTTTCCTCTGCTTCTTCTTCCGCAGATTCCTCTACAGCTTCTTCGCTTTCTTCCCATGCTTCAAAGGATTCGTGAGCTTCTTTCTTTTCTTCTTCCTTCGGCTCTTCCTCTTCTTCGAAGTCATCATCGAAATCGTCGTCAAAATCGTCCTCGAAATCTTCGAGTGGTTTCTTCTTGAATGCCAGTGCTGCTACAGCTCCTGCCGCTGCGGCTGCTACGGCTCCGACTGCAACAAATCCCCAATATTTGTTTAATTTTGCCATAATACTCTGCTCCTTTCATATAACAGTTTGTTCTTTGTCACAAAGATTAGAATAATTATACTATTTTTTGTCCCAAAAAGAAAGGGAAAAGTTTCGTATCTTGCCTCTTATCCTCTGAAGTGCATTATCGATCGACTTGGGTGTTTTTCCCATGATCTTTGCGATCTGGATGTAACCATAACCCTTAAGGTAATACTCCAGCACCCTATTTTCCATTGGACTTAACGCCCGGTGGATCTCCTGTTCAAGGCTCCTCGTGCTTTCCTGGTCAATGATGATATTTTCAGGATTTTCCCACCAGGAACCTTCCAGCTCATCCGTTTCCTCCGGTTCTTCACTGAGTGAAATATAGGAGTTCAGAGGCATATGCTTCTGCCGGTTTGAATTCTGGATAGCACTGTAAAGCTGTCGGTCAATGCACATCCCCGCAAATGTCCGAAAAGAAGCATCTTTGTCAGGCTGATAACTCTGTACCGCCTTAAAAAGCCCGATCATTCCTTCCTGTATCAGATCATCGGTCTCACCGCCGATCAGAAACATGGCTCTTGCCTTCTGGCGGACAAATCCTTTGTATTTTTCCATCAGATAATCTGATATCTCTTCTTCACCAGATCTCAGCCTGGTGATCAATTCTTCATCTGTGCATTTTTCATACTGGCACATAGAGAATCTCCATTTCTTATTTGCTTTCTGCCACGAGACGCTGTCTTACGATCTCATACGCAAGGACACCTGCTGCAACGGATGCATTCAGAGAATCGATATCTCCCTTCATCGGGATAGATGCGGTAAAGTCACATGCCTCTCTCACAAGACGACTGACTCCTTCGCCCTCGTTTCCAATCACAAGACCGATCGGTCCCGTCAGATTCATACGGTACATGCTCTCTCCGCCCATATCTGCACAGACAAACCAGATGCCTTTTTGCTTAAGCTCCTCCATGGTACGTACCAGATTGGTAACTTTGGCAACCGGTGTGTAATTGATCGCGCCGGCAGATGTCTTGGCAACTGTGGAAGTCAGTCCGACAGCTCTGCGCTTCGGAATGATAACACCATGTGCACCTGCCAGGTTCGCTGTACGGATGATCGCACCGAGATTATGCGGATCCTCTACATTATCCAGGAGGATCAGAAACGGCGGCTCACCCTTCTCTTCTGCCTTGGCGAGGATGTCTTCTACGGTGCTGTATTCATAAGCTGCAACCTGCGCGATCACACCCTGATGTGCATGTGTCTCGCTGAGCTGGTCCAGTCTTTCTTTGGATACATAATTGATGATCGTGTCTTTTTTGCGCGCCTCTCTTGCGATTGTGCGGACTGGTCCATCCTGGCATCCATCCAGGATAAAAAGCTTGTCCACGCACTTGCCTGAACGAAAAGCTTCCAGTACCGCGTTACGGCCTTCTATCTGTTCACTCATAATCTGTCCTCTCCGATTCCCATACGGACAAGTTCAAGCATCCGTGTGTAATCTCCTTTTAAATATAAGTATCCCATCAATGCCTCAAAGCCTGTTGCCCTTCTGTAATCAGCCATGGTTGCATGCTTTGCCATTGTAGGAGAATGTGCGTTGCGGCCTCTGCGGTAGATGTTGTGCTCTTCCTCGGTCAGTTTCTCCTCGATCACTTCCATGATTGCTGACTGGGAAGCCGCCTTTACCAGACTGCTTGCTTTTTTGTGAAGCTGGTTGACCGGACAGTTGCCCTTCTTGACAAGGACTGTACGGATGATCAGCTCATAGATCCCATCTCCGATATACGCCAGAGTCAGCGGAGAATAACTCCGCAGATCCTGGTTTTCAAGATGGAACAGCTCATCAAGCTGCATCAAATTCGTTTCCATTTTACGCCCTCACGAGTATCTTTCAGTTCGATGCCTTTTTCAAGAAGCAGTCCGCGGATCTCATCTGCTCTTGCGAAATCTTTGGCTTTTCTTGCTGCCTGACGTTCTGCGATCAGGTTTTCGATCTCTTCGTCAAGGATTTCTTCTTTCTTGTCAAGGATCAGTCCGAGAACGTCGCAGAGTTTTGTCATAACTTCCAGGGTGTGTGCGGCAAATTCTGCGGAACTTCCTTCCTGTACATTTGTGTTGGCAAATTTGACAAGTTCAAAGATCGCTGCCAGTGCATCCGCTGTGTTGAAGTCATCATCCATAGCTTCCTCGAACTTGGTCACAAATGCTGCTTCTTCCTGCATCAGTTTCTTCTCATCTTCTGTTGCTTCCTGTACAGCCGCTGCTGCCTTACGGTCACGAAGTCTTGCTGCTGCCTCTGTGATTCTCTCAAGCGCATTCTTGGAGGATTCCATCAGATCTGCACTGAAGTTGAGCGGGCTTCTGTAATGTGCATTGAGCATGAAGAAACGAAGCACCTGAAGATCATACTGCTCACTGATCTCACGGACAGTACGGAAGTTTCCAAGAGACTTGGACATCTTGCGGTTGTCAATGTTCAGGAATGCATTGTGCATCCAGTATTTTGCAAAAGGAACTCCATTACAGCATTCACTCTGTGCAATCTCATTCTCGTGGTGAGGGAACACAAGGTCCTCGCCGCCGGCATGGATATCGATCTCCTCTCCAAGATATTTCTTGGACATAACAGAGCACTCAATATGCCAGCCCGGTCTTCCGTCGCACCATGGAGAAGTCCAGTATGGCTCTCCTTCTTTTTTCGGTTTCCAGAGTACGAAATCCAGCGGATCTTCCTTCTGATCCTCACCGGATACCTGCAGGGAACGGAATCCTGACTGCAGATCATCAAGGTTCTTATGAGAAAGTTTGCCGTATTCTTTGAATTTCTTTACACGGAAGTATACAGTTCCATCAGCAACCGGATATGCATAGCCCTTGTCGATCAGTGTCTGGATCATATCTATCATTCCGTCGATCTCCTGTGTTGCAAGCGGATGTGTGGTAGCCGGTTTTACGTTCATGCCAGCCATATCCTTCTTGCACTCTGCGATATAACGCTGGGAAACTTCCTCTGCGCTTACGCCTTCCTCGATCGCTTTCTTAATGATCTTGTCATCTACGTCTGTGAAGTTGGATACATAGTTTACTTCGTATCCTTTGTACTCCAGATAACGGCGTACTGTATCAAAAATGATCATCGGTCTTGCATTTCCGATATGGATCAGGTTGTACACAGTCGGTCCGCATACATACATGCGTACCTTGCCCTCTTCCAGCGGTACAAATTCTTCTTTTCTTCGTGACATTGTATTAAAAAGTTTCATGTCTCTTTCCTCCGATATTATTTTGTAACAGGATCAGTCCTGGATCTCTGTGAGCAGGCAGATTGCCTGAGAAGAAATCCCCTCCCCGCTTCCGGTAAATCCAAGTCCTTCTTCTGTAGTTGCCTTGACATTGATCTTTGATTCCGGGATTCCAAGAGCATCTGCCATATTTTTACGCATCTGCGGAATATGCGGTGCCATCTTTGGTTTCTGGGCGATGATCGTCGCATCAATGTTTCCTACTTCATATCCATGTTCCTTAAGAAGCTCTGCCACATGGATCAGAAGCTTCACACTGGAAATCCCCTTGTACTTGGGATCTGTGTCCGGAAAATGTTTCCCGATATCTCCAAGAGCCGCAGCTCCAAGCAAAGCATCCATCACTGCATGGATCAGCACATCCGCATCAGAATGTCCGAGAAGTCCCTTTTCCCACGGGATCTTGACTCCCCCGAGGATCAGGTCTCTGTTTTCTGTCAGCTTATGTACATCATATCCCATTCCAACTCTCATAATCATTCTCCTTTTATTTCGAGCATTCTGCTGACTCGCAGGAAACTAAGTCTCCTTCTTACATAAGGAGCAAGCTTCAGAGTCTGCGGTATGATCTCTTCTGTCAGACCGATCTCATATACACTCTGCTTACATCCTGCTCTCTGCATTGCATATTCCAGTTCCTCTTCATCCGGAAGTTCCTCGATAAGATCAGCGATCTCAGGAAGACAGGATTCCAGTCGTGCCGGACTGACTTCCTCAAGCAGTTCCGGTGTATTCTCCTCAAGAATCCCTTCCAGGAGATTTTTCCTGCCGAAAGTCTCCTCGAGAAGTCTGCTGTCATCCTTCCACTCTGCATGGACCCTGCATCTGCCCTCACGGATGGCTCTTGCAATGCGTTTGTATTCCTTAAGGACGATCATTGTCGCAACAGAAACCTTCTCTCCATGAAGAGCATCCAGCGGTCCGTTGATCACTTCCATCTCCCAGAGATGTGAAAGATGATGCTCGGCGCAGGAAGCCGGTCTGGAATTTCCGACCATCTGCATTGCCAGACCAGACAGGATCAGCGCATACATCAGCTTCTCACAGCTTTCTTTGTCACCCTGTGCAATATCAGCGACACAGGAGCGTACTGTCCTGAGTGCTTTTTCTTCTAATTCAATAATTTCATCACAAATATATTCATCTGTCAGCATATGGGCGATCTTCCAGTCCACAAGACAGATATATTTTCCCAAAAGATCAGATACACCTGACGCATTCAGTCTGGCTGGTGCATCTGCAAAAATATTGGAATCAGCATAAACTGCAATAGGCGGTACCGCAGGTACTGTCTTCTTGAGCCCATTCCAGGTCATTGCTGCAACTGTAGATACGAATCCGTCCACGCTTGCCGCTGTTGGAACGGAAATAAAGGGAATTTTGTATTGAAAAGCCACATAACGGCTGATGTCATGGATCGTGCCTGCTCCCACTGCCAGGATCAGGTCTATATCCTCCTCCATGTTATTCTCCACGATCTCTATTGCATGTGGATCTGCATAGAGTCCCTCTGCGTCCAGCACAAGTACCTGACAGCGGTCATAGATATCTTCCATGATTTCCTCTGTCACCTTGCATGTGTTTGTGTCACAGATCAGAAGCGGTGAGATATATTCCTTGAGAAAGCCATCTGACATTGCCTCTTCCAGCTTCTCCACTGCCCCCTCTTCAATTAAAATTTCCTTTACTTCTATATGGTGATTC
Organism: uncultured Blautia sp.; assembly: GCA_934424575.1. Classification (GTDB taxonomy): domain Bacteria; phylum Bacillota; class Clostridia; order Lachnospirales; family Lachnospiraceae; genus Blautia_A. The sequence goes on from CAKRXU010000005.1 coordinate 38,368, forward strand.
TTCCCGCACCTACAAGGTCGGGCAAAGTCATCCGTATCGACTCGCATGTAATTTATTCCTCCTGATTATACTCTATTTGTCGAAATTAACCCTTTACTGTTCATTCCATTTACAGTAATATCCATCGCCCCTGGCGATCGTATTTTATAATTTTGTTACAGTTCGATATTATACATGATTTCCTGTCAAAAAGCAACGCAGGCATGCAGGAAACCGAAGGTAACTGTTTACAGATTAAGATAATTATAGACCATGCTGGAAATATTTCGAATGTTCTGCACAGCATCTGCCTCTTCCTTCCATCCATCTGACATTACACATAAAATGTACGTAGTCTTTGTTCCGTATACAATTGCAATATCATGCTGATCCTCGTCAGTCTCTCCTGTCTTATTGGCCGTAACCACTTCTGCCTGAATCCCTGCCGGGATCTTTGTTGTATTTTCCTGTCGTTTCAGAAGATCCAGCATCTGCTGAGATGCCTCCTCGCTGACACATTCTCCCCGATAGATCCGCTCCAGCAGAAGTCCGCAGTCTTTCACGGATGTCATGTTTCTTCCGCCAAGACTTAATTTCGGAGATTCTGACGGATGAAGAGTACTCTGATAACTTGTTTCTGAATACCCTTCTTTTTCCAGATATTCGTTCACTTTTTCTGCTCCATTCAGAAAATCATGTTTTTCCGACTGCAGTCTTCCAAGTTCATTGCAGGATTCATTGTCGCTGACTGTGATCATATTGATAAGCAGATCATCTATCTTTTTCTGCACCGCCGCATTTGTGATATCCGTCTTCATCTGCTCTGCCTCATTCTCCAGAACGAGATCCATATCCTCAAAAGTTTTTGCCATCACAAATGCTTTGATAAGACTTGCAGAGTACATCGGCTCATCGTTTATTACAAGCTCTTCCTCTGTTCCCAGATCTTTGACATAAACACTCCAGTCCCCATCGTATCCAGATACTACAGACTCAAGCTGTGGCTTGAGATTTTCAATTCCGAGCTCATCAATCCCCTGTACTTTACCTGTTTCATCCACCGGAAAGCCATCCGGCGTAATCCCGGATTTCTGCTCAAGAACGCCGTTTTCTCCCCCGAAATAATATGTTCCGGAAAACATCTGGCCATTCGAAGTCATCTCCAGTTCATGTATTCCCGGCTCCGTCACCATCCGTCCTGTCTCATCAAAATAATAATAACCGTCGAATGTCACTCCATCCATTGTCAGATTATCTATATATCTCACCTGCGGTGCAGCTGTCAGTTTTCCCAGATTGTTTACCATGTAGTACCCGTCAAAAGTATACTCCTCTGACTCTCCGTTTTCATCTGTCCTCATACAGGTAAGATCACTGATCTTTACCATATGAGGGCTTGCTGCCAGATAACATCCGTCTGCATCATGATAATAAAAACCATCCAGCACAGTACCATCTATTTCCATTTTGTCAAAATAATGAACAGATGCCTCTACGTCCTTGCTTCCATCTTCTTTGAGACAGTAAAAACCGTCACTTTTCATAAGATATCTGCCGGAGCCATCCCCGATGGGACGGATCTGTGCTTCCTCCGTAACTGACAGAAGACTGTCAGAAGCTGCCGCGCTTACAGGTGAACCGGCTAATGTCAGGCACAGGCACAATGCCAGAACCATTTGTCTCTTCATCTTCTTCTCCTTTTGTATATCTCCCACGATCACTTTTCTTGCAAACTGATTGTTCATAGTATACCTGAAATCACGCATATGTCAAGCATCCGCGCCATCCTCCTGCTCTGTCACAGACTCTTTGTTTCCACAGCTTTCCATTTCTGAAATCTGCTCCCAGAAATCTTTAAGTGATGTCTCCACCGTTCCGATCGTGCATGTTTTTACAGACGACCACTCTCGCGGAAAAAGCATCCGATATTCCCGGTTCATAAAACGTTCATCCATAAGCAGGATCACGCCGATATCTTCTTTTGTCCGAATCACGCGGCCTGCCGCCTGGAGTACCTTGTTCATGCCTGGATAGCGATAGGCATAATCAAAGCCCGGCTCCCCTTTCTCATCATAGTATTCCTTCAGGATCTCTCTTTCGCAGCCGATCTGCGGAATCCCTGTTCCGACAACCGCCACGCCGATCAGCCTGTCTCCGATCAGGTCGATCCCTTCCGAAAAAATCCCTCCCATGACGCAGAAGCCAAGAAGTGTTTTTTCACCCTGTGCTTGAAATTCTCTGAGGAATCCTTCCCGCTCCCGTTCATTCATCGAAGCCTGCTGACAGATGCAGTCTACCCAGTCGGCCGAAAATTCCTCCTGATAAACTTCAAACACATCTTCCATCAGTTTATAGGACGGAAAAAAGATCATATAATTTCCCTTTTTCTGCCAGGACATCCGCGCAATGTATTCTGCGATCCTGCGGTATTCTTCATAGCCTCTTCTGGTATATCTGCTGCTGACATCACGGCACAGGAGAAGGCATCTTTTTTCTTCCTCAAAAGGAGAGTTCACATACATGCCAAAATTTTCATTTCTGGTACTCAGCATCTTCCTGTAGTAAGCAAGCGGCAGAAGTGTTGCCGAAAAGAATACCGTGCTGACTCCACGGTCCAGGCATCTCTGCAGATTTGCCGCCGGATTTACGCAGAACAGTTTCATACGGAATTTCCCGTCTTCATCCGTCGAAACATACGTCACATAATTTTCATCCACCAGTTCTGCGATGTTCAGGAAATCCCGCACCGCAAAATAAAATTCCAGGATCCCATCCACGAATTCCTGTGACGGCGGTTCTTCCAAAAGTTTGTCCATCTCTCCCTGAATACTCAGAAGCGCCACAGGAAGTGTCCCTGCATTTTCCAGCACCTGCCAGGAAGAACTGCTTTCTTCCTTCAGTACTTCCAGTTGTTTTGCCGCTTTGCCAAGCATGCGATACAGTCTGTTACTGTGTGATCGGACAAATCTGCGGGTGCTTTCTATCTCTTCTTTGCATAGGGTTGCACTGTACATTTCTCTTCCACGGTCCACCAGATTGTGTGCTTCATCGATCAGAAAGAGATATTTCCCTTTTATATTTTCTCCGAAAAACCGTTTCAGATAAACATTTGGGTCAAACGCATAATTATAATCACAGACGATCCCATCCATCCACACTGCCAGGTCAAGCGTCATCTCAAACGGACAGACACTGTATTTTTCTGCCTGTGCAAGGATCGTCTCTCTGTCAAAAACTTCTTCTTTCGTCCACAGTTCATAGACAGCATCGTTTATCCTGTCATAATGCCCTTTCGCATAAGGACATTTCTGCGGATCACAGTCCATCTCATCGCAGAAACACATTTTTTCTTTTGCTGTGATCGTGATGGATTTGAAGTGCAGGCCTTTCCCGCGAAGGATTGAAAATGCATCCTCTGCCACAGTCCGCGTGATTGTCCTGGCTGTCAGGTAAAAGACCGTCTCGCCTTTTCCCTGTCCCACAGCACGGACTGCTGGAAAGATTGCTGACATCGTCTTGCCGATCCCGGTCGGGGCCTGGATAAAAATCTGCTCCTCTTCTGAGATCGCATGGTAAACTCCGGCGACCATCTCCCTCTGCCCTTTGCGGTATGGAAACGGGAATTCCAGAGTTTCCATGGATGCATTTCTCTTTTTTCGCCAGGCGAGCTGATAAGAGACCCATTTATGGTACTCATCTGTCAGATCCTGATACCATTTCTCCAGTTCTCCTCTGGTGATCGTTTTCCGGAATCTCCGGATCTCCTCCGTATCAAGCTGGCCATATGTCATCTGGATGTCAATCCTTTCCAGATCACGGGCTTCCATATAGATCCATCCATAACAGAGTACCTGTGCACGATGGACCGGCACCGGTTCTTCCAGACTGTCAAGGCTTTTGTAGATTCCTTTGATCTCATCAATACAGACAGCTTCTTTCTCTGTAAAAATACCGTCAGCTCTTCCCTCTACACACAGGATCAGATCTTCATATTCACTTTCTTTTTTGAGCGGAACTTCTGCCTGATAAGTACTGCCCATCTGTTTCTGGATCTTTCGGTGAAAACGGCTGCCCTTGAGCATTGCTTCTTTGTCTGCTGCCGTTCCACTCCTGCTTGTCAGATCACCGCTTCTCAAAATAAATTCTACCAGATTTCGAACTGAAATACGGATTACCGGTTTTTCCATCCTGCTTTCTCTCCTGCTTCCCATACATTCAAAAAGGCACATATCCTTTCTCTGAATATGTGCCCGCTCCTGCCAAACTTCTGATACAGTTATGCTACTGCAAATTTGTCCATAACTTTATTGAATCTCTGGCTCTCTCCATAACATCTGACTGTCAGTTCCCGTGTAAGGTCCATGCTCAGGATTCCCAAAAGAGACTTGGCATCAATGATGATACGGTTATAAGAAATATCAATATCAAAGCTGCATTTTGCTGCCTCGTTCACAAATTCCTGTATATCTTCTGTCGCGTTTAATTTAATCTGTCTTGTAATCATATAATTCCTCCTCGTGTTCTGACTCAAGTGCAAAAAGACCCGGTTTCCCGGATCTTTTTATTTATTAGATCTGTGTCAGAACAAAAATGTCATAAATTGCCTTCAATGCTGTCTCAAAATCTCTGTTTTCAACACCGATGATGATATTCAGCTCACTGGATCCCTGGTCGATCATCTTTACATTGACATGTGCATGTGCCAGAGCTGCAAATACACGCGCTGCAGTTCCTCTCTGGGACTTCATGCCACGGCCTACGACTGCGATCAGCGCAAGGTCAGATTCCATCTCCACGAAATCAGGCTGTACTGCTCTGTGGATTCCGGCGATCACCTGCTGTTCTTTTTCTTCAAATTCGTCCTGATGAACATAGATCGTCATGGTATCAATACCGGACGGTACATGCTCAAAGCTGATTCCCTGGTCTTCAAATACCTGAAGAACTTTTCTTCCGAAACCAACTTCGCTGTTCATCATGGATTTCTCAATATTGATAGAGCAGAATCCCTTCTTACCTGCGATACCTGTGATCACATATTTCGGTTTACGGCATGTGCTCTCTACGATAAAGGTTCCTTTATCCTCCGGACGGTTGGTGTTACGGATGTTGATCGGGATTCCCTCTTTACGGACAGGGAAGATCGCATCCTCATGAAGAACAGTTGCACCCATGTAGGAAAGCTCTCTCAGCTCACGGTATGTGATGGTCTCGATCACTGCCGGATTATCCACGATCCTCGGATCTGTTACCAGGAAACCGGAAACATCTGTCCAGTTCTCGTAGATGTCTGCATGGATCGCTTTGGCTACAAGAGAACCTGTAACATCAGATCCACCTCTGGAGAAAGTCTTGACAGTTCCGTCTTCCATACCACCATAGAATCCCGGAATAACTGCCTTTTCGCATTTCTGAAGACGTTTTGCAAGAAGTTTGTCTGTCTTGTCTGCATCAAAGTTTCCGTTCTTGTCAAAACGGATCACAGTTGCGGCATCTACGAATTCATATCCGAGATATGCAGCCATCACTTTACCATTCAAAAACTCTCCTCGGGATGCTGCGTACTCTGTGCCTGCCTGTGCTTTGAAATCAGCTTCGATCTGACGGAACTCTTCCTCGAGGGAAAGCTCAAGCTTCAGACCCTTGATGATCTCATAAAAACGTTCTTTGATCTCGTTGAGGATACCTGTAAAGTCAGCACCTGCTGCGGCCTTGTCATAGCATGCATACAAAAGATCTGTTACCTTGGTGTCTCCTGAGTATCTCTTACCCGGTGCAGACGGAACCACATAACGTCTGCTCTCCTCGCTTCTGATGATATCCCCTACTTTTTTGAACTGTTCTGCATTCGCAAGGGAGCTTCCTCCAAATTTCACAACTTTTTTCATAATAATTCTCACCCTTCTGTGTTCCTCTAAAACTAAAAAGTGCTAAAAGCTGTTTTATATTGTATTGAAAAACAGAAGGTTTTGCAAGTATTTCTTACGAATATTGACGAAAAATCCTGAAAAAATTATTATGCACAGTACTCACGGAGAATACTTTCAAGAGCAGATGCACTGCTTGTGTGGCATCTACATACCGGGATAGATTTTCTTTTTGCTTCTTCAACTGCACAGTTTACCATCTTATGAGACACCGTACTGGTAAACAGGATCATAAGATCCGGCGCGCCGATCTTTTTCTTCATGGCACCTTTTTCTTTGGCAAAAACCTTCGCCTTACATCCGAATCCTTTGCAGATATCTTCATACTGACATACCATTCTTTCATTTCCACCTACGATCACAATACTCATATTCTCACCTCTTATTTTGTTATTCTAAACTAACTTCGTGTTTTAAAAGAAAGCGGCTCATTGCGTCCGCTTTATGTTTTCAGTTTCTTTTGGTTAGCTCATGCTAACTATCTAAGAGCATAGTACCATAGATTCCTTTGTTTGTCAAAGGATTTTTTATTTCAATTTTATCACGTCACAAACGTAAAGTATTTCTTCTCTGACTTTGAAGTGCACATCGTTCTCTCCATAGGCGATCCCATAGACTCTCTCCGGGTTCTTCTGGTATCTCGGACGCGGGTCATTGGCAAGCACTTCTATCAGTGCCTCCCTCTGCGATTCCGGGATCTTTTGCAGCAGTTCTTCTGGAAATTCCACTTTGAGGATGTGTTCTTCGATATGGTCTGTGAAGCCGCCTTTTGCTTCTGGATGGCTGTCCACATAGGGAAGGTACGGTTTGATATCATAGATCGGTGTTCCATCCATCAGATCTGCTCCTGAGACATGCAGGACCGGGCCAAGATCCGGATGATATTCAATCTCTTCCAGGCGGACTGACGAGAGTCCCAGACTGTTCGGGCGGAATGGGGATCTGGTCGCAAATACGCCCATTCTTGTGTTTCCTCCAAGTCTTGGCGGGCGTACTGTCGGGGACCAGTTCTCGCGTACTGCCTCCGAGAACTGCCAGATGAGCCAGATATAATCGTAATCTTCCAGACCGCGGAACGCCTCTGCTACCCGGTATTCCGGCTCAAACACGATCGTTGCCTTTAATGCACTCAGACGGTTGCTCTGATGTGGGATTCCAAACTTTGTCGGAAAATCATTGTGGATCCTTGCTATGATCTTCATATTATTTTGTTCTGACATATATTTTTCCTCTATATTTTCTCTGTAAAAAATAAACAGCAGCCCGGCTTCCATAAATACTGCCGGGCCGCTGTATGTATTTTAGCTTATCCGATTTCAGCGGTCAATGATTTCTATTTCTGTATCGTCTTTTGCATCCAGATTGTTGATGTATTTCCTGGTCTCTGCCACGATCACATTTGAAAGGAGCAGGACCGCCACAAGGTTTGGAAGTGCCATCAGCGCATTCAGGATATCCGCGATCGTCCATACCAGGTTCAGGGAAATGACCGGCGCGATCACTGCTACCGCGATGTAAAGGACTCTGTACGGGATCAGACCTTTTTTTCCTGCAAAATATTCCACGCAGCGTTCTCCGTAGTATGCCCATCCAAGGACAGTGGAATACGCAAAAGAAATAATTCCAATTACAAGGATCACCGGACCGAGGACCGGGATCTGCTGGAATGCCAGTGTTGTCAGGACGCCTCCGTTTGTGATCTCTCCCATGTCGATCGCCGGATTTTTCATGATACTTGTGACAAGCACCAGTCCTGTCATCAGGCATACCACAACCGTATCCCAGAAAGTACCTGTACTGGATACAAGAGCCTGACGCACCGGATTTCGAGTCTGTGCCGCTGCTGCTGCGATCGGTGCAGAACCCATACCGGATTCATTGGAAAAAAGTCCTCGTGCGATTCCATACTGCATTGCCATCATGATACCTCGGCCAACCAGACCGCCTGCTGCAGCTCCCGGTGTAAATGCCAGTTTACAGATCGTTGTCACTGCCGGGATAATGAAATCATAATTGATACACAGGATCACAAAACAGCCAAGCACATAAAAAGCTGCCATGAATGGAACCAGCTTTTCACACACATTTGCGATAGACTTGATTCCACCAAAAATAACAAGCGCTGTCAGTACTGCAACAACAATTCCAACCACAAACGGTGGAATGCTTAAGTTTTCCTGACAGACCGTCGCGATCGCATTGACCTGTGTCGCACAGCCGATTCCAAAAGATGCAAAGCCGCCAAAGACAGCAAAGATCATTCCAAGCCACTTCATGTTCAGTCCACGTTCCAGCGCATACATTGCACCGCCCTGCATACGTCCGTCCTTCGTTTTTACACGATATTTTACAGCGATCAGAGATTCACTGTACTTCGTTGCGATCCCAAAAACACCGGTAAGCCAGCACCACAAAACTGCGCCCGGACCTCCCAGTGCGATCGCGGTTCCCACACCGATGATGTTTCCTGTTCCAATCGTAGATGCCAGGGCTGTCGTCAGTGCGCCAAACTGGCTGACCTCGCCTTCTCCGTCAGGATCTTTTGTCACAGATAACCGGATCGCGGTGCCGATCTTTCTCTGGATGACTCCTGTACGGATCGTCATAAAAATGTGGGTTCCCAGAAGCAGAAGGATCATCCACCAGCCCCATACCCAGGTGTCGATCTGATTGATCATGTTTTCAATTGCACTATACATCTCTCGTCCTCCCTTATCGTTTTTGTGTGAAGGAACTTCTGACTGTTCAGATAAAACAAAAGGGCGCGCAGACATTCTTATGTCTGTACACCCTTGTACTTTCCTTTTCACTGTTTCAGTGTCACACTTATGTGTTTTATTATACTGAATCCCAGGCCTTTTTGCAACTGGCTTTTCTCTTTAATGACCAGAATTTTAAATCCTCCGAAAAAAGCTCTCTTACCTTTCTGCTTCTTCCATCCATTCTTTCAGTGCCTTCATACGGACTCTGGCATCCATCATTCCTCTCTCATAGACACTCTGGATCACCTCGAGATCTGTCTCCATACGGCTGATCTCCAGCTTCTCTGATGGCTGGATCACAAAGACTTCTCCCGCTTCCTCCAGACGGTGGATCTCCTTTAATGACTGATTGTAGACATTATGACGTTCTTTGAGTGCCTCGGCGAATTCAGGATATTTATGGTATCTCAGCTCTACCATCTTTGCGTTCTGCGGTTTCTTTACATAGCCTTTGTGCTGTGTAAGGATCACAACGTTTTTCTCAAAGCCCATCCTGCGGAATGCCTCCACCGGAATACTGTCTGTGCAGCCGCCATCCAGAAGCTTCATTCCCTGATAGTCTACAAATTTCGATACATACGGCATGGATGCAGATGCTCTCAGGACATCAACCTGGTTCAGCATGTCTGTGATCTTTATGTATTCTGGCTTTCCTGTCTCTACATTGGAGCAGGTCGCATAAAACTCTGTATCTGATTTCAGAAATGCTTCATAATCATACGGATCCAGTCTTTCCGGAATATCATGATAGCATAACTGTTTTCCAACCACTTCCCCTGTATGGACCAGGTTCCACATACTCATAAAATGCTTATCATTCCTGTATTTCTTAAAATACCGGATGCTCCTGCCCTTCTGTCCCGAAACGAAAGAACAGCCATGGAGTGCCCCGGCGGACACTCCGATCACTCCGTCAAAATGCAGCCCCTGCTCCATAAATACATCCAGCACACCTGCGGTGTAAATGCCACGCATTGCTCCGCCTTCCAAAACCAGTCCTGTCTTCATCACTGTTGCCTCACCTTTCTGTCTTCCAGCAGTTTACTATTGTATCATATGCTTCCCTGAAACTGATGCCCGCCTTCCCTGCAAGTGCTGATGCGCTGTCATATTCAGGATAGCATCTCTCTTTTCCATTCGGAAGTGTACAGATCTTTACCTGTGCCTCGCCTATGGAAGTCCGGATCTTCTCTGCACGGCGTTTCAGGATCGTCCGTTCCAGTTCGCTCCGTCTGATGCCAATCGTCGTTGTCTCCGTAAAAAGGATCTCCTCCATTCTGGAGATCTTGTCTTTTTTGCAGAGGACCACCAGCTCATATGCCGGTCTGTTTTTCTTCATAAAGACCGGTGTATAATGAACTTCTCTTGCACCATTCTCCAGAAGGATCTGCATCACATGTCCCATTGCCTCGCCGCTGCAGTCATCAATATCTGTTTCCAGCCGCCAGATATGGTCTGACTCCTGTTTTTCTGCCTCAACCGACCGGATCAGCATTGCTCTTAGGATTCCCGGGCAGCGATACTGGCGTTTGCCTGCTCCGAGCCCTGTTGCAAGGATCTCAAAATCTTCCGGAAGTTTCTCAGAAGTCCGGACTGCCGCTACGACTGCTGCTCCTGTCGGAGTGACCAGTTCTCCTTCGATATCTGTGATTTTAAGTTTGAGATGGTTTGCCTGTGCCACATTTACAACAGCAGGAACCGGAACCGGGATCTGGCCGTGCTGACAGCGGATAAAACCTGTTCCGTCATAAAGCATCGGCACGATCACATCTGTGACATCCAGATCATCCAGGCAGACTGCGATCGATACAATGTCCACGATGGAATCTACGGCTCCAACCTCATGAAAATGTACCTCTTCTACCGGAACTCCGTGAGCTTTTGATTCCGCTTCTGCCAGAATCTCAAAAATCCTGAGAGCTGTCTGTTTCGCTCTGTCTGTGATCGAAGAACCTTCGATGATCTCCCTAATCTCCTTCATTCCGCGATGTTCATGTCCGTGTTTATGGACATGCGAATGTTCACCGTCTGCATGTTCATGATGATACTCGTGCTCATGTCCATGAAAATGTTCCTCGTGACCATGATGTTCTTCATGGTGATGATGATGTTCATGTGTATGCTCTTCGCCAGAATGTCCATGCAGATATTCCATATCATGATCGTGATTATCCTGATCCAGGATCACGGAAAAATCACAGGCATCGAGCCCGGACTTCACAACTCTTGAAACTTCTGTACGGAATCCCTGGACCGGAAGGCCTGATAATGCCGCTTCCAGATGCTTCTGGTCTGCACCAAGATCCAGAAGTGCCGCCACAGTCATGTCACCACTGATTCCGGAATAACATTCCAAATATAAAGTTTTTCCCATAATATCTCCCATTAGTTACTGTTCCTGATTTTCTCTGACTGCAAGGCGGTTAATCTGCGTTGCAATGTAACCTGCCCCGTAGCCATTGTCGATATTTACCACCGCAATCCCGTTCGCGCAGGAATTGATCATCGTCAGAAGTGCAGAAAGTCCATGCATGCTCGCTCCGTATCCCACAGAAGTCGGGACTGCGATCACCGGCTTATCCACCAGACCGCCGAGGACACTCGCAAGCGCTCCCTCCATTCCCGCAACTGCAACCACACAGTTTGCCTCCTGAATCACTTCCAGTCTGGAAAAAAGTCTGTGGATCCCACTCACGCCTACATCAAAGATACGCTCTACATGAGTTCCAAAGTATTCTGCAGTCTGTGCAGCTTCCTCTGCAACCGGGATATCGGCTGTACCTGCGGTACAGACTGCGATCTTGCCGATGTGCTCTTTGTGCTTCTTTTCAATCTTGATGATATGCGACAGATCATCGTATTCCACATCCGGAAAAAGGTCTTTCACCAGATCATACTGATGTCTGGACGCTCTCGTTCCAAAAACTTCTCCGTTGTCCTCATATAATTTCTGAAAAATGCGGACAAAATGCTCATCCGCCTTACCGCTGCAAAAGATCACTTCCGGGAATCCGGAGCGGACCTCTCTGTGAGAATCCAGCTTCGCATATCCTCCCATTTCCTCAAATGGTTCTTTTCGGAAGTAATGCTCCGCTTCTTCCAAAGTGATCTCATTTTTTTTGAACCGGGTCAATATTTCTCTTGCTTCCAAAAAATGCACCTCCTCGATATGCAATACAAAGCAAAGGAGCATGCCATATGTATGCATCCTCCTCGTTTGTTACTGTATATGATACAAAATCATGCCACCCTTTTTGTCATATCCGGTGTCCCAGAGTTCCCTCAGTGAAAACCATTTATATTCTCCATAAGAAACTGCTTTCACCATAAGATCATCCTCTGTTTCCTCGTAACCTGCAAGGATAAACCAGTGCCATATGTAATCCTCCAGATGACCATTCTTGTTCTGATGTTTCAGCATGAGATATGGGATCGGGCTGTCGCTGTCGATCTGTTTCCTGACAGCCTCTCTTGCTTCTTCATAAGAATGTGTCCCATAAAAAGCCTCCATCATAAGACTCTCCTCATGTACATCTTTCAGATATTCTCCAAAACCTTCCATATATAATTCCAAGGTATCGATCCCGTTCGGTCTTGGACAGAGATAATGCTTCATAATATATGCAAAATCATGATACTCTTCCCATGTGAGCTCTTCAAGTTTATGAGGATAAAGCTTCTTCTTATCCGCTCTTCGGGCAAAATAAATACAGCTCTCACAAGCTGCCACTGCTCCACATCCTCCGTCTCTCATTGAAACCTCCGGAAAAAGATCCTGATTTCCCCCATAGGATTCTTCTACGAAGAAGTAATCCAGTTCATTCTTCTTATGTACTCCGGTCTTAGTCACCGTTTCTCCCCTCCCCGTCATCAGTATCCAATGGATACTCTGCAAGTAACTATACCATATTTTGCATTAAAATTAAATACCGTTTTTCCTGAAAAATATCCGGAGGCATTTGGCTCCTCCGGATATCTGTATCTGTTTTTTTGTTCTTCTAGTAGGCTGTAAATCCAAGATCCTTTGCCGTCATCTGAAGATTTGCCAGAAATACATCCATTGCATCTATCGTATTTCTGAGTGTGATATTGGACTGTTTCTGGAAAAAGTTATTTGCAGTCTTATTATTGGCTGCATATTTGAATACATAATCTGTTGTCCTGGTAATTGTAGAAGCCCCCAGATATGTGTAAGTATAATACTCTTTTTCTCCTGTAAGATAGCCAAACGTTGCCAGAGCGTTATCTGTTTTAAGGCAGTTAAAATTCAGGAATATTCCGTAATAACTGTCCTCTTTGTTTCTTAATGGCTCAACATAGGTAACTTCGATAAGATCATCGTTTTTACAGTATGCAAACAAAATGCCATACGTTGCATAATCCACTTCTACTTCATAATTTCCTTCATCGTTGATCTCACCGTTCTGCTGAATATATTTTTTGAGTTTGGTGTAATTCTGGGTCATTTTATTGGACACCGGAACTTTTTTGACAGTTACCGTACAGTTGAATTTCTTTCCACCCAGCGTTGCGGTAATGGTTGCCTTTCCTGGTTTCTTTGCAAGGATCTTTCCGTTTCTGTATGCCCAGACGGTCTTAGAATCACTGGAAGTCCACTGCGGTACCAGCTTTGTTCCATTGATCTTGAGTGCACCGTAATCTCCCACATACAGGCTCATGCTGGTCTTGTTAAGCTTCAGATAATTGAGCCCTGCAATCGTTGTCAGACCTTTTTTGTCATACCCACTCCATTCGACCTTGCCGTTGATCTTCTTATAGGCACGGACAGTATAGGTATACTGTTCACCGGTTGTGACTGTGGTATCCTGATAGGTATTCCTTTGGTAGCCGGACACATTTCTAAGTCCCTGCCAGCTTCCACCCTTCGTCTTTCTGAAAATACGATATCCATGAACACCCTTTACCGGAGTCCATTTCACCACGATCTTGTTTGCACCATAAGGTTTCGCTGAAGCCAGTTTCGGTGCCGTTACCTTCGCTGCAGCCTGCACTTCCTTTATACCATAGTTCCCCGGAAATACCATAGAAACCGCCAGTACCAGCATCATGAATGTTAATATGCCGCATAATCCCTTTTTAAGTTTTTTCATATTCTGATACCTCCCTTCTCACCTTCACTTTACTATACAATTAACAATTATTCAATCTAATTTCGCAATATTCTTATGCATTCTTTCCAACCTGCTTATTTTCTGCTATACTTAATCTCAAATCAAACATTATGGAGGTTTTTCTATGATCCACACACTTGAAAACGATCAGCTCCGTGTAAAGATCGCCGATCACGGTGCTGAACTGTCAGAAATCTACGATAAAACAAACGACCGTCAGGTACTCTGGAATGCTGATCCAGCCTACTGGAAACGCCATGCTCCGGTGCTTTTCCCGAATGTTGGACGCTATTATGAAGATCACTGTCTGATAAACGGTAACTCCTACACATCCGGTCAGCACGGATTTGCCCGCGATATGGAATTCACCTGCACGGACAAAAACGATACATCCGTTACTCATCTGCTGGAATCCACCGCAGAAACTCAGAAGATCTGGCCATATGCTTTCCAGCTTTCTATCACACATACACTCAATGGCCGTGACCTGACTGTTTCATGGAAAGTCGTAAACAAAGACCAGGAAACCATGTATTTCACGATCGGTGCTCATCCTGCATTTAATGTGCCTGTACTTTCTGATACCGTTCAGAGTCAGTACCACCTCACCTTCAATGGAGAAAAAGAACTGACCTACTGCCTGCTCAACCCAGAGTACGGTACTGCCATTCCTGACAAGACCTACACCCTTCCTCTTGAAAATAACTCCTGCACGATCGATGAGCACATGTTTGACCACGATGCTCTGGTCTTTGACAACGGTCAGATCACTAAAGCCGGTATCGCCTTTCCAGATGGAACTCCTTATGTAGAGATCAGCTGCGAAGGATTCCCGAACTTCGGCATCTGGGCCGCTGTTGGTGCACCGTTTGTCTGCCTGGAACCATGGATGGGACGCTGCGATAACACAGGATATAACGGAGAACTGTCCGATAAACCGGGCATCAATATACTTGATCCTGCCAAAACATTTGAGAAGTCTTATGTGATCTCAATTAAATAATAATCTTGTATTTCAAGGGAAATTTCTCACCGCCTGCACTTTCTGCTGTTGCGACGGGGGACTTCCCTCTTTTTATGTCTTTTGTTCTTTTTATTTTTTGATATCATCTGTGCGGATTGCGAACTGTACCAGTCCTATGTCCTTATTGTCTGCTGAGACGAAGGATACCGGTGTGTAATCGCTTCCTGAGATCTTGTCAAGCATTTCATTGATCTCATCATCGATCTGCTGGTCAATGTCAGATGTCTTATCTTTGAATTCCGCTGTTCCGTCTTTGAGTTCTTTTGTCTTATCTTTCATGGAAGAGGTATCAATAGAGTCTTTATCAATATTTGATCTCGATCTCCAGATGTCCGCTCTTTCCTGCCAGTTCGGAAGCCGCGATCGGTGCTCCGTCCAGTTTGTAGCTGATCGAAATGTTCCACGGAATATCCTTTGTTTCCAGATTTCCCTGATAATAGAACTTTCCAAAAGTACTGGTTCAAACCATGAATTCGTCGTCAGAAGCAGTACGATAAATGTCACCGGAAGTACAAACAACATGATCTTCTGGATATCTGACGATGTATGGAACGGTGACAGTGCATCTGTGACCTGTATAAATTTCTGGAAAAAAACTCCGATTTCGTAAAACTTGTTCTGGTCAATAACCAGGAACAGAATTTTATGAATCGGATAAAGGAGATTATCCGGGAACGCTGCGTGAATGACTGGGACGAGATTTTTGCCAATGCAGATCCCTGGCTGAGCGAGATCTACTCTTCCTACGTCCTCTCCGGCTGTATCGGTATCATCGAAAACTGAATCCGAAATGGCACCCGCCAGAGCCCGGAGGAACTCGCACGCTATACAGAGGATATTATGCTGAATGGGTTGAATATGCTGAAACAAATCAGGCAGGGCAGCCCCAAAAGGCTGCCCTGGTCAGAATAGAAATACTCTTTGAAATTCATCGAAATGCTGTATCACCACATCTGCATTGCTTACATCTGTGATATAGGATGTTGGTGGAACATATCCTATACATAGCATACCTGCTGCCCTGGCTGCTTTCATTCCATTCAATGCATCTTCGATTACAATACATTTCTCAGGTGGATATCCCACCACCTCTGCTGCACGGAGATAAATCTCCGGAGATGGTTTGCCTTCTTTACAGTCGCATCCGCTTACTACGTTCCGAAAACATTTCCGGATTCCCAGTTTTTGCATATAAGCTTCAATATCTGAAACAGGAGAACCAGATGCAATTGCAAGTGGAATTCCCCTTGTATGCAGTTTCTCTATCAGCTCTGCTGCACCTGGCATAGGCTGCACACCGCCAGTCATCTCAAGCATATGATCACGCACTTCAAAAAATTGCTTCACATAAAATTCTACGTCCTCACAAAGCTGAAAACGTTCTTTCAGCGTTCCCCATATCATTTCCTGCGTCCTGCCAGAAAAAAGGCTCAGTTCCTGTGCACAGATCTGTACACCTTCTTCTTTCAGGATGTCAATTGTCGCCTGCACATTCCATCTTTCAGAATCTGTGATCACACCATCCATGTCAAAGATGACAGCATGGCCCTCCAGGGACATGCTGTCTTTTATCTTGTCTGTCATTAAAGCAAACTCCTCACTTCTACCACTTTATCCTGTGGAATGACCTGTATTTTTACATCAACACCACGATCAAGAAGATTTCGCATTGCTTCTTTTTCTTCTTCGCTGGCTGCAATATTCTTGTGGAAAGTCTTTCTTGTCTCATTGATTCCCATTCCACCAATATTAATTGCCGTAAGGTCCAGTCCTCCGTCAATCATCCGCTTATAAGTGATCGGACTTTTTGCCAGAAGAATCGTCGGATTCTTGATTCCTTTTCCCATTGCCTGTATTGCTTTTTCGCAGGAAAATACTCGAACCTTTACACCACTTGGTGCAGCCATCTGAAGTACACTTGCCATGAAATCATCTTTTGCAACGCCATCATCAATGATAATGATCTGTTTTGCAGGATATCTTTTTAACCATGCAGTCATTACCTGTCCATGAATCAGTCTGTCATCCACTCTTGCCAGTAAAATATTTTCCATATCGTTCTCTCCCTTCTGTTATGCTTCCAGTTCCGGTTTGATCAGGATCTTGAAGAAAAATTCTGAATGGTCACTCATCAGTTTCACTGCATCTAACGTCTTCTCCAACGGATATCTCTGCGAGATGATCGGCTCTGTCACAATGTCACCACGGCTGAGCGCATCGAGGCATTTTTCCCATGGATGATGCGGAAAACGCATAAACTCAAAACTCCAGGTTCCCTGGATACGAAGCTGAGAACGAAGGATTTTTTCGAAACTCTCAACAGGAATCTCCAATGGTTTTACCGGTCTTCCAACCAGTCCCATTCTTCCCTGCTGACGAAGAAGTGTGATTGCCTGGCAAAATGCAGCTCTTGCACCAGAAGCCTCAAACGCCGCATCTACACCTGCTCCGTTTGTTTCCTTCATAATATATTCTACTACATCAACATCCTTTCCACAAACAGCATCTTCCAGTCCGATCTGCTTTGCGATTTCAATTTTCTTTTCATCAAGATCTACCGCAAATACTCTTTTTGCGCCAAAAGCTTTTGCCCACTGTGCAATAAAGATTCCGATTGCTCCAAGCCCAAATACAACCACATTCTCGCCAAATTCCACACCACAGTTTTCAATCACGTGAAGTGCAACACTGATCGGCTCCAGCAGTGCGGCTGCCTCTGCACTTACATTATCCGGTACAAAAACAAGGTTCGCTGCCGGAACTCTGACATATTCTGCAAATCCACCGTCATTTCTGGACCCCAGAAAATCATAATGCTCACACTGTGCATACTGTCCAACTTCACACTCTTTGCAGGTATGACATGGAATCAGCGGGATAACTGCCGCTCTTCTGCCCACATACTCTTCCGGAACATTTTTGCCAGCTTTCGCAACGATCCCGCCAAACTCATGTCCCGGAATCGTAGGGAAGTGATAAGTTCCTGTTGTCAGTACACGTGGAATGTCAGATCCGCAGACACCGCAGGCTTCTACTTTTACCAGTACATCATTTTCTCCCAGCTCCGGAACCGGAACCTGTTCACATCTCAAATCCCCAACACCATGTAATACAGCTGCTTTCATTGTTTCACTCATTTTTATCCGACCTTTCTTTTTATTTGATTTTCTGTTTTTATCATTCCAGATTTGCATGTTTTCTCCAGAGTGCATGGATATCTGTAATATTTTTCTTTTCTGCGATCATCAAAGATACTGTATCTCCCAGAAGCAGAAGACTCTGCTCAAAAAGACTGCTCATGATCTGTCTTGATTTTACTTCTCCCGGAAGATCCAGCTTGGTAGAGCATGGGATTTTTACAAACAGATCTTCAAATTCTGACATGGAACTGTTTGGATTTACTCCGATGTGAATTACTTTCGCATTGAATTTTTTCGCCTTTTTTGCGATATTCAACGGCACAATACTTTCTCCGGAACCAGATCCCACGATCAGTACATCTTTGTCCGTAATTGCCGGCTCATCAACAGCTCCCACATAATTTGCCTGGATTCCCAGATGATTTAACCTCTTTGTAAAAGCTTGCAGCATCATCAGTACACGCCCCACTCCGACTACAAATACCTGCTGTGCGTTACAGATGGAATCTACCAGTTCTTTTACCGCTTCTTCATCAACTCCACCGAGAGACTGCTGTAATTCTCCCAGAATCATTTCATAATTATCCCCGTAACTCATTTTGTTCCTCCCTGCTCATCAACGTTTCAGTATATTGATACCATTTTTGCCTTCTTCGGCAGCACGCTGTGCCAGATCATCCAGTGTATCTCCGTCTTCTCTTTCAAGAACGATTGAAACCAGCATCGGCATGTTCATACCTGTCACAATCTGGATCTTCATGTTTTCACTGAGCATAGCACTGCTGTTAAACGGCGTTCCACCCAGAAGGTCTGCCAGTACCAGTACTCCATCTCCTGTGTCCAGATCTTCTATCATTTTTCCAAGTTCTTCTCTGTATGTATCCGGTGACATTCCCGGTTTCAGAGAAAGGATTCCTATCTGCTCTGCATCTCCGGCAACCATTTTCACACTGTCCATGATTCCCTCACAAAGCTGTCCATGACTGATCACTGCAATTCCTACCATTTCTTATTACCTCCTATGCAACAACTCCCAGAACTCCAAGAAGGGAGCAAATAATACCAACTATAAACAGAATGATGATAATATAAGTCGGTTTGATTTTTTTGTTCAGCATCTGCCACACGATCATGGTCAGTGCCAGTGGAATCATACCCGGAAGAAGTGAATCCAGAATGTTCTGCACATTGATTGCTGTCGTACCTACATCAAATGCAATCGGCGTTTCTACAGCCACACGGGTTGCTGCCATATTTCCGACAACCATCAGACCTACAATACTGAATGCTTCTGTAATTCTGTTCAGTGTTCCTGACTGAAGAATCTGGATGATTGCAGATTTTCCACGTTTATATCCCTGCATATACATAAGGTAACTGATGCTTAACATCATTACTTTATAGATTACTTCAAACAGGATCGGACCTGCAAAGTTTCCCGCCAGTGCAAGGCTGCAGCAGATACTTGCCAGAATAGGATAAACAATACCCTGCGAAATCGTATCTCCGATGCCTGCCACCGGTCCCATCAGACCGGTACGGACTGCGTTGATGTCATCGCCTGTAATCTCTGCACCATTTGCCGCCTGCTCTTCCATGGAAGCTGTAATTCCATGAATGATAGAGCCGATCCAGGATGGCTCCGTGTTAAAAAACACCATATATTTTTTCAAAGCTTTGACACGGTCTTCATTTTTGTCATATAAGCGTTTCACGATTGGAACCATGGCATTCGCCGCACCAAGTGCCTGCAGTCGTTCATAATTGTAGCAGCCCTCACTGGAGTACACGAGAAGCCATTGTTTGATCAGATCGCTTTTTCGCAATTTTTTTACTTCTGTTCCTTCTTCAACAGTAAGTTCATCGTTTCTTGCTTCCGCCATTATAATTCCTCCTCTTCTTCTTTATTTCCAAAGAAATACAGCAGTACTGCAACAGTCGCTGCAAAAATTGTAATTGCCATTGTATCAAGTTTCAGATAAACAGTCAGGAAATATCCTATAATGAAAAATGGTAAGATTTTTTTCTTGCTCAGGAAACTTAACAGCATTGCAATTCCAAGTGCCGGCATCATTGCTCCAACCAGACTCAGCGCATCGATCATAGGCTGTGGAATTGCTGCCAGTGCTTTCTGTGCAAAGTCGCCGCCAAAAGCTACCAGAATAAATGCCGGAACTCCATAAAGGATAAAAGCTGTGATTCCTGATGGCAGATAGTTCATCACCTGCATCATACGGATATTTCCCTGTTCCAGATACTTGTCTGCTTTATGTACCCAAAATGCATTTACGGTCATGTAAGCCTGGCTTACAAGGATACCAAGAAGACTAAACGGAACTGCAAAAGTAAGTGCAAGACTTGGATCTGCTCCGGAAAGAAGTGTCAATGCAGTACCAAAAACACCTGCTACCATTAAGTTTCCCGGCATTGTGCCTCCTGCTGTGATCCATCCCAGATACGCAAGCTGAATCGTGGCTGCTGCTTTCATTCCGTTTAACGGATCCCCCATTACGATACCTACAAGAAATCCTGTCCAGATCGGATAATCCCAGGTTCTTGTCACCGCCTGACTGAAGTGCCACTGACTCAGAGTTGAAATGATTGCTACTAAAATCGCTGATAGTAACATTTTTTTGTTCCTCCCTTCAATTCGTTTGATCTGAGCTTAGTATACCGTCTGACGAATTTCCGCTCCATACCAAATGCTTTCCACAAATGTGGCAACTTTTTTGTGCAAAAAGAAAAAGTGCACGGAAAATTCGCACACTTTTTGGTGATTTTGCATAATTTTATTTCTTTACGTCTCTTTTACTTGTCGTCCATAAAATATGGCGTATGTTTATCTCTGTTTTCCAGCATGCTCGGAATCATAGCCATAATAACGATAATTCCCGCAAGTATCACAATCGTTCCAACAACTCCTGCCTTATGTATCCATCTTCCGATCAACAATGCTGTCAGTCCCATATCCGGGTCTGCAAATGTAACATTTCCCACCCCCGTCATCTGAATATGAGGCAGGAACAAAAGCGGCAGCATAGTAACATAAATTCCACTGACAAAACTTCCAAGTATTGTCCCCTTGATTCCACCAGTAGAATTACCATAAACACCCGAAGTTCCTCCACAGAAAAAATGAATCATGATTCCCGGCAGTATCATGGTCAGATGGCAGGCCCGCATAATAAGCAGTGCTGTGAGACCGCCCATGAAAGAACAGACAAAGCCGATGATCAGTGCATTTGGAGACCTCGAAAATACAACCGGACAGTCTACTGCCGCCTTTGCATCTGGCAGCCATTTTACCGAAAATCCTCTGATTGCCGGTACAATCTCATTCAGCATCCAGCGTACCCCTGTCATACAGATACCAAATCCAACTGTAAACATCAGTGACTGCTGAAACGCATAAACAAGATAATTTGTTCCTGCCGAAAGATTCTCCACATAAGATCTGCCGGCTACCAGTGCCGCAATCATATACATGACCGTCATTGTGATTCCTACCATAACAAACGTATCCCTCAGGAATGACAGTCGTTTGGGAATCTTTATTTTTTCGGCAGACTGCTTCGGATCACCATACAGTTTGCCAAGAACTGCTGCAAGAAAATATGCAGTGCTTCCAAAGTGCCCCAATGCAACTTTATCATTTCCACATATTTTCACTGTATATTTCTGAAGAATTGACGGAAACAGCACACAACTGATACCAAGTGCCATCACAGCGATCAGATACCCCGGAAACTCTTCTATCTGATAGTGATTGATCACACAGGCAAGGATACATGCCATATCCAGGATATGATGCCCTGTTGTGAATACATAACGAAATTTTGTAATTCTTGCCAGAAGAAGATTCATCAGTATTCCACCGATCATGATGATTGCTACCTGTGTTCCATACTGATTAATAATAAGCCCTGTAGACGCATCTGTGCTGACTACAATACCAGAAATACGAAACCCCTTCTGGAACATTTTTCCAAAAGGTTCTACTGCTTCATAGATGACCTTCCCCGCTACTACGATCGTCTGAAATCCCAGCATTGCCTTGATTACACCTGCAAAAACAACTTCCGGTGCTTTTCTCTGAAGAAGCATTCCCGCCATAACCAGCAGACCGACAATAACAGAAGGAAGAAGAATGAGTTCTTTTATCACTTCCATAATAAAACCTCTACAGAGATAATGTCTGTACTATTTTTTGTTCCAGTTCATCCTGGTCTATGATGTTTTCCAGTGTGATCCTTGTTTTACCTTCCGGAACACTCTCTTCCAGATCTCTGCCTGTCACAATATAATCTGCCATATCCCAGTCTGCCTCATACAGTGCCTGATGAGAAACTTCGTATTCATTCTGAACGCCATATTTTTCAAGGATATCACGAATATTAAGTTCTACATAAAAACTGGAGCCCAACCCCATTCCGCATACTACCACAATCTGTTTCATGTAATTACCCCTCCATGATCTTTCGTATTTCTTCTGTTGTTTTTGCCTCCTGAATCCTTATCAGGTTCTGTCTGTCTGAGAAAGCATGCGTGATCTTTTTCAGCAGTTCCATATGTTCTTGTGCATTTCCCGCTGCAAACGTTATAAAAATCTTTGCTGGACGACCAAGAAAATCTACCGGCTCCCCCAGTTTCAGAATGCAGGCCGCTGTCCCCGGAGTCCTTTCAGATGCATCTGCATGAGGCATACATACTCCTCTGCCAAGATAAAAATACCCACCATAAACCTTGATCGTCTGCAGAATATCTTCATAATAACCACTTTTGATGATCCCATGTCTTTCCAGAATATCACAGGATCTACGGATTGCCTCCCGATAATCCTGTACTTTATCCAGCATTTCTATATATAACAACTTTTTACTCCTCAAGTTCCAGAATGTCCTGATAACATTCAGACTGTTTGAACTTTTCTATATTATTATTTTTCTGAAGAACATTGATCAGATTTGACAATATATAGTTTTCTTCTTTGTTGGCAATAACAATGATTGTCTTGACCAGATCTTTTCCGTGCGTGCCAAATGGTATCGCCTCCGTCAGATTCAGAAGAGCAATCGATGTTTCGTGTACATACTCCGCATGAGCATGTACAAATGCAATTTCCGGAATAAATACCATATAATTTCCCATGTTTTGAACAACTTTGATCATATCATCCACATATCTTGGTTCAATCTGCTTTTTTCGGAGAAGTGGTACTGCTGCCTTTCGGATTGCCTCCTGCCAGTCTTTGATTTCCTGCTGAAACTGACAGTTTTCTTCTGGCAGATAGGCACTGATTTTTCCTGTAGAATTTCTTCCAATTTTATAGATCAGGTGCGAAGTCTTATGATTGTAGCTGATCTTCATAAGCTGTTCCATGATCTTGCGGATATCTTCCTGCAAAAGAAGCGGGTTCACCTGTATGATCCGATAGCCTTTTAATTTCAATGGAACGGTCGTAAGGATCAGATCAGGAGCAATTTCTTTGACTTTTGATGCAATGTCAGCCACACGGTAACTGCCAAGGACAGGAAGTTCCGGAAGATACATGGCAATCCTCTGCTTCAACAGCGTTGAGGTAGCAATTCCCCCGTTGCACACTACAATAATCCTGATTTTCTTTGTATTAACAAGATAGTTCTGAAAAAAAGCCTCCAGATAAACAGTCACGTATGCAATCTCTGCAGCTGGAAACTGAATCCGAAGTTTATCCTCGTATCTTTTTAATACTCTTTCTGCCAGCTCATACATAAAAGAGGATGTATATTGAATTTCCTGCATCAGAGGATTCACAATCCGGATGTGATTCTGCAGGCGGAAAACAGCTGTACGAAGATGTTCATAAAACTGCTTTTCTGACAGATTACCATCTGTCCTTTCAATCCCAAGTTCTTCCAAAAAACTCTGTATAATTTCTCTGCACACAGAATCAGACCATCTTTCTGCCATAATTCCGTTATCCTCATCAGAGATACTTTTGGTACTACAGAGGATCATTGTCAGGTAGCAAAGATCTCCCTGCTTTAATTTTATTTTCAGATATTCTGTCACAAATTCCTGAACTATCTTATAAACTGGATCTGTCTTTATCTGTAAAAGCATCCTGCTTTCTTTTGGATGTTTTCCAAATCCGGCACGGTACAAAGAAGCTGACAGCATGGCCTGCAGCTCATACAACGCTTCATCTGCATACTGTATTCCGGACCTCTCTTCTATGTAACGGATCAGTTTCACACTATATTCCGCACATTGGCCGGTCAGGTCAAGAATGACTTTGACCGGATCAATACTCAGCTGTCCCGACATATTTACGTATATGTTAAAAAGGAAATTACGAATGAGTTCTTCATCTCCGGAAATATTCATTCCCACATAGGAGCGTTTATTCAGATCAATCCCATGAAGGATCAGTATCTGCTCTGCTGCCTTGACATCTGTAACCACAGTATTCCGGCTGATGTTCAATATAGATTCCAATTCATCAAGAGTCACCTTTTCACGCAAGATCAATCTGGTCAGGATCAGATAAATCCGTTCCTGCTGATCATACATACCTGAGTTTTCGACTTCAAAAAGTGCCTCCCAGTCCATATCATGCTCTACCTGTATCCTGATTCCAAGCCGCGGTTTTTTCTCCATCTGAATTCCATTATCCAGTAAAAACTGACTAATTCCATCCAGATCATTCCTCACTGTCCTCGCACTGACTTCAAATTCTCCGGCAATCTGCTCGACCGTTATAAAGCTTTCCTGTTTTGCGAGATAAAGAACTATATTTCTCTGGCGTTTTGTAAGCATCTTTACCCTTCCAATACACTATATTCGTAACTGTTCAGTACCCTCACAGTTACGAGTCAAAACGCATTCCAGATCACCTTCTGTGATAGCATTTTGCCTTGTATGTCTCAGATTTCGCCAAAAACATGGCGAAACACCTCGCGGGATACTACCTATTGAATAGTTACCTATATTCTATTTTCCAGTATAACGTTTTTTGAAAAGCTGTGCAAGGAGTCAATTTTATCTACAAAAAAATCCCACAAACTGTTATATCTTACAGTTCATGGGATTTTTATCTTATATCTGATTTAGTTTAGTTCTGCTCTACAATATGTCTTGCTACGTAAATACCGCTTGCGGATGCGTGGGACAGGGAGTGAGTGACGCCGCTTCCGTCTCCGATCACGTACAGGCCTTTGTGGCAGCTTTCAAGGTTGTCGTCGATCTCAACTTCCATGTTGTAGAATTTAACTTCCACGCCGTACAGAAGGGTATCGTCGTTTGCAGTTCCCGGAGCTACTTTGTCCAGGGCGTAGATCATTTCGATGATGCCATCCAGGATACGCTTCGGAAGTACGAGGCTTAAGTCTCCAGGTGTTGCTGTGAGAGTCGGTGTTACAAGACCTTCCTCAACACGTTTCACGGTACTTCTACGTCCACGGACAAGGTCGCCGAAACGCTGTACAATAACACCGCCGCCAAGCATATTGGAAAGTCTTGCGATACTTTCGCCGTATCCGTTGCTGTCCTTAAATGGCTCGGAGAAATGTTTTGAAACGAGAAGTGCGAAGTTGGTGTTGTCGGTTTTCTTCTCATCGCCCTCATAGCTGTGTCCGTTTACAGTGATGATGCCGTTGGTATTTTCGTTTACTACGATTCCGTTCGGATTCATGCAGAAAGTACGGACGTTATCTTCAAATTTCTCTGTACGATAGACGATCTTGCTCTCATACAGTTCATCTGTCAGATGTGAAAAGATAACTGCCGGAAGTTCCACGCGGACACCGATATCCACACGGTTGGATTTGGTCGGGATGTTCAGGTCTTTACAGACAGTTTCCATCCATTTGCTTCCGCTTCGTCCAACGGAAACGATACATTTCTTACAGTCGTAAGTTCCTTTTTCGCAGATCACACGGTAGCCGTCTTCCAGGATCTCCAGCTTCTGTACCGGTGTATCGAAGTAGAAATCCACATGATCTTTCATTGCATTGTACAGGTTCTCAAGAACGATATAGTTGATATCCGTTCCCAGATGACGTACAGATGCATCCAGAAGATTCAGTTTGTTCTGCAGGCAGAGTTTCTTGAACTTGGTTCCTGCTGTGGAATAAAGCTTGGTTCCCTGACCGCCGTATTCCATGTTGATATCATCAACGTATTTCATCAGCTCGATCGCCTGACTCTTGCCGATATGCTCGTACAGAGTTCCACCGAAATCGTTGGTGATGTTATATTTTCCATCGGAGAATGCTCCTGCACCGCCGAAACCGCACATGATAGAGCATCTCTTACAGTTGATACAGTTCTTTATCTTCTTGCCGTCGATCGGGCATTTTCTCTTCTCAAGGGAATATCCCTCTTCAAAAACTGCCACTTTGCAATCCGGCTTTTCTTTCATTAATTCATACGCTGCAAAAATCCCTCCAGGACCAGCGCCGATAATGATCACATCATAGTTCATGCTTTTTCCTCCTTGTAAGCATTGCTTCCCATTTGTTTATATACCTCATCCATATCTATCAGGGGGATTCCCCTGTTGCATAAAAAAAGCTGTCGCAGAATTTCCCGTGACGATCCTGTCACTTCCATTCATTACGGCAGTTGGAAAAATGGTTACTGTAATCTTTAACGTTAATCATATTCCTAATCTATACTACAGGATTGCCACCTCTTTGTCAAGTGTTGTTTTTGTATGAAAATCAGATGTTTTTCTGTAAAATACAAAAACACTGTCATTTTCTGACAGTGCTTCCGCTTAATTCAAAAGAAAGATAAAGAAATTCAGATAACCTGCAAAGGTCAGCCATACAAGATACGGGATCATCAGGTATCCTGCCTTTCTGGAGATATCCGCAAATCCCTTCGTGCAGAGGTACACCAGATACCACAAAAGCACGAGCCATGCGAACGCAAACAGATACCACCCTGCATTAAAGAAAAATACCGGCCACAGGAAATTTACTGCAAGCTGTACTCCATACAGGATCAGTGCCCTCTTTCGCTTTTCTGTTTTTGGTGAGATTGCCACAAGATAAGATGCCGTCCCCATCAGAACAAACAGTCCTGTCCATACAACAGGAAATACCCAGCCCGGCGGTGTCAGAGGCGGCTGTTTTAATTTTTCAAACGTATCCATGCTTCCCTGCGTAAGAAATCCCGAAACCGCCCCGACTCCCAGCGGCACCGCCAGCGCAGTCAGCAGAGTTTTTGTTTTTTTCTTCAAAAAAATTCCTCCTGTTCTCATCATCACTATTTAGTGTATGAAGAACAGAAGGAATTATGCGCTTCTGATATATTATTTACATTTTATGCTTCTCTGCTTTGAAGAATGCTTTGGTTTCTTTTGCAACGACTCCGCTCAGTGCGAACAGTGCGATCATGTTCGGGATCGCCATCAGACCGTTGAAGATATCTGCGATGGTCCATACAGCACTTACTGTCATGTATGGTCCAATGAATACTGCAAAAATGTATAACCAGCGATATACGATGATCTTGGCCTTATGTCCGTTTGTCAGGTATTCGAGACAGCGTTCACTGTAGTAATCCCATCCGAGGATTGTTGTGAATGCGAAGAATACGAGGCAGAGCATCAATACAAACGCTGTGAACTTGGCCGGAAGCGGAAGTCCATGCTGGAATGCATAGGTAGTAACCTGTACACCCTCGATTCCTTCTACCTGCCATGCACCTGTCAGGACGATGGAAAGTCCTGTCATGGTACAGATCAGGATTGTATCAATAAAAGTACCTGTCATGCTGACAAGCCCCTGACGTACCGGTTCCTTGGTCTGAGCTGCCGCTGCTGCGATCGGAGCGCTACCAAGACCTGCTTCGTTGGAAAAGATTCCTCGTGCAACACCTTTCTGCATTGCTACGATCATAGAACCAACAACACCACCTGTCACTGCTTTAGGATTAAATGCCGCTGTAACAACCGTTACGATCGCTGTCGGGATTTCTGTAATGTTGCAGATGATCAGGGCAACGCTGAAGATGATATAGATTACTGCCATAAATGGCACGATGATCTGGCTGACTGCTGCAATTCGTTTTACTCCTCCGATCAGGATCGCTGCTACACAGAATGCAAGGATCAGAGAAGAAACAACAACTGCGATGGAATACTGTCCCAGGAATGGGATATTGATGCAGTTTGTCTTGTCCGGATCAAAGAAGTTCTGTACAGCACTTGAAATACCATTTACCTGACTGAATGTACCGATACCAAAAAGACCTACACAGACACCAAAGAATGCAAAGATCTTACCAAGCCATTTCCATTTCGGTCCCATACCTTTCTCAATATAGTAGAATGGTCCGCCAAGACTGTGTCCGTCTTCTGCAACCACACGGTATTTTACCGCCAGAAGACCTTCGGAATATTTGGTTGCCATTCCGAAGAATGCTGCCACGATCATCCAGAAAAGTGCTCCCGGACCTCCGGCACAGACTGCTGTTGCAACACCTACGATATTACCGGTACCGATTGTTGCACTCAATGCTGTACACAGAGCTGCAAAACTGGAGATCTCACCGTCTCCCTCTTCTTCATTCTTAAACATCCATTTCAGTGCCAATGGAAGGCGGCGTACCTGAAGCAGCCCAAGTCTGCTGGTAAGAAGAACACCACCGGCTATGATCAGTACCATAAGCGGCACGCCCCAGACTTTGTCATCCACTGCAACTAAGAAATTGTTGATTGCTTCCCACATCTCAAAAAGTTCTCCTTCTGTATGTATTTTTCAGCATCATAAAAAGGGAATAAAGATAAAGAATCGTTCTCAGATAGACTGGTAAGAATCTAATAATATCAGACAATAAAAAATAGATAAAAATCAAAAAATAGAATTCAGGATGTAATTAGGTCATAGCATCCTCTGTCCTTTTGCCTGAGAGATTCAAGACGCTTGCGCGTCGCTTGCACCTTCGGCCCCTGTAATAAAACAGGCGTCTCCAGAGAAACGATCCATTTGCAGTTTGTGTCCGATATTACGGATACCTGAGAGTTTTACTCCTTCGGTGGGCATACGCCTCTTTCCTGCAAACTTCTCCTCGTTATTGCTGTTACTGCGTTATACTATAGTGCTAAACCATAAAAAAGTCAAGAGGGAAAAAATATTCTTCCCTCTTGACTTTTTTTGGCGTTTTTTGATGTTTTATTTCGGGCTGACGATCTTACCTGCGATTGCACATACTGCTGCCGTCTTTGGAGATGCCAGATAGATTTCTACCTTGGAAGTTCCCATACGGCCAAGGAAGTTACGGTTGTTTGTCGCCACAACACGCTCTCCGTCTGTCAGGATACCGCCTGCACGTCCACAGCACAGTCCACATCCCGGATGTGTGATCATTGCGCCTGCTTCTGCCAGAGTGTCCAGAATGCCAAGCTCGATCGCCTGTCTGTAGATCTTGCGGCTTGCCGGTGTTACGATCAGTTTTACATAGTCGGCAACTTTTTTGCCCTTAAGGACTTCAGCTGCTGCTGCGAGATCCTCCAGACGGCCATTTGTACAAGAACCGATGAATACCTGATCGATCTCAGTTCCCTCAAGAGTGCTGACATCACGGATCTTATCTACCTGTGACGGGCATGCCATGACCGGAACAAGATCCTCTGCACGGTAAGTTACAGTCTTGATGTATTTTGCGTCCTCATCGCCGACAAGGTTCTTCTGGAAATCGTTCAGTTCGATCTCACAGTATTCTGCTGTCTTTTCATCCGGTGTGAAGAGAGCACATTTTGCACCAGCTTCGATTGCCATGTTTGACATGGTCATTCGGCTTGCCACGGACATATTCTTTACTGCACTTCCTGTGAATTCCAGTGCACGGTAAGTAGCGCCATCTGCACCGAGATCACCGATCAGACGCAGGATCACATCCTTGGACATCACGTTCTCCGGAAGCTCTCCCTCGATCACAACTTTAATGGTCTCTGGAACTTTGATCCACATGGTTCCTGTTCCGAGGATACTTGCCATCTCTGTATATCCGATACCGGAAGAAAATGCGCCGACACATCCATAAGTAGTTGTATGGCTGTCTGTACCAAATACGATGTTGCCCGGTTTGACATAGCCAGCCTCTGTCATCAGCTGATGGCAGATTCCGTCGCTTCTGTGTACGTTTTTCATTCCGTATTTCTCTGCAAAAGCATCTCCTGTGTGGAAATGTCTGGTATCGTCAAGCTGGCTTGCCGGAACAAGGTGGTCATAGATCAGAACTACCTTATCCGGGTCCCATAATTTCTTGAATCCCATTTCTTCAAATTTCTCTGCAACAAACGGAATAAAAATATCATGGATCATGACTCTGTCCACATTAACGGTCACGATATCGCCAGGTTTTACGGCATGACCCACATTGTTTCTGATAATCTTTTCGATAACTGTTTCGCCCATCTGCTTCTCCTCCTTAGTCCAGTCCATTCAGTTTACGCATGGCTTTTACAAGTCCGCCGGCCTGGATGATGCTCATCAGGTTCTCCGGCAGAGAAGCGATCGGGTACTGTTTTCCATCATAGTCAACATGTTCATTCATCACAACGGTCACAGTATCTCCTTCTTTGATGTCATCGTGGAGATCCGGCTGCTCGATCAGCAGAAGTCCGTTGTTGATGGAGTTTCTGAAGAAAATTCTTGCAAAAGATTTTGCAATGACACACTGGATTCCCAGTGCCTTGATGATCTCCGGTGCCTGCTCTCTGGAAGATCCGCAGCCGAAGTTTTTGCCGGCAACAATAATGTCGCCTTTCTGGATCTGTCCTGCCAGTTCCGGACGGAGCGGGCAGAATCCATACTGTTTCATATCGTCGATTGTTTTGAGTGCCAGATACTCGGTCGGAATGATGATATCGGTATCGATGTCATCACCAAGTACCCAGACTTTACCTGTAAATTTTTCCATAATCTATGTATCCCTCACTGAATATATTAAGTGTTTTCATCGTACTTTATCAGATTTCAGACGGCAGTGCGATCTTGCCTGCGATCGCAGATGCAGTAACGGTTGCTGCAGATCCAAGATATACTTTGGAGCTCGGATGTCCTGCACGTCCTTTGAAGTTACGTGTTCCTGTGCTGATCAGGACTTCGTTTTCACCGATAACGCCCTGACAGCTTCCCCAGCATACACTGCAGTTCGGGTTCATAACGATCGCGCCTGCTTCCATGAAGATATCGATCAGTCCTTCTTTTAATGCCTGACGATAGATGGTCTGGCTTGCCGGAACAACGAGGAAACGTACCTTGTCGGATACTTTCTTTCCTTTGATGATCTCAGCACCTACGCGCAGGTCTTCGATACGTCCGTTGTTACAGGAACCAAGGAATGCTTCGTTGATCTCGATTCCACATGCTTCTTCTGCCGGAACAACATTGTCTACAAAATCCGGTTTTGCAACTACCGGGCGGACTTTAGAAAGGTCAAAAGTATATTCTCTTACGTATTTTGCATCCGGGTCACTGTGGAATACAGCTTTTGGCTCACGTCCGTGCTCTTTGAGGTATTCCATTGCCTTTTCGTCAGCTTCAAAGATACCGGTCTTTGCACCAGCCTCTACTGCCATGTTGCAGAGAGTCATACGGTCGCTGATGCTTAAAGTTTTTGCACCTTCTCCGGTGAATTCCATTACCTGATAGTTGCAGCCGTTTGCACCTACTTCGCCGATGATGGTAAGGATCAGGTCACGGGCGGTAACGCCTTCCGGAAGTTTGCCGATCAGGTTGAATTTTACAGATTCCGGAACCAGTACCCAGGAAGTTCCTGTCACCATTCCATAGAGGAAGTCTGTACATCCGACACCGGTACCAAATGCGCCAAGTGCACCATAAGAGCAGGTATGGCTGTCCGCACCAAAGATCAGTTCACCCGGGCGAACATAATTCTCGATCATAACCTGATGGCAGACACCTTTGCCTTCCCAGAAATCAATGTTGTTTTCTTTTGCAAAATCTCTCATCTTCTTCTGGGATGCTGCTGTCTTCGGGCAGTCAGACGGTACGTTGTGGTCAACGATGAAAACAAGTTTCTTTGTATCTGCGATGTGTGGATGGTTCAGTTTGTTTTTGTACATATCTACAGTCAGATGAGTGGTTCCGTCGTTACTCATCAGACGGTCAAGCTGTACGGTATGGATATCGCCAGGTTTAACACTGTCTACACCAGCTGCTGCTGCGATGATTTTTTCTGCGATTGTCATTCCCATGGTTATTTCTCCTCCTTGTTCAGTGAAGCGATCAGACCGCCCTGATTCAGAATTCCCTGCATATATTCCGGAAGTTTGGTACAGGTATAAGTCTTGCCGTTTGCAACTGCTGTACCGTCGGACATATGAAGTTCCATGGTATCTCCGGTCTGTACATCATCCGGAAGATCTTTACAGACGATCGCCGGAAGTCCGATGTTGATCGCGTTTCTAAAGAAGATCCTTGCGAAGGATTTGGCGATGACAGCCTGTACACCAAGTGCTTTGAGGACGCCCGGTGCCTGCTCTCTGGAAGAACCACAGCCGAAGTTCTCGCCGCCTACTACGAAATCTCCTGGTTTTACTTTCTTTGCAAAATCAGGATCTAATGATTCAAATGCATGACCTTTCATCTCATCCAGGTTCGGCAGAAGCAGATACTGGGATGCAATGATCTGGTCTGTATCAAGGTCATTATGAAATTTAAAAATTGTACCTTTTTCCATAATAATGATTCCTTTCTATGTATAACTATTCATTTTCCCTCTATTCTACCACAAAATCCTGCAATAGCAAAATGTATATTCATAAGAATTATGCATTAATTATAAAAAATGTTTCTATATAGAAGAAGCCCGGCTTTCATTTTTTCTGTCATGAAAGCCGGACTTCGCAATTGATACCTTATATTCTCTTTAGATTACTTTATGCTGCAGCCACTTGCGACTGTGGAATCTCCAGGTAAAAATGATGCTGCGGACAGTCCAGTCTGCGAACATTCCGATCCAGACGCCCATCGGACCGAAGCCCATGACTCTGATCAGAAATACACAGAGACAGAATCTGCATGCCCACATCGTACAGCAGGATGTGATCATGGAAAATTTCACATCACCTGCCGCGCGGAGCCCATATCCCGGTACAAATGCCATGGTCCATACGATAGGTTTCATGATCGTGATCCACATCACCATATGGAAACACATATCTGCACTTTCTTTTTCCATGCCTCCGAGGATCGTGACTGGTTTTGTCAGTGCAAATACGATCAGGCAGCTTGTCAGTACTACGATTTCTGCAATTACGCAGAGCTTCTTTATGTAGTAGACTGCCTCGTCTTTTCTTCCTGCGCCGAGACACTGACCGACAATCGTCATCAGTCCTACGCCTACACCGATTGCTGCAATACCATTCAGGTTTTCCAGAATGTTTGTCATTGCCTGTGCTGCGATCGCTGCTGTTCCCAGAGTGGATACCGTGGACTGGATCGCCAGTTTGCCAAGCTGGAACATACTGTTTTCGACACCGGATGGAATTCCGATTCCGAGAATTCTTTTTATCATGGACCAGTTCGGACGAATCTTGAAATAATCACGTACTACGATCTCCTGACCTTCCCTTTCTTTTCGAAGCTGGATCAGTACTACTACCGCACAGAAAATACGGGAGATCAATGTAGAAAGTGCCGCACCTGCTACTCCCATGTGGAAAACCCAGATCATAATGGCATTTCCGGCGATATTCATCACATTGGAGATCATGGAAATGGTCATAGGACCTCTGGTATTGTCCTGCGCGCGGAAAATAGATGCTGCTGAATCATACGCCGCGATAAACGGGAAGGACAGGGCTGTATAAAAGAAATAAATTTCTGATGCCCTCATAACTTCCGCTTCGACTGAGCCAAAGATCAGTCTCAGAAGTGGTTTCTGGAAAACAAGGCAGATCAGACTCACCGCTACTGAAATGGCTGTGATGATAAACAACACCTGTCTTGCAGATTCGTTTGCTTTTTCTTTGTTTCTCTGTCCGATATACTGTGCACAGACGATCGCGCCGCCTGCTGCCAGTGCGGAAAACGCCTGGATGACGAGCACGTTGATGGAATCCACCAACGATACCGCCGAGATTGCCGCCGAACCGACATTACTTACCATCATGGTATCCGCAGTTCCCATGATCGAGTTCAACAACTGTTCCAGCACGACCGGAATAAGCAGATTCCGGATCATACGATTCGTGAACATATGCTGTTGCTGTTCCATTTTTCTACCTCAACTTCCCCTAATACAATTTATAAAATCCACCGGCGGTCATACCGCCTCTGACATTATGTTCCTTCTCGCAGGATAATGCAAGTTTTTATCAAAAAACATATTACGGGAGCAGTTCATATGCAATGCGCCGGCTTCCATCTGGCACGTGCACAATACCACAGCTTACGAAGCCGTATTTTTCCAGTACGTGCTGCATTACTTTGTTATCCTTATGTGTGTCGATCCGAAGATGTGCTACCTGTGCGCTGCAGTAATCCATGACGTGACCAAGGACACCCTGCACGGTTCCGTCGCTGGCTACCCGATGCACAGCAGCATAAGGTTCCTCTGACTTCCAGCTGCCTTCTTCTATCTCCAGATAGGTCGGATCTTCTCCTATAATAAAGGCGAATACTGCATGAATGCCCGCTTCCTCCAGTACATACAGATTTCCCTGGCGGATATCTTCTTCGATCAGAGCTTCCGGTTCGTCACCCTTGCCCCACTGTGAATGGTTACCGTTTTTTCTCATAAACTGTCTTGCCCTCTCGTAGATCTCCCGGATTCTCGGAAGATCGTGCGGTGTGGCTTTTCTTATTGTACAGGACATGCATTTTTCCTCACTCTCTGTAAATTATAATAGTTATTGTCCACTACGTTCACGGCAGCTTATAATACGCCCTGCTCCTGCATCTCTCTGGACACGGAAACATATTCTTTGCTGTTCTCAAGGATTCCCAGTTTTTCTTCCCAGGTAAGGTTTCGTTTGATCTTTGCAGGACTTCCCATCACGAGGGAACCATCCGGTATCACAGTATTCTTTGTCACAAGGCTTCCGGCTCCAATGATACAGTCGTTTCCAATCTTTGCACCATCAAGGATCACTGCCCCCATTCCGATCAGGCTTCTGTCTCCGATCGTACAGCCATGGATCACTGCATTGTGCCCTACAGTGACATTGTTTCCAATATGAACCGGCATGTCACGGCTTACATGAACCGTACAGTTCTCCTGAATATTCGATTCCTCCCCTATTACAACAGGAGCTTCATCTCCACGGACAACTGCGAAGTAAAGTACACAACTGTCACGCCCAATCGTCACATCTCCTGTGATCACCGACTGCTTTGCGATTCTCGCATCTTCTGATATTTTTACACTTTTATAATTCATTGTATCTTCCTCTGATTTCTGCAATTCTGCTGGTATGGTTTCAGTGTAGCAAACCCTGCTTTTGCTGTCAAACGCTTCTGTTTCGAAATTCATATGGCGTACATCCCATCTGACTGCGGAAAACTTTGCCGAAATAGCTGGCAGAATGAAAGCCGCAGTTCTGGGAAACTGTCGTGATCGTCTCAGAGGTATTTCTCAGCATGGTACACGCCATCTGCAGGCGGTAGTCTTTGAGATAAGCACCCGGTGAAATATGGATTTCTTCCTGAAAACATCGAAGTGCTTCTCTTTTGCTGACTTTTGCAGCATCCGCAATATCGCTCAGTGAAATTTCATTTCTGTATTCTTTATGAATAAAGACCAGCATTTCTTTGAGACGTTCTTCTTTTTCTGAAGTACGAAGTTTGGCAGTTTCCGGTTCCACGCCGAGCATATGCAAAAAATCGATCCACATATCTGCCGCTTTATTCCGAAATGTCATCTCATATCCAAATGCTTTTTTCTCATAGATCCTGCTCATTTCCTGCATGTTTTCCAAAACTTTTTTCTGTATTGCACTTTCCTGGCGAAATACCGCCGCCTGAAATTTATGATCATACAGAACAGAGCGAACATACTTCTTATCCAGAAGGCTGCCCTCTTCTGCCAGAAATTCTGGCCGTATCATAAAGACCTGGCTCCTGATATGTTCTATATCAGCAGGAAAAATAACCTGATGCATTACATTCGTATTGATAAAAAGGCCATCTGATTTTTTCAGGTGTACATAGTTTCCTGCCGTCCAGTAGTCTATTTCTCCTTCCCGCACATAAAGAAATTCCAGTTCCTCATGCCAGTGCCACGGAACAGTCCGGATACTTTTTTCTGTAATAATGACATCCCTGCAGCAACATGGATAATCTTCCTGCATTTCAAATACATCCTCTTTATTGGTATCTGTGATGATGATATCTTCCGGAAACATCTTTTCACTCCTTTGCATTCTGGCGTTATTTTACCATATATATGGCGTTATTTCTATTTTTTTCTCATATTATAAGCGTTATTATTATAAAAACGTTATATTTCACTTTATACATAGCAACTTAGTCAAAGCGTTCAAAAAGGAGGATTGTTTATGACTTACGATTTATTCCATCAGTTACTCTGCCTCAGCTCTGATCAGGACGATTCTTCTGAATTTCTTCAAAAGCTGGAACATATGACTGCTACAGACGTAGCGCAGGCTTATGCCTCACTTCAGATTTCTTCCAAGAAGCCTCTTCCTGCTTCCAGCATGACCCGTTCTGCATGAATTTGGTATTGCGTTTTCTTCCATTCACCGATAATATTCCGTTTATTTTTTCGCTATATGCAACGCATATAAAAAGTGCCATACGGATTTCTGCTGCTCCGTATGGCACTTTTTTATAATTATTTTTTAGTATGTAAAAAACGCAAGTATCATATACACCACGATCGACACAATGCAATACAGCGAGTTTGTTGTAGACACATATGCGCTTCCGTCTTCTCGCTTGAGGAATGTCTGCATACTGAATGTTGCCGGTGCAGACATATAGGTGATCACAGCAAGATCCAGCAGTTTATTACTTCCGATAAAACTATGTACCGCCAGAAGTACTCCCACGATCATAACTGCCTGCAGAACAATACGCATTACGATCGTCCGGATACACGGTCCCAAAAGTTCCGGTGTCAGCTCCATGCTGAAACCTACCACGATCAGGATAATTGCTGTCAGAGCTGTGGTCAGAATACTTTCCACGCTTGTATAAATCCCGCCTGCCGGGCTTGCAAGCAGAAGTTTGATCACACCTGTCAATCCTGCGATGATTCCCAGAACACTTGCGATAAATGCCGGTGTTTTTACTGCACTTACTGCAAGATTCTTTACATTGATCTTTTCACCGTTCTCGGTCTGTCCAAGCATTCCCATATAAATACTGAATCCAAAAAGCAATCCCGCAATATCAAGAACTGCGATCTGTGACAGGTTTTCCTGTCCGCAGAGACTTGTGTACAGAGGATATGCCATCGAACCGCCCTCATACACGCTGACCATGAACGGCAGATACTTGCGGTAATTTTCGGTCATGAGCGGTTTCATAAGAAATCCAATGCTAAAAGATACCACAAGCATGATAAACATGATCCCAACCAGTTTCGCCGTTTCTGCCCCATAATCCGACGTAGCCAGCGCGTGAAAGATTGCTACCGGAAGCATGATATTTGTGACCAGTGCTTTCATGTTGTCGATGCCGTTTTTGTTGAGCAGTTTCCATTTCCGGCATAAAATACCAAGAATGATCATCACCAGTACCGGCGATATGATTTCCAGAACTTTCATTTGTTTTTCTTCCTCCCCAAAATAATCAGTGGAGATACCTCTGACATCTCCTCGATATGCAACACAAAAATACCCTGAACCCATAAAGTTCCCGGTACATTTCCATTATGTTAGCACTCTGAACTTTATGTTTCAAGGTATTTTGTTCATATTTTTATAAGGTTACAAATTTCAGATTCTCATTCTTTTCTCAGTTTCAAAATATTATGCCTGGGGTGCAAGTTTCGGATCATATTCTTCCAGATATGGAATTCTGCTTCTCACTTCTGAAATTTTTTCATAATCCACATCACACAGCACCACTTCTTCCCTGTCCGCACTTGCTTCTATCAAAACCGCTCCATCTGGATTTACTACTTTTGAATGTCCGCAGGCTCCCTCACCAACATTATTAATTCCCGCAACAAAAACTGTATTATCCAACGCTCTTGCCGGAAGCTGTATCTGCCATCTGTTCAGTGCTGGAATACTCCATACAGACGGAACCAAAATAATCTGTGCATCTTTCAATACAAGGGCCCTTGATGGCTCCGGGAATTCAATATCATAACAAATCAACAGTCCCAGTCTGCCTACAGAAGTATCTACCGGTTCATATTCTCTCTTTCCGTGTACAAAATAATTTTGTTCACGCCCCCACAAAAATGACTTCTGATATTCCTTAATGATCATTCCATCTTTTTCAATTACGTAAAGTCCGATATACAGTTTTTCTTCCTTTTTCTGTGGAAGTGGAAGTACGATTACAGTTCCGTTCTCTTTTGCCAGACTTCTGAACTTTTCCAGTATCCAGTCATTTTCGGCTACTGCTGCTTCAAAATCAAAAGTTTCCAGATAATATCCACATGTCCATAATTCTGGAAAAACGACAAGCTCGGCACCACCCTGCACTGCCTCCTGATACATTTTAATTCCTTTTTCCACATTCTCTTTGACCTCTGTCGGTTTTGAATGTAACTGAATCAATGCTAATTTCATTTTCTCTGCTCTCCTCATAATACACTTGATAAAAACTGCCTTGTTCGTTCATTTTTTGGATTTGCAAATATTTCTTTTGGATTTCCCTCTTCTACAATATATCCACCTTCCATAAATATCAGATGATTTGAAACTTCTCTGGCAAATCCCATCTCATGTGTTACCACTATCATCGTCATGCCTTCTTCTGCCAGATCCTGCATAACTTTCAATACTTCACCTACAAGTTCCGGATCCAAAGCAGAAGTTGGTTCGTCAAACAACAGCACTTTAGGATTCATTGCCAGTGCTCTCGCAATTGCCACACGCTGCTGCTGTCCACCAGAAAGATTCGACGGCATCTCATCTGCTTTTTTCTCCAGCCCTACTTTTTTCAACAGTTCCATGCCTCTTGCACGATTCTCATCTTTTGAAGCAAGCTTCAATTTATTTGGTGCAAGTGTAATATTATCAATTACTGATTTATGTGGAAACAAGTTAAATCTCTGGAACACCATTCCCACTTCTCGATGAAGTTTTTTTCTGTCGTAAGCTGCATCATTTACAACCTGTCCTTCATAATATATTTTTCCAAAATTGGGCGTTTCCAGCAAATTAATGCATCTGAGAAAAGTGCTCTTACCAGAACCAGACGGTCCGATCACACTGATAACTTCTCCTTCTTTTACTTCCATATTAATGTCTTTCAATACTTCCAGCTCACCAAAGGATTTTGAAAGCTTTTCTACTTTAATAATCGGATCTGCCATTATTTCATTCTCCTTTCCAGCTGTGATAACAATGCTGATAAAAGCGTATTCAAAAGGAAATACATGATTGCAAGCGCAGTGTAGATTTCTACCGTCCTGAAAGTAGAGGAAACTGCCTGTGAAGCTTGATGTGTCATTTCTGCAACTCCGATCACAGTCATAAGTGACGTATCCTTTACGCTGATAATAAACTGATTGCATAAACTCGGAATCATCAGTTTGAATGCCTGCGGCAAAATGATACTTATCATAACCTGTGCCTTTCCAAGTCCCAGACATTCTCCTGCTTCATATTGTCCAGCATCAATTGACTGAATAGCACCACGCACAATTTCTGAAATATACGCACCTGAGTTCAGCCCGATTGCCAAAACTCCTGCGGTTACTGCCGGTAAATTAAAATTCAACATCATTGGAATGGCAAAATACAGATACAGTGCCTGCACCATCAGTGGTGTTCCTCTGATAATTGCTACATATACTCCGGCAATTCTATAAAGGATCTTATTTTTTCCACTTCTGGCAAGACCACCCAGAAGGCCTATTACAAATCCTAACAGAATTCCCAATACTGCAATCAGCATTGTCATTTTTAAGCCTTCCAATAATGTCGGAATCACTGTAATTGTGAAACTCCATTTAAAATCCATAACAGTCCCTCCCTGCATCATAAATATTTATTATTCAGCACTTTCATCGTCACCAAACCATTTGGTGTAAAGTTCATCATAAGTTCCATCTTCTTTAAACGCAGCCAGTGCTCCATTGATTTCTTCCGTATACTCAGAACCTTTCTGCAGGACAATTCCATACTGACAGCCATCCATCAAGTCTCCAACCACTTTACATCCACTGTCTGGATTCTGAGAAATATAATACAGCATGTTCGGTGCATCATATACAACTGCATCTGCTGCGCCTCTCTGTACTTCAAGGTAAGCTGAATCAATATTCGGAAATGTTGTTGTTTTACAGTCAGACACATTATTATTTACATATTCTACTGCAGCAGTGCCTTCTTTTAATGCTATTGTCTTTCCTTCCAGATCCTCCAGACTCTTGATCTCATCATTATCATCTTTTACAAAAATCTGAAGACCTGCATCATAATATGGATCAGAAATATCCATGACTTCTTTTCTTTCATCTGTAATGGTGATGCCAGCCATTCCCATATCCAGCTTTCCAGTCTGTACAGACATCAGAAGTGCTGTAAAATCCATCGGAGATAATTCATAATCAAATCCCAGATAATCACTTAGTTTTGCAAGAAGATCAATATCAAATCCTGTATAGACATTATTGTCATCCGGGAAACAGAATGGTACGAAACTTGTGTCGGTTCCAACCTTGAGCGAAACGCCATCCATAGAACCTTTATAATCTTTTTCTCCATCCGCTGCAAATACACTTGTTGCAAAACTCATTGTCATAACTGCTGCTAATGCAATACTAAGTAATTTTTTCTTCATAATAAAGTTCCTCCTGCTTTTCCTTCGTAATCTTTTGTGGTTAATACTACTAGAAAAAGAAAAGACGCAGATGCTTTTGCATCTACGCCTTTGCAGATTTCTATGTTGACACCAATAATAAAACGCAAATCATTATTTGTCAATACTAAAATGAAATTTTTATTTCATAAAATAATTTTTGATTATTTTTATTCAAAAACATTAAACTTTTCATGAAACTTTTCCAGTTCCTGCATTCTCTGTCCAAGCTCCAGTGTCCGATTTCTTCCTATTTCTGTCAGAAATGCATTAATCAATGTCAGTGGAGCTACAAAAGAATCTATATACGTTGGCATGGATGTCTCGGTTAAAAAACCGTATGCTGCACTCTTTATGATCGGAGACAACATAGTATCTGTGATCGCTACTGTCAGTGCTTTTTTCTCAAACGCATACCGGAACATCTCAGTCGTAAACCTGGAATATCTGTCAAAGGTTATCCCTATAACCACGTCACGGTCATTAACCGTGCTCAGAACATCAGACATATGATTCATATCTGTAATCATTATCACATTATTTCTGCACATATTCAAATAATATGCAAAAAATTCTCCCAGTGCAACTGCACTTCTGGACGCAATAATAAAGATTCGTTCTGCCAGAATCAGTTTATTACAGGTTGAAAAAAAATCATCCATGTTAAGATGTTCCAGGGTTGCATCAATCCTGTTTTTTTCCTGTTCGAAGATTTCTGCAACACCTGCTTCTTTTTCATTATAAGCTTTATATGAAATCTCCACTCGTTTTCTCATACTTATTTCTTCTTTAGTCATTTTCTGAATTTCTTCTTTGAAATCCGGGAACCCACGATATCCAAGAAAAGTACAAAATCGAATAATACTTGCCTCACTTGTTTCTGTCTCCTGCGCTAATTTCTGAATGCTTAGGTACGATACGCTGGTCATGTTTTTTAATATATAGTTCGCGATCTTTTTCTGTGTTTTACTCATTTCTTCATATTTTTCTGTAATTTTTTCTCTGAGCATATGGCACCCCTCTGCTTTCTGTGCTTTTTTCTGTTTTTATTTTAGCATAACATATATCGTGTTGTAAATGTAACTTTTTTTACATTTTATTTTTTTTGAAATTTTTATTGACTTTTCTTTTTTCCAGAAATATAATAGGCACAACTACTAACGAGATTGCTTATAAAAAGGAGTGTATGATTATGAATCTTGAAGAACTGATGCAGGAATATGCCAAAAGAAATCCAGCTTCTCAGAAAGCTTATGAAAAAGCATGTAAAGATATCCCTGGTGGCATCACAGCCAATGTAAAATTTTTTGCTCCTTTTCCTCTTTTTATGAAAGAAGGACACGGTGCATGGCTGACAGATCTGGATGATCATAAATATGTCGATTATGTTTTATCTTATGGTCCGCTTATTCTTGGACATGAACGCAGAGAAGTCCTTGATTCTATTCAGGAATATTTCGCTACACATGGAACCATGCTCTATGGAACTCCGCATGAACTGGAAGCTACTTTCGCTGAAAAAATAAAAGAATACTATCCTTCCATTGAGATGCTTCGTTATACCAATTCCGGAACAGAAGCTACTCTGCTCTGCATCCGTACCGCATATGCATTTACCGGTAAATACAAAATCGCAAAATTCGAAGGACATTATCACGGCGGTTATAATGAAGTTCTCGTCAGTGTAAATCCAGATGTTCACAAAGCCGGTGACATCCA
Source organism: uncultured Blautia sp. (assembly GCA_934424575.1). GTDB lineage: Bacteria > Bacillota > Clostridia > Lachnospirales > Lachnospiraceae > Blautia_A. The sequence continues at coordinate 81,018 of CAKRXU010000005.1, forward strand.
TCATCCGACAGGCGTCCCTGAATCTGCCGGACTCCCGCCAAGGCAGCTTGATGACACAATTGTGCTTCCATTCAATGATCTTGACTCCTGCCGCGAAATTCTTACCTCACACAAAGATGAAATTGCAGCAGTTATCATGGAACCGGTATTTGGTGGAACCATCCCGGCTACCAAAGATTTTATGCACGGAATTCGTGCTCTTACTAAGGAACTCGGAATCCTTATGATCATGGATGAAGTCAAAACAGGTTTTCGTGTTACTCTTGGCGGCGCCCAGAAATATTATGGCGTCAAACCAGATCTTACCGCTCTCGGAAAAGTAATCGGCGCCGGATTCCCTGTCGGAATTGTTGGAGGAAGAGCAGATATTATGGCAATGGCTGCTCCTCAGGGTTCTGATATCCTGGACAACAGCAACACAAAATCATCTGCTGCTGAAATTCTTTATCACAGTGGAACATATAATGGACATCCTATGATCTTAAATGCAGGTCTGGCAACGATCAATGTCCTTGAAAAAGAATTTGATACAATGATCCAGCATACCAATGATCTCAAAAAGGGAATCTCAGAAATCTTTGCTAAACATGGTGTAAAAATCCTCACTCCAGGTCTCGGCTCTATGTTTAATATTGTTGTCACACAACTGGATGAAATCCAAACATACCGTGATCTGCAGAAATCTGACTTTAATTTTCGTAAAAAAATGGACTACGCGCTTCTTCTGGAGGGAATTTACAATAAACCGTGTAACCGTTACAACATGAGTGTTGCTGATGATGACGAAGTTATTGATTTTACACTGGAAGCATTTGAAAAAGCATTTAACAGACTCTAATCTTACAGGAGGTAGCTTATGGAAAAATATGTCGTTACCATCAATCGTCAATTCGGAAGTCTTGGACGTCCCATTGCACGTAAAATGTCAGAGATTCTTGGCGTAGAATACTATGACAGAGATATTGTCGACTCTGTAGCAAAAGAAACTAAGATGCCAGTTTCCAAAATCAGCGAAGAAGAAGAAACTGCAAAGACATCTTTTTTCAGTATGAAATATCCTCTCGGTCATGGTACAACTTCCGTGCAGGACAATATTTTCGAATCTCAAAGGCGAATCATCAGTAAGCTCGCCGATACACAGAACTGTATCATTGTAGGAAGATGTTCTGATTATGTTTTACGTAATCATCCGCGCCTGTTCCGTATTTTTATCTATGCTCCTTTCGAGGCCCGATATCGAAATTGTGTAGAAAATCTTCATATGGAACCGCAAGAAGCTCAGAAAATGATAACAGAAGTTGACAAAGCACGTACAGCCTATCATCTTCGCTATGCCAAATATGTTCCAGACGATATACAGCATAACGAATTACTCGTTGACAGTAGCGTTCTTGGAATTGACGGAACTGCTAAATATCTTTCAGAATTTATATTACAAAGGCTATCCATTTCATAGATATTCAAACGCAGGAGTTGACTTATTTTCATCAACTCCTGCATTTTTCAAATTACTTTAAATATCTTCCATTTTCCCTGCTTAAATCTCCACCAAAAGATAATTCCACGTACCGACCAGTCCAGGCACATCGCAAATGCGATTCCGATCACGCCAAGATTCAGCCAGATTCCGATCAGGGAAGCATTCGTCAGCAGGATCACCACAGATATGACCACAGACAGGATCACCGATGCAGTCAAAAGCTGACTCGCCGCCTGTCCCGCGTGTTCTTTGTCCTTATGACCGATATACTGACTGATCACAACTGCGCCGCCCGATGCCAGCACCGTAAACAGATTAAGAAAAATCGTGTTAAATGAGTTCACAAGTGAAACGCCCGACACCGCCGCTTCCCCCACAAACCCGATCACAAAAACATCCGCAATCCCCACCAGTGCCATCAAAAGCTGCTCCAGAAACAACGGCACGATCAGATTTTTCAGATCTTTATTTGAAAACATAGGTTTCTCCATCCTTTCTGATTTTCACCTGCTATATTCTAGTACAGAAAAGATGAATTGTAAAATGCTTATCTTATATGCTGTGGTATGCGTTTCAGGCATGCGTTGCTTTTACTTACTCCTCAAGCCATTGAAAAAGAGGCCCCGAAAGCCTTATACGCACTCCAAAATGTAGTGCTATAAGACCTCCAGGGCCTCTTAGTAGTTGAATTATGATAGATATCTAATCTTTACAGATTACATTCCGGCCTGAGCTGCAACTTCTGCTGCAAAGTCATCCTGACGTTTTTCGATACCATCACCTGTCTCGTAACGAACGAAACCTTTGATTGTGATCTTAGCGCCGTTTGCTTTTGCAACTTCTTCTACGTATTTACCAACGGACTGTTTTCCGTCTTCTGCTTTAACGTATACCTGGTCAAGAAGGCAGATTTCTTTGAGTTCTTTCTTGATACGTCCAGTGATCATACCCTGGATAACCTTCTCCGGTTTCTGGGATTCCTTAGGATCGTTCTGGATCTGAGCAAGAAGGATTTCTTTCTCATGCTCGATGTACTCAGCACTTACTTCGCTGTCGCATGTGTACTGCGGTTTCAGAGCTGCGATCTGCATTGCTACGTTTCTTGCCATTTCTTTAACTGCATCGTTAACAACATCTGTCTCAACGTCTACAAGAACGCCGATCTTTCCGCCCATATGTGTGTAGGAAGCAACGAAACCGTTCTCTTCTTTCACCTGAGCGAATCTTCTGATGTTCATGTTCTCACCGATAACTGCAACCTGAGCTGCAAGAGCTTCTTTTACAGTCTTGGTTGTGTCAAGTGCCCATGCTTCTGCAAGGAAAGCATCGATATCTGCTGCGGAAGTAGTAAGTGCCTGTGCTGCAACATCTGCAACATAGCTCTGGAATTTCTCGTTCTTAGCAACGAAGTCTGTCTCAGAGTTAACTTCTACAACAACTGCGCTCTTAGCGTCATCAGCAACGAGAGTCTTGCAAAGACCTTCTGCTGCAACACGGCTTGCTTTCTTCTGAGCGGTAGCAAGACCTTTTTCACGCAGGAATTCTACTGCTTTGTCCATGTCACCTTCTGTAGCTGTAAGAGCTTTCTTACAATCCATCATTCCGGCGCCAGTCATTTCTCTTAATTCTTTTACCTGAGCTGCTGTAATAGCCATTGTATTTTCCTCCTGGAATTATTAAATTAATTATTCCTCTGTAGCTTCCTCAACTTCTGCTTCTTCAGCTTCTGTTGTTCCCTGATTTGCTTCGATAACAGCGTCTGCCATTTTGGAAACGATCAGTTTTACGGCACGGATAGCATCATCGTTACCCGGGATTACATAGTCAAGTTCTTCCGGATCACAGTTAGTATCGCAGATACCGATAAGCGGAATACCTAATGTATGAGCTTCCTGAACGCAGATTCTCTCTTTCTTAGGGTCAACGATGAAGATTGCGTCTGGGAGACGTTTCATCTCTTTGATACCACCAAGGTTCTTCTGCAGTTTAGCAAGTTCTTTTCTTAATTCAATAACTTCTTTCTTTGGAAGTACTTCGAAAGTTCCGTCAGCTTCCATAGCTTCGATCTGTTTCAGTCTTGCGATACGGCTCTGGATTGTCTTGAAGTTTGTAAGCATACCACCAAGCCATCTCTCGTTTACATAGTACTGTCCGCAGCGCTCTGCTTCAACTTTGATAGCGTCCTGAGCCTGTTTCTTAGTACCAACGAAAAGGATGTTTCCGCCGTTAGCTACGATATCAGCTACTGCATTGTAAGCATCGTCAACCATACCTACAGACTGCTGAAGGTCGATGATATAGATACCATTTCTTTCTGTGTAGATGTACGGAGCCATTTTAGGGTTCCATCTTCTTGTCTGATGTCCGAAATGAACACCTGCTTCCAAAAGCTGTTTCATTGAAATAACGCTCATGATTTTTCTCCTTTTTGGTTAAATTCTTCCGCACAGATCACTTTCTATCCGGACCCAACCTCACACCGTAAGGGCACCATCCATCGGAATCTCTGTACGTGACTTTTTATTTGTGCGTCTTTACGCACATTGCAACTCCTAGAGTATAGCATAAGAAAACCCTCCGTGTAAAGAGGGTTTTCGCACTTTTTCTTATGAATTTTACTGATTCTTTAACGTTTTACGCTTTCTTTCAGTTCTGTTACTTCTTTCGCTGTCAGCGGACGGCATTCGCCTTTTTTGAGATCATCCGGGAGAGTGAGCGTTCCCATGGAGAGCCTTTTGAGGTAAATGACCGGGGTTCCGACAGCTTCCATCATCCGTTTGACCTGGTGGAATTTTCCCTCGTGGATCGTCAGATGGAGTTCTGTGTAGACTTCCGGGAGATTTTCTCTGCGGACACGTGCTGTCTGTCCGAAAGATCCGTCTGTCTCTTCAAAGCTTCCGCCTACAATCTCTGCTTTTGCCGGCATAGTCAGCTTTGCTTCTCCGATGTCCACGCCTTCTTCAAGTTTCGCAACTGCTTCCGGTGTCACGTTTCCTTCTACTCTGACAAAATAGGTCTTATCCACATGTTTTCCCGGAGCAAGCAGTTCATGTGCAAGCATTCCATCGTCGGTGATCAGAAGCAGGCCTTCTGTGTCCTTGTCGAGACGTCCTACCGGAAAAAGTCCCTTCCTGTCAGATGGCACATATTCCATAACGGTTCTGTCGTTGCGGTCCTCTGTTGCGCTGACACAGCCTGCCGGCTTGTTCAGAAGATAATAGACAAACTCCGGTGCTGCGCCGACCGTCTCGCCTGCCAGCACGACTGCATCCTTGTCCGGATCGACTTTAAGTTCCGGCTTCTTCGCCGGTACCCCGTTGACCTGAACCTGTCCTTTCTGTATAAATTTCTTTACTTCACTTCTGGTTCCCTTCCCCGCATCTGCGAGAAATTTGTCCAGCCTTACTGCTTTTGCCATAATTACTCCTCATTCTGTCTCACTTTCCAAACCAGGCGAGCCACCTGCCCGAACTGTTTATGGTCTTCTGGTATGTTGTTATTGTATCGCCGTCATCGTCACTGTCATCAGAAAACTCCGGGCTGATCCCAAGTTCCTGCATTTTATCCAGTACGAAATCCGGCACATCTGCGCTCTTTAATACCATGGAATTCACCGTCTCTCCCTTTTCCGTATAAACAGTAACAATTACATTGGAAACTACTTTCGTATCACCGCTTGCGTAGTCAGTCTGCTCCAGGATCAGTGCATTCTGGATTGCTTTTATTTCCTTCGGTTTCGTATAAGAAACTTCTTCCTGTGTGGAAGCATCTTCCTCTTCGTAATAAGTCAGTGAGATCTTGTTGATATCCAGTTCTTCTATGGTCAGAGGATATCCTGTTTTTTCAAGAATTGCAAGCGTATTTTTGAAAGAAGGTGGAACTCCAAGGTTCCAGTCTGCATACGTAACCTCTTCCTTATTTTGCCCCGGCACAAGACTGTTTACATCATTTCTGACCGGAAGTACATAATTAAAATCAAGCCGGATCGTTGTTTCTTCCACCATCTCTTCTGCTGATGCTGACTCTATATCTTTTTTCAATGCATCGAGAAGTTCCTGTTTCTGTCTGCTGTCATTCTGGAAGATATCGTACCCCATTCCACTTGCATCCGTCATACCTATTCTGGTCAGATATTTTTCATCCAGATCCAGAAATTCATATTTCTTCTCTTTGAGATCTTCTTCTGCGTAGAGTCCTTTCATCAGAGATTTCAGATTCTGTACATCAGCCCAGTAGCCTCTGCATACGACCCGCCCGGATTTCAAGGTATATTTCACAGAAATAAACGCTGATCTCTTTTGCTCTGTATCAACATTCGGGCTGTCTTTTACGATATTTTCAAGAGCTTTGTATGTTTCGTCCCCGATCCCCTCTGCTCCTGTCAGTGCATTTGACGGATCATACCAGTTATAATTATCTGTCAGAGCATAAAAGTTCCCATCTGCTGACCTTTCTATATGAGAATAATAATCCATGTCAAAACCGTTGCTGAGACTCACGGATGCAAGCTCCTGCTGTTTCGGAAGATAGCTGTCAAAATGAAGAAGATCTTTCTGATAGATCATCGCACAGCCGAACACAAGCACTCCTGCCAGTACAAGCTGCATTTTTTTTGCAAAAAATTTCTGGAAGCTCATATGGTAGATAATTTCTATCATACCATGTGAAAGTACCGTTCCCAGGATCAGGCCGAACACCCACCAGATCAGTTTTGTCCCTCCATCTGCCTGCGGATAAAAGATCCAGCCCACTGCCAGTCCTGTCGGGATCACGACCATGAATTTCACCAGTACTGCTACCCATCTGTATACCATGGATCTTCCTGCTGCCTCAGAAGGTCTTTTTTCATAGGCGATCCAGGAAAGAACTGCCAGTACAACGATAAGGATCACAAGTGTCACAAGATATTTCGCCGCGTGTCCGGCTGAGTAGGCATCTGCCAGACTGAATGCAAATGCCGCAGGCGAAGCATCCTTCAAAAGAAATGCCATGATCCCATATCTCTTATCTATAAAAGTATCCAGAAAAGTAAGTCCGCATGCCGCCAGGACAAATTCCAGTGCGATCCCGTACAGATACATTCCACCCAAAGTCAGGATTCCCATCAGCATATTTCCCGTTATACACAAGACCAGTACAACACTGAAGTAGATCATCAGATAAACGAGCAGGTGAAGGCACAGCATTTTTACTGCCATTCCCATAAGTTCCAGGCTGAAAAGCCCCCTCGCTGCCCCAACACAGACTGTCAGAAATTCTATAACGATATATGGTACCAGATAGTAGATCAGTCCCATTCCTGCCTTTTCTGCAAAAAGTTCTGACCGTTTCATTGGAAGACTGTGATAAAAATCCGTTTTCTTTCTGGAATACAGATACAGGAATCCATTTACTGCATTCATAAATCCTGCCGCCATCGCAACAGCCATTCCTGTCAGGACAAATCCATCCTTCCACAAACGATAATACAAAAGTGTGATCTGATCCTGCGTATATCCCAGATTTCTCCAGGATCCCAGTTTCTCCAGTCCTATCACCGGAAATGCCAGGATAAATCCAAGTGTCAGAAACGCCGGTATCCATGCCTGTCCTTTGGATACCGTTTTGATATATTTAGAAGAAAAGATTCTGGATCTCATAACCAGCCACCTCCGTTTCACTGATAAAAATTTCTTCCAGACTCAGTGGAAGTACCTCGCAGAACAGTGGATTTTTTTCCTGGATCCTGTGCATGATCTCTGTCCTTGTCCCCCTTGCAGTGATAAGCGTGAGGGATCCCTGATGATCGATTTTGAGGACATCCAGTTCTTTCCTGAGTGCGTCTTCCAGTTTCTTATCCTGTAATACACACTGGATCTTGTGGATATGGAATTTCATGTCTTCCAGATCTTTACTGAGGATCATGCCGCCCTTATGCAAAAGACCCACATGGTCACAGATATCCTCAAGTTCCCTCAAGTTATGTGATGCGAGGACCGGTGTGAATTCCCGGCTCAGGATCTCTGCTGCAAAAAGGCTCTTGACACCCTGCCGCACCACCGGATCCAGTCCGTCAAAAGTTTCATCGCAGAGAAGATATTTCGTTCCTGCACTGATTCCCAGAAGTACCATGAGCAGCTTCTTCATTCCTTTCGAAAAACTGCTGATCCGCTGTTTCTCATCAAGCCGGAACTGCCGCATCAGTTTGGAAAAACGCTGGATCTCAAACTTCGGATAATGAAGCCTGTAAAAAGCCGCCATATCTGCCGGTGTAAAATTTGTCGGAAAATAGCAGTCATCAGATATGTAAAAAAACAGCTCTTTCGCAGTTTCATTGTCATAGACTTCCATATCGTCAACGGTGATGCTGCCTTTATCTGGCTTCAGGATTCCTGCTACCATTCGAAGCAGGGTACTTTTTCCTGCGCCATTGCTTCCAACCAGTCCGAACACTTCCCTCTCTCCAATATCCATGGAAACGTTATTGACCGCCTGAAGTGCTCCAAATGCCTTGCTGCACTCTCTGATCTCTATCATTTCTGTTCCTCCTTGTACCCTCTCTGTACTAATGTGAGCAGTTCCTTTTCTTCAAATCCACTTCGACAGCCTCGCTTTACCAGTTCGAGAAATTCGCTGCGAAAATCTTCTTTGTATTTTTCCTGTATCTTCTGTGTGTCTGCCACGAAATTCCCCTTGCCTTTCACCGGATAGATCAGTCCTTCCTGCTCCAGCGTCATATACGCTCTCTGGATCGTGTTTGGGTTGATCGACAGTTCTATTGCCAGCTGCCGTACAGATGGAAGTCTGGAATCAGCCGGCAGTGCGCCCTGATAGATCAGCGTCCGAAATTTCTCTGTTACCTGTTCGTACAACGGCCGCCTGTCCTGATAGTCTAAAACGATCATAGGTCCTCCTCTCCTGCATTTTCTATGTGTATATAGTGTACCAATTGTTTTAATACACTCATTCTAGCATATCCATGCCTTTCAGACAATACTTTCAAATCTAAAATTTCCATAAAGCCGGTTTGAGCCGTTCGGGCAATAAAAAAACTCCCGGAATAAAATCTCATTCCAGAAGTTTCTTTTTCTTATATGATCCTTCGCTGTTCTGTATCCGGACGGTTCCGGAAATAGCTGATCCCGGCGCACATTCCAGCCAGAAGCAGAACCAGCATCACGGCGATTCCCATCGGATATTTATCAAGCAGCCATGCCGCCAGTTCAGGAAGGACCAGCGACCATATATTGGCACCCATATGGAGCAGGACACTTGTCCACAGGCTGCCTGTCTGTTCAAGAAAATAGGCGAAAAGACATCCGAGTATACTTGCATAGACACCCTGCACCAGATTTCCATGATAAATCCCAAAGAACAGACCGGAGATCACGATTGCCGCACCGGAGCGCATATAATCCCGGAGTCTCAGGTAGATCAGCCAGCGGAACACGATCTCCTCCGCGAGTGGTGCTATGATCCCCATGCACACGATCAGGAAAAACATGCTCTTGCCATCCGTCAGCTGGCTCATCGTCTCCTGATATTCCTCTGCATTGAGAAAGGAACCTATCATATTGACGAACATATTTGCAAACTGCGCAAAACCAGCTCCCATTACCAGGATCAGTCCGCATTCGCCAATGCTTAACCGATTCGGTTTCTGTCCTGTTACCAGCCCGCCGGCTATTCTCGCCCGACGGTCCTTCCTGTAAAAGTACAGACAGGGAATCATAGTGATAAGTCCGGTAAGCCCGGTAAGCAGGATCGCATTATTATAATAAGCCTCCGTTCCCCCTTCGCCCAAAAGCTGCATCGCAAGCCAGATTCCTGCATACCCTATGATCTGTGAGATCAGGAAATGGATTCCGCATGGATAAAGAACTCTCCATATCCGGCGGATGCGGCTTTGTTTACGCAGAGGGCTCAGTCGAAAAAATGAAGCAGGTCGTCAACCGAGGCAACGATCTTGAGAGGAGCTGCCTCTGTCAGTTCTTCCTGAGTTCCATATCCATATGCAACTGCCACACAGTCAAGTCCTGCTTCGCGTGCGCCAAAGACATCGTGCTCTTTGTCACCTACCATGAGAACTTCGTTTCGTTTGTCGCTCATGTTGATGCGTTTCAGTGCTTCCTCGATCACCTCGGATTTGCTTGTTCTGGCACCGTTCATTTCGCTTCCTACAACCACATCAAAATAAGAACTCAGTTTGAAATAATCGAGGATCTGCGTTACATAGTACTCTGGTTTTGAAGAAGCGACTGCCAGAATGTAACCTTTGCGTTTCAGTTCCTGAAGCATCTCCTCCACACCCTCATATGGATGATTCTCGTAAATTCCTTTTACTTCATATCGTTCTCTGTAAAATTCTACTGCCTTGCGTCCAGTCGCTTCGTCCACGCCTGCATATTTCATGAACTGTTCCATGAGCGGCGGTCCGACAAAGACTTTCAGTTTCTCCAGGTCTTCTTCCGGTTTTCCGATCTTTTCCAGTGCATACTGAACGGATTTGGTGATTCCCTCACCAGACTCTGTCAATGTTCCATCCAGATCAAAAAAGATTGCTTTATACATAAATTTCCTCCATTGTCAAAAAATATTATACGTTAGTATAGCATTCTTTTTTGCTTCCGTCCACGACAATTCTTTCCTGCACATTACAGCTGTCTCGATTTCTGTCTGCATTTCCTGTGGGTTCAATTTCAGCAGGATCCTGCTGCCCCTCCAGTGCCAGTCTGCTTCTTTTCCATTTGTCCGGATTGAGACAACTGCGATCACACGTGATCGATCCGGGATGATTTCTGCCTCTGCTGCATTCCGGATCTCTTTTCTGCAGTAAATGAGCTGCATTTTCTGGCGGCATTCTTCTTCGGTAAGCTCTTCTTCTTTTTGTGGAACTGTCAGGATATTTTTCTGGATTTCCGAGACCGGGGTCGGAGTGGGACTGATGGATGGGGTTGGTGTCATTGTCGGTGTGGGGGAAAGAATTGGTGTTGGAGATGTGTCTGAGATCTGTTGTTCTGTATTTTCAATATTGTAAAAGGTATCGTTACTATTCTGCTGATCTGCAGCCCCGGCGGTTTCTGAGCTGTTATTTTGAGACACGGTGTTGTTTGAAGTTCCATCTTCATACGAGTCTGCTGAGAAAAAATCGTTCCAGTCTGTCTCTGGCTGTGCGGTATTGGCGTTTCCGTTCGTGTAACTTCCTGCACCTGCGCCAGAAGAATCGTCTCCTGTATTCCAGAAATCATCTGTGTTACTATTACTCCAGTTATTGCTGTTGTCATAATTATCATTGTCAGAGGGTGTCTTCCTGCCTGTAGTTCCTTCCTGATCCCAGCTGGAATCATCCTCGAAACTTCTTGTTCCCATATCAACCTCAAAGCCGCCCAGCTCGATCGCCTGGACAACCTTTACTGTGAGCAATAAAAATATCAACAGCAGAATTCCTGCCAGAAAGTTCTTTTTTATTTTTGGTCTGCTTCTTTTTTCCATGCTTCTATCTGGTCCTGTGTTATCCGACTGTTGTCTGTTTTCTTTTCTGATGTCTGTTTTTCCCATTCACTGTATACCTCCATGCTCTGTTCATATCGCCCCTGTCTGTTGAGGAAGTTTCCAAACTCTAGATAGCCTGCTCCGTATTCCGGTTCGTATGTGATCAGCTGTCTGTAATAAAACTCTGCTTTGTTTGCTTTGCCAAGCAGTTCTCCGTTCCACGCCAGTAATTCCAGAAGACGGATCTGCTCTTCACTTTTTCTGTAGAGTTTGAGCATCTGCTGTAACTTTCGTTCTGTATCCAGGCAGAAAAGTTCTCTGGTTTTTTTATCGCTATTTTGGTATTCCATGCTGTAAAATCTGGCTGTTACGGTTGCCAGTGCGTTCTGGAATTCCGGAAGTGCCGGCTGCTGTTCTGCGCCGTGGATAACTGCCAGGAGGGTGAGGAGTGCGGCACAGAGCGGAACCAGGACGGATTTCAGGGAGAAGGGTTTCCGATTGATCTTTGCAAGATATTTTTCTGCTTTTTCTGCATTCTGCCAGCGTTTGTCTGGGGCCTGGCGGCAGCATTTGTGGATGAATTTTGCGAATTGCGGGGAGCGGATATAATAGTGGTATTTCTTTTTTCCGCAAAGTTTTTGCAGTGTTTTGCCGAGGGCGTAGAAATCGCTGGGTGCGGTCAGGATGCCCGCGTATTGCTCCGGGGCGGCGTAGCCTTTTGTGCCCTTTATCGTTTTTCTTGCAGTTTTGTAGCTGCACAGGGCGCTTCCAAAATCTACCAGGTAGATTTTTCCATTTTCTGTATACATTAAATTGTCGGGTTTTAAATCGCCGTAATAAATGGGAGGTTTCTGAGAATGTAAATATTGAAAAATCTGAAGAATTGTCTGGGTGATCGTTAAGATTTGGTCGAAAGAAAATTGATAAGATTCTTTTAGATGGGATTCAAGGGATCTGCCTTTGATGTATTCCATGATCAGGTAGCAGGAATCGTCTTGTTCGGTGTAATCTGTCATTCTTGGGAGGGACGGGTGGATAAGATTGCGTAGAAGTTTGGCTTCGGTTTTCTTTGAGATGGGGAGTTGTTTGACGGCCCAGAAAGTACCCAGGTCCATATCGCGGGCGAGGTAAGTGATTCCTTCGCCGCCTTCTCCTATCTTGGATATGATGCAGTAGCGGTTCTTTAGGATTTTACCGGTTAAATCTATAACTATTCTCCTTTCTGCTTTCTATTCTTTAACCCCAAAACCGTCCGAGGGGGAACGCACTCAAAGTTGCGAAGGCCGTTTTTTCCCCCTCGGGCACCCCCTTTTTCGGCCACGCTTTGTGTGGGCAGCGTTGTCGTAAAGGGGACGGAAACAGCGATCGGCCATCTTTGATGGCGATGTGGCTGTTTCCTGGGATTGGTAGGTTGTAAAGTGTGTTAAAAACCTTAGTTACATGCGGTCTGGAGCTGAGAAGCCTAAGAGGTCGATGCTGGTTTCTAGGATGTTTTTGGTGAGGCTCAGGAGTTTGAGGAAGGATTCTTTCTGGGCCTGGTTTTCTTCGCTCAGGATCTTGGTCTCGTGGTAGAAGCTGTTGAAGGCGTTGGAGACTTCGTAGATGTAAGCGCAGATTTTGTGTGGTGCTTTTTCTTCGAAGGCGTTTTCGATGGTGCTTCCGAATTTGGTCAGTTCCAGCATGAGGTTTTTCTGGCTGGTGTTTACTGCCGGGAGGAGTTCTCCGGACTCAAGGTTTCCACCTTCTTCTTTGTAACGGTTCAGGATGGATTTGATTCGTACGATTGTGTAGAGGATGTACGGACCTGTGTTTCCTTCGAAGGAGGTGAAGCGGTCGATGTCGAAGACGTAGTCTTTGGTTGCCTGGTTGGAGAGGTCGCCGTATTTGATTGCGGAGAGACCTACTACTTTGGCTGTTTCCCGGGCATCCTGGTCTTTGACACTTCTGTTTTCGACGATCTTATGGAACATTTCTTCGTCGATGTCTGCGATCAGGTTTTCAAGACGCATAACACCGCCGTCTCTTGTCTTGAATGGTTTGCCGTCTTTTCCGTTCATGGTACCGAATCCAAGGAAGGAAAGTTCTGTCTCTGGTTTTACGAGGCCTGTCTTTCTTGCACAGCGGAATACCTGGATGAAGTGGAGTTCCTGGCGTTTGTCTACGACGTAGAGGATCTCATCCGGATCGAAGAGTTTTACTCGTTCTACGATTGTTGCAAGGTCTGTGGTTGTATAAAGAGATGCTCCGTCGGATTTGAGAAGCATGCACGGCGGGATTTCTTTGGTGTCAGTGTCTTCTTTGACATCTACAACGAGTGCTCCCTGATCTTCGTATGCGAAGCCCTGGTCTTTCATCATCTGGACCATATCCGGGATATATGGCTGTGCATCGGATTCCTTTTTCCAGAGGTCGAAGGATACATTTAAGTTGCTGTAGTTTCTCTTAAGGTCAGTTACAGAAACCTGCATGATGTGGTTCCAGAGAGCCATGTAGCCTGGTTTTCCCTGCTGTAACTGATGCGTTGCCTCAAGTGCCTCGTTACGGTATTCCTCATCTACTTTGGATTTGCCGCTTGCACATGGATAGATCTCTTCCAGTTCGCTGATGGTGAACGGTGCTTCCTGCGGATATTCTCCCTGATAGCTGTCGTCAAAATAAACAAGCTCCGGTTTGCGGTATTTGAGTTCTGTGATGATCAGCCCCATCTGGAGTCCCCAGTCACCGAGATGTACGTCACCGATCACCTTATGTCCTACATATCTGCCGATACGTTTGATACTCTCTCCGATGATCGCAGAACGAAGATGTCCTACGTGGAGCGGTTTTGCTACGTTTGGTCCGCCGTAGTCGATGATAATGGTCTTTGGTGTCTCTGCTGTCCTGACAGAGTATTTCGGATCTGCTTCCATTTCCTTAAGATATTCTGCAAGGAATTCCTCTCTGACTCTGAGGTTGATGAAACCTGGTTTTACAACTTCTGCCATAGAAAAGATCTTGCTGTCCTTAAGATATACAACTACATCATCTGCGATCATGAACGGTGCTTTCTTGTAAGCTTTGGCTCCTGCCATTGCTCCGTTACACTGATATTCGCATAAATCAGGACGGTTGGAAACGGTTACTTTGCCGTATGACGGATCATATCCGGCTTTTTCAAAAGCAGAAGCAAGTTCCTCTGCCATTAATTCCATAAGTTTTTTCATTTTATTCTCCTTATTTTACAGTTACTTTTTTGGAGCAGGCTACGGCGAGTGCTCCGTGTCCGATGTGGCAGGCTATACTTAAAGAAAGCGGATCCATATGGATGTCCAGACCTGGGAATGACGCCTGAACTTCGTTCTTGAATTCCTCTGCTTCTTCTTTGTTTCCTGTGTATGCCATCTGGAGGCACATCTCTCCTGCTTCTGCATATTCCTTAAAACGGCTGTCCCAGTCTTCTCTCATTGCTTTGAGCATGACCTTCTTCGCCTGCTTCTTGCCTCTTACCTTGGCATAGGCATCCAGTTTCTCTCCCTGGATCTGAAGGACCGGTTTCAGGTTGAGGACGGTTCCGATCGCAGCTGCCGCCGGAGTGATCCTGCCTCCTTTTTTGAGGTATTTCAGCGTTTCCAGTGTGATGTAGATACTGGATTCCATTTTTTCTGCTTCGAGAACTTCTTTGATCTCTGCGGCTGTCTTGCCTGCATCACGCAGTGCCAGTGCATCCAGAACGGACTGACGCTGTGTTACGGAAATCCTCTGGTTGTTGACAACCTGTACTTTGCCGCCATATTCTCTGGAAAGTGCTGTTGCAGTATCGCAGGCTGCACTTAATCCGCTGGACATCGGAATGTGCACAACCTCATCGTATTCCTCCAGAAGATTGTCCCACAGCCCGCAGACTTCTGCCGGGCCTGGCTGTGAGGTAGAGATTGCTTCATCGTTCTTGAGTTTCTCATAAAATTCTTCCTGAGAAAGTGTGATCCCCTCAAGATACATAACATCATTAATATAAAAAGGCATCGGGAGGACAGAAATTCCAAGCTCTCGTCCTTCATCCTGTGTAATGCCGCTGTTACTGTCTGTTACAATCGCAATTTTTCCCATACTGTATCTCCTCATATGTTTTTCTGTTTTCAGATAACAATACTTATATCCTTATTGAATCATTGCATACTGTTTATAGTTTAGCACATCTCACCCGGTATCTCAATTAAAAATATAAAAGCCGGATATTTTTTACATTTTATATAAAAAATCCCCCACAGTTCCCGGGAACCATAGAGGATTTTGTGTCACTGTTCACTTCAGCAGTAACGATTTTGTAATTTTATTATTCACTTCGCAGCGCATCGATCGGGTTCAGGTCTGCTGCCTTAACAGATGGGAGCAGTCCAAAGATAACTCCGATCAGCATGGAAAATATTACTGATCCGATGATCGCCGGAATACTGATCGCAGTCGGTGCTCCCGAAAGCTTGGAAACCACTTTCGACAGGACAATTCCGACAACAACACCAATGATACCACCGATACTTGTCAGCATGGCAGCTTCTGTCAGGAACTGGAAAAGAATGACCTTTTTTCTTGCTCCGATTGCTTTCTTCAGACCGATCTCACTCGTTCGCTCTGTGACAGATACCAGCATGATGTTCATAACGCCGATACCGCCTACCAGCAGAGAAATACTTGCGATCCAGATCAGCTGTGTATTGGTGCTTTCGCTGAGTTTCTGCATGTTTCTTACCTGCTGCATCACATCGTCAGCCTTGTATTTGAACTTGGAAGAATTTGTATCGATTCCCTGGTTCATAACTTCCGCCGCTGCATTTCCGGCAGAACTCATATTGTCTGTAGAATCTGCACGGATCACTGCATTCTGCGGCTCGTCAAACTGAAAAACTGTCGGCCAGCTGGTTTCCGGAATCATGATCGTTCCCATGATCGTCTGATAATATTCATTGAACTCATCGATCGTTTTGATCGTCGGAAGATAATCATCGCTCTGCTGAACAACCCCGACAACTGTAAAAGGTTCGGAACCGATCTCAATCGTCTTACCTACCGGATTCTCTCCTGCAAACAGATTCTCTGCTGCATTGTCATCCACCAGGACAACTTTTCGCATTTCGGTAAGATCTTTCTGTACAAAACCTCTTCCCGATCTCACCATATATCCACGGGTTTCCAGATAATCCATATCAATTCCATAAATACTTCCACCCTGGAAACTGGCATTCTGATAATAGACATTGCTCGCATAAGAACGACTGTAAAAAAATGTCGCATTCTCTACATGATCCAGTTTGCGGACATCTTCTTTCTGCTCATCTGAGAGGAGCGGAGCCGCTGTCCCATCTCCCATTCCATATTCGGAATCGTAAGCATTATCTCCATAATTGAGTGTAATGGAAACAGTATTATTGCCCGCACCAATCAGATCTTCTTTGATCTGCTCATTTGTTCCTTTCAGTGTCGAAACAATCGCAATGATAGATGCAATACCAATGATAATGCCAAGCATCGTCAGAAAGGAGCGCATTTTGTGAGACCAGATTCCCTGAATGGATATTCTGATATTTTCAAGCATAAACTACCACCTTCCTAGTATCCGTACATTTCATCTGAGGTAACTTCTTTTGTTTTGGCACCATCTGTCACACCATCTCCATAAGGAAAAGCAATCTTGTCTTCTCTTGTGATACCACCAGTTACCAGAACACTGTAACCACTGTTGACATTTCCGCCAACTTTGAGGATCTGCTTTTTCAATGTACCATTATCATCTTTGTATACATAGCTGACGCCATTTTCAGTCCGGACAAAAGCCCTGTCCAGAACGATTCCATTGCTGACTACATTTCCTGCCAATGTGACAGTAAGCCAGTCATCATCAGAAACTTTTACAGAATTATCTTCGATCGTAGCCGTGTACTCGTAATAAGAAGCATTCGGATTCCCACTGCCAAAATAAGAAGAGGAATCACCCGATACAGGATACTCTGAAACATAAGCTACTTTTGCATTAAAATCGCCATTTGAGGTAGAACATTTCAATTCTGTTCCCTCCTGAACCTGATCCAACATCAACTCACTTACTGTTCCTTTGACATAGTAGCCTTCTTTACTCTTTACAGACATAAAGTTTGTTCCATCAGAAGATGCCGTCGCCGCATCTCCGACCTTCGCTACGGTTCCGTCAAGCTTACTGTATACAACCTCTTTTTTGACTTTTTTCTCCAGTTTTCGGATATTCAGTTTGCCTTCACGGATATCCAGCTTCAGACTCTCGATCTTGGATTTCTGGATCTTGATCGCCTCATCTCTGCTGATCGTAGCAGTCCCGGGGCTGTCATCTCCACCATCATAACCGTCATCATCCGGAATCTCATTATCATATTGACTTGCATCCGCTAACGAGTACTCTACTTCTGCGCCATTATCCACACGTTTTTCCAGAAGATTTCCATCGATCAGGTAATACCCAATACAGGACTCTTTTCGGTTCTGGAAATCCGCAACCTGGTTGTTCTGATGAAATTCCAGCTGATACCAGTAGCCGGTCTTGCCCTCGGCTCTGGTTCCATCCTGATTAAACTGCGCCATCTTATTCAAAAAAGATCCCTTCGCAACTACATATCCTTCGGAAGAATCACACAGAAATACAAATGGGTCTTCCTCTGTACCCATTCCTGTGATCGGCTCTGTTTCATCCGTCAGGACCTGATAAAACTGAGATTCTCCATCGATCAGTCCGTCTTTATTCTCACTTGGCTGCGTGTCGATGATCTTTATATCGTCCACGAAATCATCCTGCGGTACTTCTGCTCCCGGCGTTACCGTCGGAGTCGGTGTAACTTCCGGTGTTTCTGTCGGTTCAGGAGTCGGTGTGACATCCACTTCATCTCCACCTATATCATCTGAACCAAAGTCCACATCAACTGCTGAATCTGTTTCTTCTGTCTCTGATGCTTCTTCCTGCTGTGCAGCCACTGCCTCATTCTCACTGTCAGCACTCAGACCGTCTGTCACCGCCGTCGCCAGAACTGGATTGATCACTGCTGCCAGATACGTCCCATTTACGGAACCTTCTGCCAGAGAAGCCAGCTCGTCCCCTGAACTGCTCGTATCTGTGTCTGATGTCCGGTTTGTATCCAGTGCACTGCTGTCTGCGTCACTCTCCTCTACAGGGCCGCCGTTCTGGAGACTTGTCAGACGTTTCTGCGCTTTTGCAAGGTTCTGTTCCTGCTGCTGCTGTTTCAGTTCAGCAATCTTAAGTTCCATCTGAACCAGCGTCATATCAAAAGAAACCAGTTTATCTCCTTTTTTTACAGAATCGCCTTTGGAAACATACACATCCTGCACGATCATATCTTTATCTATGGAAATATTCTGAACAGCACTGGTGGCGATATTTCCCTCCAGACTGGTATCATCTGTATAATACTGACTTGCCACGCTGTCCACACTGACCACTGACACTTCACTCTGATGCGATTTTCTGTAATAAACAGCACCACCGGCAGTACCGCCCGCTATCAATGCAGCGATCAGAACTCCTATGATGATTTTTTTCTTCATGAATTCACCTCTTTTTCCCTGAGTTCCCCGTCACGGATCGTTACTACACGTTTTGCATGCGCTGCGATTTCCGGATCATGGGTGATCATCAGGACTGTAACCCCCTCATCATTTAATTTCTGAAAAAGTTCCATAACCTGTGCCCCTGATTTACTGTCCAGCGCGCCTGTAGGTTCATCAGCCAGAAGAAGCTTCGGACTGTTAACGATTGCTCTGGCGATCGCCACTCTCTGCATCTGGCCTCCCGAGAGCTGGTTTGGTTTAAAATCCACTCGATCCGCAAGTCCTACCCTGTCCAGAGCTTTCAGTGCCCTCTGTCTGCGCTCTTTCTTCGGAACTTTTGCGTAATTCAATGGAAGTTCCACATTCGCAGCCGCCGACTGTCGTGGAAGAAGATGGAAACTCTGAAACACAAACCCTATCTTATTCAAACGGATATCTGACATATCATTCTCGGAGCAGGCACCGATCTCCTGTCCATCGAGAAAAAATTCTCCCTTGGTCGGTTTATCGAGACATCCTATGATATTCATAAGCGTTGTCTTACCGGAACCGGACGGTCCCATGATCGCCACATACTCTCCCTCTTCCATGGAAAAGTTAATATTTTTCAGTACCGGAACGCTCATTTTCCCCTGTTGGTAATCTTTATAGATTCCTTTTAATTCCAAGATCATTATTCTGCCTCCGTGTCATCCTGAATTGGAACCAGATCTTCATCCGGAAGTCCACTGTCAGTCATTTGTGTACTGTTGGTATTATTTTCATCCTCTATTATATTATCTGATATTTCTCCATCTGAGATCCAGTCATCTGCGGTATCATAAGTATCGTCAATTACGGTTCCCTGATCACTCATTTCATAGTCACTGACTGCATTATCCTCTGTCATATCATCTTCATAAGAATCATCGATACCATCCATACCGTCTTCTGTTGGTATCTCATCAGAATCCATACCCGAAACCGGCTCCATATCAATACTCTCTGACTCCACAGCTTCTTCTCTGTTTTTGGTCGTTGCCATGCCTTCTTTGAGGTTTTCGGATGGGTAAGCAATATAGTCATCTTTGGTAAGTCCGTCTGCGATCTCATACTCACCAAGTTCCTCATCATACTGGCCAAGGATCACACTGCGTTTCTCAAGTTTCTTGTCCTTTCCCATTGCCCATACATATGGCTGATCAGTATCCGCATCTACAATATAAAACTCGCTCAGCCACAAACCGGCTTTCTGTTCTTCCTGACCTTCATCCTTCTCTATGTAGACATGTTGTCCAAGCATCAGTCCATCCGAAGAATCCAGATTCACATAAAATGGATAAGTACTGGAAGATGTCTGAGAATCTCCGCTCGCATCCATCATTCCAAAATACGCACTACTGCTGCTACTTGTCGATGCACTGTCCCTGTCGATCGTTCCCATGGTTCCCTTCCAGGTCTGACTGCTGTCCACACGAGAGCGGATGATCACGGGTTCTCCTTCTATGATATTCTGGATGTTCAGCTCATTTACCGTTCCTTTTACTCTGTAAGAACCTGTACTCAGAATCGTAATAAAAGCATTACTGCTTCCACTGCCTGACCCGGAATAAGAAGACATATCAGTATCTCCGCTGTCATCCAAAGTATCTCCATCATCTGTTGCGATCTTGGAGGTATCGATCTTCTGGATCACACCATCAATGGAACTTCTTACTTCTGTGTTTCCGGTCGCACTCTGAAGTTTGTCGATCTCGGCCTGCTTACTCTTCTGGCTGTATTCATTTTTCTTGAGATTCATCTTGTTTGTCTCAATTTCAATAGTATAAGACAGCTGGTTATCCTGTGATGCCTTCTTTTTTTCCTTTTCCAGCGTTGCAATCTGTTCATTCAGACTGACCGCTTCATTTTTGAGACGATCCATTTCAAGCTGTGCCTCTTCCAGACTGTCCTGGATGCTGCTCAGATCATATTCAAACAGTAACTGTCCTTTTTTGACCTGATCGCCTGTTTTTACCTGTACTTCCTTGACGGATCTTCCACTTTCCAGTTCTACTTCTACCGTTTCCTGCGGCTCTACAACCCCGGCATACCGATTGGATACACCTGTTGCTTCTCCATTGATCTCACTGATCTGGGTTACATATATAACATCTCCGCTGACTTCCTGCCGTCCAAACACGCCTGTTTTCCAGCATACCCCCGCTGCTCCTCCTCCAATTATCAGGATCCCAAAAAGGATCAGAATTCTTTTTTTCATAATATGAAGTTTCCTCCTTACAGCCCTTCGCCCTCGGACATTCTGACATATTTCTGTCGTATTTTTCTGTTTCTTATATTTATGTTACATGATTACCGCCGTAATTCTGTAACAGCTACTTTTTTATCTTACCTATCATAGCAGATTGTTTCAAAAAAAGAAAGTCTTCCACAAAATCATTAAGATTTTCACATTTTTTTCACGTTTTCTTTCTAAAAACGGAGTAAAATATCCATTTTTTTGACTTTTGAGCTGATTTTTGGTAAAATATAAAAGAATATTTTTTGAAAGGAAAGATACTTATGAAGGTTGCTAAAAATCTGATCATCCTTTTCGTTTTTATCCTTGCAGTTGTCTGTCTTGGCGGCTGTTCCCACCTCGATAAAACCGATGTCAAAGCAGTGATCAGCAATGAACTGAATCTCCTCAAGGATCTGGACTCTGACACTACCCAGAAATATGTATCCTATAAGGAATTATTTCCCGACGCCGAAAATGAAACCTCTCTTTCTAAAGAAGTAAAAGAAGTTTTTTCTCTCTTTTTTCAGGATTTTGACTATCAGATCCTGGATATTGACGTCGACGAAGATAAAAAAGAAGCCACAGCCAAACTAAAACTCACCACCATAGATGCAGAAACCCTCGCTTCTGATTATGCCGAAGCGTCCCTGAAAGCAGCTATCCTGAACGCAGCAGATTCTGATTCCGATACTACGGAAGAAACAGACACTTCGCTCGAGAATCGTTATCTGATCCTGGATGATCTGCTGAAGCAGAATCACTATGGAACTGTGGACCAGGAATGTACCATAAAGTTAACAGACAACGGTACATCCAGACAGGAGTGGGAGATCGTGCGGACCCATACTCTGGAAAATAATCTTGTCGGCGGTCTCATGACCTATCTCTCCGACAGTGACCTTATGTCTCCGGAAAAAACACTGTCTGTCTATTTAGATACCCTCAAAACCATGGATTCCAAGCAAATGGGCAATTATCTTGGCCTGGAAAGTCTTTTGAATACTTCAGATTCTGCCAAGAATTCCATCGCATCAGCACTTGTTGATCAGGTTCACAAAACTCTTGATTATCAGATCACCAGCTGCGATATCCAAAGTTATAATGCTGTTGTAACTACAGAAATCACAACTTTTGACAGTGCCTCCATCCTTTCTGATTATCAGGACAGCCGGGATGCCTATCTTTCTTCTGTTGACGCCGTTATTGATGGCTCTTCCAAGAGATACGAACACTCTCTGGAACTCCTTCTGGACAGCATCAAAGATAACTCTGATACGGTTACCTCTTCTGTTACTTTTCATCTGACCAACGATGGTGCCTCCTGGAAACTGCTGGAAAACAGTGAAGCGATCGGAAATGCCATATTCGGAACACTCAGCACCACACCAGTTCCAGACGAAGACAGTGCTCTGTCCGATGACGAAACCGATGATGATTTTTCAGATGATAGCTTCTCAGACTCCTCCGAGTATGACGATACAGATGATACTTACGATTCTGACAATGATTTTGCAGATGATACCGGAAATGATGACAGCTCTTATGAAGAATAACGTTATCCTTCCATAAAACTGACCGTTTTTTATAAAGAAACTCCTGCCGCATCTCTGTCTCAGAGACTGGCAGGAGTTTTTTGATTTCTTTTATTATTCAGCTTCTTCCGGAGCTGTCTCAAGTCCAAGTTCTTCAAGCTGCTGCTCGCTTACTCTGCTCGGTGATTCTGTCATCAGGCAGGATGCGTCTTTTACCTTCGGGAAGGCAATGACGTCACGGATGCTGTCAACTTTTGCCATCAGCATTACGAGACGGTCAAGTCCATAAGCCAGTCCAGCGTGAGGCGGAACTCCGTATTTGAATGCATTCAGGAGGAATCCGAACTGTTCGTAAGCAGCTTCTTTGGTGAAGCCAAGCATCTCGAACATCTTCTCCTGGATATCATTCTGGTGGATTCGAACACTACCACCACCGATCTCGTTACCATTCAGTACGATATCGTATGCTTTTGCACGGATCTTTCCAAGGTCTCCGCTCTCGATCAGCGGGATATCCTCATCCATCAGCATGGTGAATGGATGATGCATTGCTGTGTAACGGTTTTCTTCTTCGTTCCACTCAAGAAGCGGGAACTCTGTTACCCATACGAAACGGTATTCGTTCTTATCAAGAAGATCCATCTGTTTTGCAAGTTCTACACGGAGAGCTCCGAGAACATCGTATACAACTTTGTTCTTGTCTGCTGCAAAGAGAAGCAGGTCACCCGGCTTACCTTCCATAGCCTGAACAAGTGCATCCATCTCTTCTTCTGTCATGAATTTGGCAAAAGAAGATTTGCGTGTACCGTCTTCTGCGATTGCAATATAAGCAAGACCTTTTGCACCATAAGTCTTTGCAAACTCAACGAGCTTGTCGATCTTCTTACGCGGCATGCTGCCCTGACCTTCTGCGTTGATACCACGAACGCTTCCGCCGGCCTCAAGAGCACCCTTAAATACTACAAATCCACAATCCTTAACTACTTCGCTTACGTCATGCAGTTCCATTCCGAAACGCATATCCGGCTTGTCAGAACCGAAACGGTCCATAGCTTCCTGCCAGGTGATTCTCTGGATCGGAAGTTTGACATCTACATCAAGAACTTCTTTGAACAGATATGCAAGGAATCTCTCATTTACGTCGATGACATCATCAACATCTACGAAAGAAAGCTCCATATCGATCTGTGTAAATTCCGGCTGACGGTCCGCACGAAGGTCTTCATCACGGAAGCAGCGTGCGATCTGGATATAGCGGTCATATCCGGAGCACATCAGAAGCTGTTTGTAAAGCTGCGGAGACTGCGGAAGTCCGTAGAAAGAACCTGGATGGATCCTGGACGGAACAAGGTAATCTCTTGCACCTTCCGGTGTACTCTTACCAAGCATCGGTGTCTCAACTTCAAGGAATCCTTCGTCTGTGAAGAATTTACGGGTGAGCATCATAACTTTGCTCTTCATCATCAGATTTCTCTGAAGGTCTGGTCTTCTCAGGTCAAGATAACGGTATTTCAGACGGATTTCGTCTTTTGTCTTGCTGTTTTCCTCGATCGGGAAAGGCGGAACATCAGACTCTGCCAGAATTCTTAAGGATTCTGCACGAAGTTCGAGTGCACCTGTAGCAAGGTTTTCGTTTACAGCGCCGCCACGGTTCTCAACAGTACCTGTAACTGCGATGACAAATTCACTTCTCAGTTTGCCGGCTTTTTCGAATCCTTCTTCATCGATGCCGCCGTTTTCAAAAATAACCTGCATGATCCCGGAACGGTCACGAAGATCAACAAAGACAAGTCCACCTTTGTTACGAGCCTTCTGAACCCATCCCATCAGGGTTACTTTGCTGCCAACCATATCGTTTGTTACTTCTGCACATCGGCATGTCCTGTGCAGACCTTTCATACTTTCAGCCATGATTTTTCTCCTTTTGAAGCATTTATATTATTTATTAAAGAATTCTACAAATTCTGTATATCCTTCTGCGGTCATCTGTTCCTTCTGGAATTTCTTGTTTTTCTTCATGATAGAAATGTTGACCTGAACACCGTTCTTACGCTCTTCTTCTGCCTGTTTCAGGATCGGAAGAAGTTTATCTGCCGGCATGTTTTTCTCGATCAGATATGCTTTCTTGGCTGCGCTTGTCGGGATCTCATATCCTCTCTCCAGAAGCAGCATAACGATTCTCTCAAATCCGATGGAAAATCCACATGCAGATGTATTCTGACCTGTAAATTTACCGATCATCTCATCGTAACGTCCACCGCCGCCGACAGAGCCGCCAAATTCATCCATTGCAATCTCAAAGATCGGGCCTGTGTAGTAAGACATTCCACGGACCAGAGTCGGATCGAAGGAGATCTTGAAATCTGCGTTCTTTACAGAATCTACTGCTGTGATGATAGTTTCCAGATCTTCTGCGACCTTCGGATCAAGGACATCACTCAGTTTCTCCTTGCAGTAGCGTACACCCTCGATATCGGAAGTGATCTCTTTGAACATACCAAGGTATGTATCAATGCTTTCTTTGCTGAAGCCTTCTTTTTCGAGTTCTTCTGCTACACCTTCAAGACCGATCTTGTCCATCTTGTCAAGAATGATAAATACAGTATCAAAGCTTTCCTCCGGGAAGCCGCTGTACTGTGCCATAGCCTTGAGGATCTTTCTGTCATTGATACGGATCGTGAAGTTATGGAAATCCAGTTTGCCAAGCAGTGTGGTAGTTGCCATGACCAGCTCGATCTCTGCAAGGTAAGTGGACTCACCAAGAATATCAATGTCACACTGCATGAACTGACGGAAACGACCTCTCTGCGGACGGTCTGCTCTCCATACATTTCCCATCTGCAGTGCCTTGAATGGTGCCGGAAGCTGGCTGGCATTGTTGGAATAATATCTGGAAAGCGGTACAGTCAGGTCATAACGAAGTCCGGAGTCTACCAGATCTGCCTCACACTCTGCTGTATCAAGTTTCAGTTTTTCTCCACGTTTGAGGATCTTGAAGATCAGTTTCTCATTTTCCCCACCCTGTTTGCTGCTGAGGTTCTCGATGTGCTCCACGCACGGAGTCTCAATTGCTGTAAATCCGAATTTGCCGTAAGTTTCACGGATCATGTTCATCACATAATTACGGATCTCCATTTCCTTTGGTAAAATATCTTTCATACCGGTTACCGGTTTTTTCTTTAATGCCATGCTGTCCTCCTGTTATTTGTTATCATGTACCACTCTCTGAAATGCAAGAAAAACTTCCATATCAAAATTTTTGATCTCATCAATCATCAGCTCTATCACACTGCTTACATCAAATGCCTTGCGGTAAGGTCTGTCTGAGATCAGTGCTGCATATACATCACAGACTCTCAGGATCCTGGCGCCTAAAGGAATACTGTCACCGGACAGATTGGATGGATATCCACTTCCATCATAATTTTCGTGGTGATAAAGGATACTCTGCAGAACAGTCTCCGAATAATCCTGATCTTTCAGTTCTTCATAGCCAAGTGTCGAATGCATCCTGACATATTTCAGTTCCTCGATCAGAAGCGGATCATTTTCCTGTCCGTTAATGTATCCTGTAAGTTTCAGTTTGCCAATATCATGAAGTATTCCTGCAATGGCAAGCTGGTAACAGAATTCCTCATCCTGCCCCAGCTCCTTCGCTACCGCATACGCAAGATTACTGACCGCAATTCCGTGATTCAGTTCGGCAGACAGATCAAATTCCAGAAGCCTGTCCGTGGACTTTATCTCTTCTTCTTGTGTCATTTCCAACGTATATACCTCCTGCCTAGAGCCACTTCTGTATTCCTGCACGTTTTCTTTCTATCATTTCATCGATACGGGAAATATAATTAGTTACATCTTTGACATTTTCTACACGCTCGATGCGTCTGCCATGATCAAAGACCAGTTTGGATGAGCCGCCTGCCCCAAGGGCAATGATCGGCTGTTTTTCTTCCATAATTAGTATATTGTAAATCCCGGCTTTGTCAACCTTTGCATAGCCTACATTTTCAAAATTACCCTTCATATTCTTCTGTCTGTACAGATAGTAAGGTCCCATTTCCATTTCATAGGCTGTTTTCATGGTCATATCCATGATCTCCTGGTTGTTCTCAAACGTCATTTCCTGATATTTGTCCTTAAACATATTCAGACGTGCCGCTCTCTTTACTGCCAGGGAATGTACCGTCAGGCTGTCAGGCGCAAGTCGTCTGACTTCTTCTAATGTGTGCTCGACCATCGCTTTGTCCTCACCTGGAAGTCCCACGATCAGATCCATATTGATATTGTCGAACCCACACTCTCTTGCAAGCTTAAATGCCTGCTCTGTTTCCTGCACTGTATGTCTGCGTCCGATGATATCCAGTGTCTCCTGATTCATGGTCTGTGGATTTACAGAAATCCTCGTGACAGGATAATTACGGATCATCATCAGTTTTTCTCTGGTGATACTGTCCGGTCTTCCTGCCTCGATCGTAAATTCCACAAGATGCTCGCAGTCAAAATGTTCCATAAGGGAATCAAACAGGACTTTCAACTGTTCCGGTTCCAGAGTAGTTGGTGTTCCGCCGCCAATGTAGACAGTGTCCAGTTTTTTACCCTTTTGTTTCATAATCTCAGAGACAGCTTTGATTTCTTTGCACAAAGCCTCGAGATACAGATCTACCCTGTCCTTCCACTGTTTCAGAGGATAGGAACTGAAAGAACAGTAGAGACAGATGCTCGGACAGAACGGGATTCCGACGTAAAGACTGTAACCATTCTCATAATCAATGTCCTTAAGGATCTCCCTCTCTCTGTTTGCGATTGTGATCGCCAGTGCAGTCTTCTCGGGGCTGACCATGTAGCGGTCTCTCATTTCCTGCGCTGCTTCTGTGTTTTTCATTCCGGACTCAATCAGTCCCATTGCCAGCTTCGCCGGACGGATGCCGGTCAGATTTCCCCATGGAAGGGTTTTGCCCGTCAGTCTGACCAATAACCTGTACAGTTCCAGTTTCACAATGTCCTTACGTTCTTTACGGATCGCGTGTGCCTGTTCTTTCGCATCATTATCTTCGGATGCTGAACAAGAAACAAGGGCATCCGAAGACTGCCCTTCTACAAATTCTGCACTTGTCGCACCTTTGTTCTCCTGGTCCTCATAACGGATCAGACAGGACTTATCCTGCTTTTCGATCCGGAAATAAAGATCACAGCCCTCCTGTCTCTCATCATAGGAAGAAGTGATCTCACTTCCCGGATAAAAAGCACGGATCAGTTCATAAATATCATGTTCAAATTCTTTATCAAGAAAAAGTATATCAATCTTATACAAATGGATTGTACCTCTTTTCATAACCGATTGTTGTCGATGCATCATGTCCCGGATATACCTCTGTCTCATCCGGCAGTGCATCCAGAAGACGGTGAAGACTTCTGACGATGGCTGCTGTACTGCCCTCCGGGAAATCCGTTCTTCCTACCGATCCCTGGAATACGGTGTCACCACTGAAAAGCACACCCTCATCCTTGAGATAATAACAGCAGCTTCCAACAGTATGTCCCGGTGTCTCGATCATCTGTACAGAAAATCCTGCCAGTTCTACGACCTGAAGATCCTTAAGATAAACATCTGCATCCAGCGTACAGCTTCCATGCCCAAACACCGACAGGTTCACCTTCGGATTCAGAAGTGTTGTCTCTTCCTTCTCACTCGCATAGATTGGAATATTGTATTTCTTTCGCACCTCATCTGCTGCCATGATATGATCAAAATGGCCATGTGTCAGAAGAATTCCGACAGGCTTGCCCTGCATCTCGGAAACTTTGCGCTCGATCGTATCTGCCGCATCTCCCGGATCCACGATCAGCAGTTCACCTGTTTCTTTATTTTTGAGGAAGTAGCAGTTTGTGTATACACTTCCGACGATGCATTTTTGTAATTCCAGTTTTTTCATGCACTCTTTCTCCTATATATTGCTCATCAGCCTGGAGTTCCACGCTCTACATCAAGTACGCTCTCGATCTGACGGAGTTTCTCAATGAGCGATGCCAGTTCTTCCTTGCTTCCGATCTCAAAGCTGATGGAAATTGTGGCTTTCTCCTGCTTGTTGGTACGGCTGTTGATCGTTCGCATATCAATCTTACGTTCTGTGAATACTTTAGAGAGGTCTACCAGAAGACCTGTACGGTTATTTGCAAATACCTGAATATCTGCCATATATTTCTCAGAGCTCTTGTTCTCTGTCGGCTGCCATTCTGCCTCGATCAGACGGGAACGGTCCGTCTCTGACATGTTCAGAACGTTTACACAGTCTGTTCTGTGGATCGTGATTCCACGGCCTCTTGTGACAAAACCTACGATCTCATCTCCCGGGATCGGACTGCAGCACTTGGAAAAGCGGACTGCAACATCATGGATGCCCTTTACTACGATTCCGCCCTTATTCTTGGTTATATGAAGCTTCTCCTGCTGTTCACCGGCAGCCTCAAGAACCTGCTCATCGGTAAGATGCTTCTGATTTTCTTTCTCATAAGCTTCCAGCAGTTTGTTGAAGACCTGACCTTCTTTCAGTCCGCCATGTCCGATTGCTGCCAGCACAGAATCCCAGTCGCGGAAACCATATTTACGCATAACGGATTCCAGAAACTGTGATTTCGTATAATTACTGATCTTATATCCCTTGGACTTCGCATACTGTGTCAGCATTTCCTTGCCCTTGAGGATATTGTCTTCTTTGAGTTCTTTCTTAAACCACTGATTGATTTTGTTCTTTGCCTGTGTACTCTTGACGATCTTGAGCCAGTCACGACTCGGTCCCTGGGAGTTCATAGAAGTGATGATCTCGATACGGTCACCGTTCTTGATCTGATATTCGATCGGAACAAGTTTGCCATTTACTCTCGCACCTACCATACGATTTCCTACCGCACTGTGTACACTGTACGCAAAGTCGATCGGTGTAGAACCATTTGGCAGAGTCTTGACATCTCCCTGCGGGGTAAAGCAGTAAACACTGTCCGCAAAAAGGTCCAGGTCATTCTTGAGAAGACTCATGAACTCCCTGTTATCGGACATGTCCTTCTGCCACTCAAGGATCTGACGGAGCCAGTTCAGTTTCTCCTCCTCACGCTTGTCCACCGGAAGTTTGCCATCGGAAGATTCCTTATATTTCCAGTGTGCAGCGATACCATACTCAGCAGTCTTGTGCATTTCGAAGGTACGGATCTGGATCTCAAACGGCTGTCCATTCGGTCCGATCAGTGTGGTATGCAGGGACTGATACATGTTTGGCTTCGGCATGGCAATGTAATCCTTGAATCTGCCCGGGATCGGTTTGTACATCTCATGGATAACACCAAGTGCTGCATAACAGTCCTTGACAGTATCTACCAGAATGCGGACCGCAAACAGATCATAGATCTGATCGATCGTCTTGTCCTGATTGACCATCTTCTTGTAAATGCTGAAGAAATGCTTGATCCTGCCATCCACCTGTGCCTTGATCCCAGCATCATCCATATGCTGCTTGACCTGTCCGACAATGTTATTGACAAATTTCTGACGCTCACTCTTACGAAGCGCAACCTTCTTGACCAGATCATAATATACATCCGGCTTGAGGTATTTTAGAGACAGGTCATCCAGCTCTACCTTGATCTTAGAAATACCAAGACGCATGGCAATCGGAGCATAGATATCCATAGTCTCTCTTGCCTTTTCCTGCTGTTTCTCCGGTCTCATATACTGCAGGGTACGCATATTATGAAGTCGGTCAGCAAGTTTGATCAGAATTACACGGATATCCTTTGCCATAGCAAGAAACATCTTACGAAGATTTTCTGCCTGCTGTTCTACCTTGTCTGCGGAGTAGCTCAACTGTCCCAGTTTTGTCACACCATCTACAAGAAGCGCAACTTCTGCGCCAAACTCTTTTTCCAGTTCCTCACAGGTCATCCAGGTATCTTCTACCGAATCATGAAGAAGACCTGCAACAATTGTTTCTTTGTCCAGTTCGAGATCAGCAAGGATGATCGCAACACACAGCGGATGAATGATATACGGTTCTCCTGACTTTCTCTTCTGATCCTTATGTGCTTCTCTTGCAACCTCATATGCCTTCTCTATCATAGAAATATCCGTAGAAGGATGATATTTCTTTACACTGGAGATCAGCTCATCGTATAAGACCTCCGGACTTGTAAAATCATTCATGGATTTCACTGCCGCATCTGCTCGTTTTACAGATTCCAGTTTTTCTTTTTCTACCTGATCCGGATTCTTCTCAGGCTGTGTATTTTGTTTCTTCTCTGCCATTCTCTCCCACCTGCCTGCCAACATTTAGATTTTGTATCTGTGCTTCTTATCGGGTTACTTCTGAATTATTTGCCATCGTATTTGATGACGGAAGCTACATCATAGCCTGCAAGCTTCTCTCTGCCCTTCAATCCGGCAAGTTCCATAAGGAAAACGACCTTGACTACCTCGCCGCCAAGTTCCTCTACCAGTTTGATCGCAGCTTCAATGGTACCACCTGTCGCGATCAGGTCATCTACGATCGCAACCTTCTGACCTGGTTTGATGGAATCCTTATGCATCTCGATCGTGGCACTGCCATATTCCAGATCATAGCTCTGGGAAACAGTCTCACACGGAAGTTTGCCCTTCTTACGGATCGGTACAAATGGTTTGTGAAGATTGTATGCGATCGGCACGCCAAAGATAAATCCTCTGGATTCTGTTCCTGCGATCACATCTACATCTGTATCCTTAAGACAGGCCTGCATGGAATCAATTGCAAGCTGTAAACCATCTGCATCCTGAAGAACACTTGTTATATCACGAAAAATAATGCCCGGTTCCGGAAAATCCGGAATGCTTCTTACATAATCCTCTACTCTTTTCATATATGCGTACCTCCGACTTTTTGTATAAATCTAGGTAATCAGTATATCACTTTTTTTTGAGGGAATCAATGTCTAACCCGACAAGAGTCGTGAAAATACAGGGATTTTCGACACTCAGCAATAATTCCGAACGACGATCTGCAGTGTTTCGCGCCCCTGATATACATTGATTTCCGGATAATAGGTTACAGAAATCGTCTCTTTCTGCCGGGCGAAATCCGCAAATTTCTCTGCTTCTCCAAAATACACAGCATCCACCTGCGCGCCCGTCTGATCCTCCAGTTTCATCTTTGCCACATTCTGATTCTTCCCCAAAATCCTTAAGTTTAAAACCCGTAACCCCTTTTGTGCAAAAATCGGCTTGGTGTTTCCCTTTCCAAAAGGCTCCAGGACTTTTAACTGTTCCGTAAGTTTCCTGGAAAGATAGGAAACAGGCATCGGCACATCGATCACGATCTTCGGACAGAGTTCTTCTTCTGTCAGGGTACAGTTTTTATTTAACTGTTTCCGGAACAGTTCAACATTTTTTTCTTCAATGAAAAGTCCTGCTGCCATCGGATGACCGCCAAACTGGATCAGAAGATCTCCGCATTTGACCATTTCTTCGTACATGGAATATGCTTCTATAGAACGACCGCTCCCCTTGACAGAATTTTCGCCCTTTGTGAGAACAAAGACCGGTTTATGATACTTTTCACGGATCCTGCCCGCAATGATTCCTGCAAGACTTTCGTGACAGTCCGGAAGATAGACCACCAGCACACGGTCCTCATTTAATCCCGTCTCTTCGATCAGGCGGATGGCTTCCTCTTTTCCTTTTTCTGTCATTGCCTTTCGACTCTGGTTCAGGGCAAGAAGGTCACCTGCCAGTTCTGCTGCTCTTTCTTCATTCTTTTCGCAGAGAAGTTCCAGTGATCTTGCAGCCGTGTCGAGCCGCCCGCTGGCATTGATGCATGGTCCAAGCACAAATCCTACATGATATGCCGTGATCTCCGCCCCTTCCAGATTATTCGCACGGATCAGTGCCCGAAGTCCCGGTGTATGCGTTGCAGAAAGCTGTCTCAGTCCTTCTTTTACGATAATCCTGTTTTCTCCCTGCAGATCCATGACATCTCCGACAGTAGCAACAGCTGCAAGTTCTGTAAACTCCAGCACTTCACTTTGTGAGATCCCATTTTTTTCATATAATGCCCAGATCAGTTTCCATGCAACAACTGCCCCGCAGAGATTCTTATTCGGATATGCACAATCTGCCTGTTTCGGATTGATCACTGCATCTGCCGGCGGTATGATCCATTCTTTTCCGTTTTCTGTCTCCCGGAACGGAATATCATGATGGTCTGTAACGACAACCGTAAGGCCCTGTTTCTTTGCATCTGCAATTTCTGTCGAGGCCGCAATCCCATTGTCACAGGTAACGATCGTATCAATCCTGTCCTCCACGGCTTTCTGGATCAGCTGCTCATGGATTCCATATCCATCTTTGATCCTGTCCGGAATATAGGTATCCACATCCGCTCCCATTCTCTGGAATCCTTTGAGCAGAATGCATGTCGAGGTAACACCATCTATATCATAATCCCCGATGATCCTGATTTTTTTGTGTCCGTTTATTTTCTCCTGAAAGATCTCCACTGCTTTTTCCATGTCCTTCAAAAGCCACGGTGACGGAAGTTCCTTTAATGTCCCATAAAGATACGAACGGATATTTTCTGTCCCTTCTACGTCCCTGTTACGGATCAGTCTTGCAATTACCGGATCGATTCCGAATTCCTGACCGATTTTATGAAAATCTGCACGTTTCGCGCAGACTACCCATTTTTCCATAGTTCTTTCTCCCTGTGTCTTCTTCCATAAAATACATATTCCCGGAACAGATATCCTGCCCGGGAATATGATTTATTTATTGATTATTCTGTTTTGTTTTCGTTATCTGCCGCTTCTTTTGCCGCTGCTTCCTGAGCTGCAAGACGTTCTGCAACTCTCTTGCGGTTTTTCTTCTTCGGCTGATTCTTATCCTTCTTGGAAGGCTGATTGTTCTGTGCTGTATTTGATGGCTGTTTTGCAGAAGATTTGTTGGAACCTGCTGCCTTTCCAGCCAAAGCTGCCTGTGCCACTGCTTTGCTCTGACGATGCTTCATTACCAGCCACAGTGCACCTGTAATGCATACAGAAGAATATGCACCGCAGATTACACCTGCCATCAGAGGAGCTGCAAACTCACGGATGGAGGATACTCCAAGGATGTACAGTACTGCAACCATTACGAAGGTTGTAAAGGAAGTATAGATACTTCTTGTCAGTGTCTGTGTGATACTTTCGTTTACGATCTGTTCCAGATTGTCTGGATTCTTTCTTCCATGCATGTTCTCACGGATTCGGTCAAAGATGACGATCGTCGCGTTGATGGAATAACCAACGATTGTCAGCATGCAGGCAATAAAGGTATTACCTACAGAAATTCTGGAGATTGCATAGAATGCAAGGACGATCAGAACGTCATGAAGAAGTGCAAGGACTGCACTGCTCGCAAAACGGATATCCTTGAATCGGAACCAGATGTATATCAGCATGCAGAGTGTCGCAACAAGGACTGCAACGATCGCATCTCTTCTCATCTCAGAACTTACAGTAGCAGAAATACTTTCTGTTGTGATCAGGCTGTCATCTACATCGAATTTCTCAACCAGTGCCTGATCCAGTTTCTCACGCTCTTCCTGAGACAAGGTACGTGTCTTAATCACTACCTGATTTGTTCCAGATACCTTGGTCGGCTGTACATTCTTGTCTCCTGTAACCTCTTCTACAACTGGTGTAACTTCAGAATCAATCTGCTTGATATCCATATCTTCGTTGAATGTTACTGTTGTAGCTGTACCACCGGAGAAGTCAAGCGCGTAGTTTAATGCTGTTCCATCTGTCTGATGATGAACTGCCATTGCGACCGGGCCGCTCAGGATCAGGATAATGGAAAGAATGAAAAATACTTTACGCTTTCCAACAAAATCAACAAATTTACGCTGTTTTGCACTTCCGTAGAATTTCGGATCACGGACACCTACTGCATACAGTGCATTTACGATCAGTCTGGATACAACCAGTGCAGTAAACATAGAAACTATGATACCAATAGCCAGTGTGTATGCGAATCCCTTAACAGTACCGGAACCTAACCACATAAGAACCAGAGCTGCGATCAGAGTTGTGACGTTACCATCAAGAATTGCACTAAATGCTTTGGCAAAACCAGCTTTGATGGAAGTTCTCACGGAGCTTCCGGCTGCAATCTCCTCCTGGATACGTGCGTAAATGATAACGTTGGCATCCACCGCCATACCGATACCAAGGATGATACCCGCGATACCTGGAAGAGTAAGTGTGATATCAAATGCATTTAGTGTGAGCAGCACGATCGCTGTATACAGAATCAGGGCTACACCTGCAACAAATCCAGGAACACGATACATCAGGATCATGAAGATGATGACGATCACAAGTCCAATCAGACCTGCCATGACACTGGTGGAAATTGCTTCCTCACCAAGCTGTGCAGCTACTACGCTGGAACGGAGTTCTTCAAGTTCGATACTCAGAGAACCGATACGGATATAAGAAGCAAGATTCTGTGCTTCTTCTACATCTGACATACCAGTGATCTGTGCCTGTCCTCCGGTGATTGCTTCATTTACCTTCGGAGCACTTAAAATCTGGTTATCATAAACGATCGCAATCTGTTTTCCGACATTCGCTTCTGTTGCTTCTGCAAATTTCGTCTTACCTTCATCTGTAAGAGTCAGGCTGACAGCATATTCTCTGGAGCTGTTTTTGTCAGACTGGAAAGCGCCTCCCTGGGCATCCTTTACGTCTGTACCTTCCAGTACTACTGATCCCGCTTCACGGATCTCGTCCAAACTTCTTGCAAGCGCATAACCGCTTCCTGTGCTGGAGAAGTTTGCATTGCCGTCATCATCTGTCTGTGTAATAAAACACAGAGAACCCGGTTTACCAAGATCATTGAGGATCTGATCTGCATCTGTTACTCCTGGGATTTCTACTGCGATACGGTCGCTTCCTTCTTTGTACACCTGTGCTTCTGTACTGTACTGTTCTACACGCTTCTGGAGCTTGTATACAGTATCTGACATGTCTTCAGCACTTGGGTTGCTGTCTTTTGCCTGATAGGTAATGCTGACACCACCTGACAGGTCCAGACCGGTCTTGATGTTCTTTGCTGCACCGGTTCCTGTTGGTCCAATACCAATTCCAGCCGTGTAACACAGAAAGACTGTGATAATGGCAGTCAGGAGCAGCACAACGATTGCTCTGTTTTTCTTCATCGTTCTTTCCTTTCCTGAATTATTTTATTCCGCTAATGCGGCCTTTATCATGATCGCGCACTCCACTCTCTTACGCTGAAGCTCGCATCCGATATCATAATTGCCATTAATATCTTTCTGGAAATGATAAGCATTGGCAGCACATCCGCCACTGCAGTAAAATCTTGCAAAGCAGTCCTTGCAGGATTCTTTGGTATATACGTTACATTTGCTGAAATCGCAGCGGACCTCCGGTCTTGTAATTCCCTCATCCACATTTCCCATAAGGAACTGTTCTTCACCAACGAACTGATGACATGGATAAAAGTCACCCCACGGAGTTACCGCCAGATACTCTGTTCCTGAACCGCATCCGGACAGACGCTTGTAAACACAAGGACCACCGGTAAGGTCGATCATAAAGTGGAAGAAATTGAAGCCCTTGCCAGCCTTTTCCCTGGCGATCATTTCTTTTGCCAGTTTATCGTATTCTTCCTTGATCTGCGGGATATCTTCTTCTCTGATCGCATAGTCCTCTGTGTCAGCCGCAACTACCGGCTCTACAGAGATCTGCTTGAACCCGAGATCTGCCAGATGCAGGACATCATTGGAGAAATCAAGATTATGATGAGTAAAAGTACCTCTTACATAATACTTGTCCTGGTTTCTAGATTCTGCGAATTTCTGGAATTTCGGAATGACCAGATCGTAGCTTCCGGCTCCCTTGCGGAACGGACGCATGAAGTCATGGACCTCCTTACGGCCATCTACGCTGAGGACGACATTTCCCATCTCACGGTTACAGAATTCCATCACTTCGTCATTGAGAAGGACGCCGTTCGTGGTGAGTGTAAAACGGAACTTCTTATTATGAAGTTTCTCCTGTTCTCTTCCGTAGGCAACCAGATCTTTGACCACCTGCCAGTTCATCAGCGGCTCGCCACCAAAGAAATCGACTTCCAAGTTTCTTCTTGAACCGGAATTTGCGATCAGGAAATCCAGCGCTTTCTTTCCAACTTCGAAGGACATCAGTGCACGTCTTCCATGATATTCTCCTTCTTCGGCAAAACAATATCGACAGGCCAGATTACAGTCATGGGCAATGTGCAGGCACAGTGCCTTAACTACGGTCTGTCGATTCTTGGTAAATTCCTCTATTACATTCTCGTATGCATCTCTGGTAAAGAGCATTCCCTGCTCCTTAAGTTTCTCACACTCGGAAACAGAAGTACGGATATCTTCTTCCGGGAAACGATCCTTTAATTTGGAAACAATTTCCTCTGCGTTCAATCCTTCTTCCATGTATGGAAGCACTTCGTATGTGACCAGGTCTACCAGATGGATGCATCCACTGTTTATGTCCAGAACAATATTGTATCCATTGTTCTGATATCTGTGAATCAGACTCATCTCTCTGAAAATCCTTTCATTATAAAAACTTTTTATCATAAGAATAAGCAGCGGATTTCACTCCGCTGCTTAACTGATTGCTTTGAACTTGCTTTATTTGTTCTCGCAGCTCTGATTTCCTACAGTACAGGAAGTTTTGCAAGCAGACTGGCAAGATGTCTGACATTCACCACATCCACCTTTTTTCACTGTGTTCTGCAGATTTTTTGTATTTAATGTTTTGATATGTTCCATTCTATCATACCTCCTTATGTATAGTTGTCTGGGCATAGTATAGCATAAATCCTGCTCAATTAAAAGTATTTTTTTCTTTAAGATAGCATGCCTCCGAGAGTACCTCCTCCAAGGCACATGCAAAGGGTCGTTACCATATGCCCCGGACTCATATCCCAGCTTCCGCTCACGATAAAAGAAACAGTTCCCAAAAGTATGAAATAAGAGAGACCTACCAGGGCGCCCCAGCGGTATTTCTCTCTCCTGGTGATCTTTCCCGCCAGAAATCCACCAGCCATACAGGAGATCACATAGATCACGATAATCCCAACCGTGACCGGACCTGTCCCGATATCCATCTGGAATACAAGAAACGCAAGAAGTAAAAGACATATTCCTGTCAATGCATATGCCAGAAACAAAGACCTTAATACTGCTTTTATTCTCATACAAACAATCCTCCCATATAAATCATATGTTATGGCTGTTTGCTTATTCCCTGATTCTTTTATTTTTTTCTTTTTCTTAAGTAAACGATCACTCCGACAATAGCTGCCGCTGCTGCTGCAAGAATTACAAATGGCAGAATTCTGGTTGGATCATTTGTATGTACAGCTTCCACTGAACTGCTGCCGGACTCATCATTATCCTGTGTTTCAACAGCAGAATTTGAGGTTGTCTGTGCAGTACTGTCCGCCGGTGCTGATGTTACTGCTGAGCTATCTGTTTTATCCTCTGACTCACCACTGTTTGAAGAAGCTGTGGTATTTGTTGTTGTTCCAGAAGTCGCTGTGTTTGCAGCCGGTGTAAGATTAGCTGTCTGGGCAGAATCCGGTGTCTCTGTGACCACAGCTGTATCATAACCGTCCTCTTCAATCTCTTCTCCGACCAGAGTCTTACTTCCGGCAATTCCGAATGGGCTGAAAGAATGTGTACTAAATACCATTGTACTTCCATCAACGCTCGGCACGATCGTCTCCATAGCTCCGCTGTCCAGCAGATGCTCAATTGTATAACTGTATCCTGCTTTTACAGGAACTGTCACGCTTACATACTCTCCATCCGGAACCTCATATTCTGTATCATTCTTGAGATTCCACAGTTCAAATTCGTAAGACTGGAATACATTCGCCTCAGATGCATTCGTAAATTCATAGTCATCTCCACTGGCAACACGGAATTGAACATAGTATGGCAGATCAATTCCCTCTACTGTGATACCATTACAACTGTGATTTTCTTTTGCCAGTTCAGTTTTCTGCTCTTCAGTAAGATTTTCTTCATACTCTGTAGAACGATCATCTTCCTTGATTTCTTTGTCTGCACCATCAAAAATATTATCTTTATCTGCTGCCGGAGTTTCTGTTACCTCCGGTATCTCTGTCACCTCTGGTGTTTCTGCTGGCTCTGTTGCTGACGGAGTTTCTGTCACTTCCGGAGTTTCTGTTGGCTCTGTTGTATCCGGAATTTCTGTTACTTCCGGAGTTTCTGTTGGCTCTGTTGTATCCGGAATTTCTGTTACTTCCGGAGTTTCTTCGCTGTCTTCAGCATCAGATTTTTTATCTTCTTCCGAAACTGCTTCTTTATCTGTTTCTTCTGATGATTTTTCCGGTATTTTTGTCTCTTCCGCTGTTTCTGACTTTTCCGGAGTCGTCTCATCATCTTCTTTTTTCGTTTCTTTTGAATCTGTATCTGGTTCGTCCTTTACCGCAGAAGAATCCTGTTTCTGATCATAATTATCCTGATTTTCGTCATTTTTTGTTTCAGAATCATCATAATTCTCTTCTGGATTTTCCTCTGGATTCTCTTTCCACTCCTCCGACGCTTCAGAGTCTGATGTAATGCTGCTGACAACAACTGTCACACTGCTGTAAATAACATCTGATTCCCCATCCCAGCCAGAAATCTTTGACAAAATAGACGAATCATATGGCTGAAATACTACATCATAAGACTGAACTCTCTCCGACGGCACACTGGAGCTGTCTGCCCAGGAAAGTGTACCATATTCATTATCCGGCAAAGCAATATCAGAAAGCGGAACTGGCTCTTCAACTGTCACATTATCTGGGATCAGACTGCTTAACTGTACAGATCTATTCGCCGCATAAACCGGAGAAACCTGAACCTGTCCAGCCATAAGTGTTGCTGCAAGAGCTGCTATAGCAAAAAAATGCATATTTTTATTATTATTTTTCATAATTATGTACCTCAATCTATTCTAAACATTCTACAATGATCAACAATTTATACTCGCCGAATTTAGCCGCTTCTATAATTTCTGTAAATTTGGCGTTTTATATTCTATCTATAAGTAAATTTAATTTAAATATTCTGACATTTTCTTTTTTCTAATATGCCATATTTTAATATATCAAACTTTTATCTTTTTGTAAATATTTCGTAACATAATATTTTATTTTACGACACACGTATTATATCACAGTTCTGCTTTTTTCGACACCCCTAAATTATTTTTAGAATTTGCTTATTGTATTTTTGTTTTTCACATCATTGTCTGAAATTGACTGACAATTCGTTTTATCTCTGCCATGACTTCATCAATTCCACGCTGTGTCAGTTTCCAGTTCTCCTTTGTGATCTCGTCTACACAACAAGGGCATACCAGAAATTTCGTTTCTGGATACGCCCTCTGATAATACATAAAAGCTCTTCGAGCATGATAATTCTTACAGCACAGAATCGCTTTTCTGACATTTATGCCCGCAAGATCCGTGACTTTTTTTGAAAAAAGTGCATTCTGCCATGTAAAAGTTGCCTCATCTTCCTTCAAAACGGCACTCTCAGGCACGCCATTTTTCAGCAATACATCCTTCAGAAATTCCCACTCTGTCTGGTAATCTTCATCATATTTCTCTGCTTCTCCGATCACGCCGGAAAATTTCCCGAAAGAAATACTGTATTTTCCACTCGGAAGGATCATCGGGGCAGTCCCCTGTGCATAAAGCTCTGCTGCCTTCTCCGCCATATAAGGATATCCATTTCCCGGAACAAAAATGATATCCGCTGTTTCCGGCTGATCTTCCATAAAAATAAAGTTTCCTATTTCTTCCAAAAATTTCTCGTACAT
The DNA here is from genome assembly GCA_934424575.1 of uncultured Blautia sp. Taxonomy (GTDB): domain Bacteria; phylum Bacillota; class Clostridia; order Lachnospirales; family Lachnospiraceae; genus Blautia_A. The sequence goes on from CAKRXU010000005.1 coordinate 121,240, forward strand.
AGCTTTCTCCTGTCTGTATTTTATTTTGTCACGATTATCGTACTGTATCCTGCATCACGAAGTCTCTGCTCCATCTGGATTGCATTCCCAATCTGCTGAAAAGCACCAACCTGAACTTTATATAAATCGCCCTCATAGAGTAAAAATGCCGGGAATCCCTGATCCGTCAGCTGGTACAGCATCCGGTCTGCATTTTCACGCCGGCGAAAGACTCCTGTCTGAACCCGGTAATACAATGGCTGCTCTATTGTCTCATCATTCAGAGTCCCCAGAATGGACGTTGCAATTGCCTCCGCGATCTCTGATTGTTTTTCATCATAAAGCCTATTATCTGCATCTGAATTGAGAAATCCTGTCTCAACCAGAAGTGCAGGCATCCGTGTCTTACGAAGGACCACCAGCCCCGGTCTCGCATTAACTCCCAGTTCCCTGAATCCCAGTTCGCCAAGTGCACCTACGATATTTTGTGCCATATCATACTTTATTCCGTTTTTATCATAAACCAGCACCTCTACTCCCTGATACTGATTTTCCTCAGGACTGCTGTTTCTGTGAAAAGAAATAAAATAATCTGCACCTGACTCATTCGCGATCTTCGCTTTCTCAAAAGGTGTCTGATAAATATCTGTAGTTCTAGTATACACCACATCGATCCCGTTGTCTTCCAGGATCTTACCCACAGCCAGGGTCAACTGCAGATTATCATCTTTTTCTTTTCTTTCCTTATATATAGCACCCGGATCCGTTCCACCATGTCCTGCATCCAGCACAATTTTATACGCCAAAGTCTTTCCTCCTGAAATCCTTTCTAAATACTATATGCATCATTCCAGCATTTGGCACCTTCGTTTATCTCAGAAAAAACTGAAAGCACCTGTTTCCAGATCATAATGATATACCTGATAAGTAAGAAAATCCTCTGGAGGTGTCGTCTCTCTTACCGTATCCTCCAGAACATGCTTCAGATCTTCCGGAACAGCAGTCTTCTCGCTGTGGATCATCACCTCATGGATACTGGTAAATACCATATAAAAACCACAACCCATCAACTGTCCGATCCTCTCCGCCACACCAGGCAGAAAAATCGCCACTGCCCCGTTTGTTCGGATCGTTGTACTGAGACAGTTCCCAAGGACATCCTTTTTGATCTTATAATCGCACAACAGATTCATAAAATTTTCTCCCGTATAGTCCGGATCAAAAATCAGTTTTTCCCAACAGTAGATCCTCGGTGGAGAAATAAAATATGTATTCAGAAGTGCTTCCTCAAAAACCTGCTGAGGATCTTGATTCCATTTTTCCAACATGTGTCGTTTTATCTTGACACTTGCGCTGCTTCCGTTCAACTCCCCCATTCGTGCATACAGGACCAATGCAATGTCTCCGATCGTTCTGTAAATACATTCCTGAAGTTCCATCTGATTTTTTTCTATATTAAGCAGGCGTACAAACAGATCATCCTTTATCTTCTCGTAATCTTCCAGATTCGCAGAACGCTGAAAACATTCTGACTTCGCGATCGCATCCAGACGATTCAAAACTTCCTGAACGATATCCTCCATACTCCAGCCTTTTTGATACTCCTCGTACAGATCCTCCACATACAGTGCACAGATCTCCATAATTTCTTCACTCTGCTTCCGTTTCAGCAAAAGCCTGTCTCCTGGCGTCGGCGGATATTCCTCTTTTCTCTTGTAGCAGATCATATTTTCATCGTATCCTGTCGCTTCAAGCAGATTTGTACGAAGTGTTTCTACAAAACTTTCGTATGTCATTTCCATATTTATTTCCTCGTCTTTCTGAATGATCGGGCGAACGCCCATAATAGATTAATAGATAAGAAAGGGAGCCAGATGCTCCCTTTTAGAGTTGCTGTATGAACAGTATATACAGATTTGAAATCTCTGTAAAGAAGTTTTCATCGACAAATTCTTCGCGCCGATGTTGAATGTCGTTGAATAAAAAAGGACACGGACTTATTTCGAAAATATTTGTCCGTTCTGAGTACCAGAGGCTGTCACAATTTATTTTCAGATACTGCCTTTTTTGCTCAGGTAGTCAAGGAATCCCTCACAGCCCTCAACAATATCCCTATATGTCAGTTCAAAATTTCCTGTATACCAGGGATCTGCAATATCCCGTGGCCGTTCTGAATAATCCAGCAGAAGACTTACCTTGTGTTCCGGATCACTGCCGAGGATCCGAAGCATATTTCTCCGATTCACACCTTCCATCCCGATCAGGTAATCATATTTCTCATAATCCGCTTTCTTAAGCTGCACCGCCCGCTTTCCCTCGCAGGAAATCCCATGCTTCGCAAGTTCCCTCTGTGCCGGCGGATACACCGGATTACCGATTCCATTCCAGATCTCCTCCGTACTCGTCGCAGCAGATGTAACATAGAAATCAGACTGTAGTTGTTTTTTGTTGATCATGTCTTTGAAGATAAATTCTGCCATTGGGGAACGGCAGATGTTGCCGTGGCAGACAAATAACACACTTATCATTGCTTAAAACTCCTTGAAATGCTGTATTTACGCTGTTTGCAGGCATTTTCCGATAATCTTCAATCCTGTCATTTTCCTGTATATCACAGCATAAATTCGTATATTTTCTTATCCAAATTTAGTAACTTCTTAGTAATAATCAGCCTGGAAAACAGGCTTTCTAAGAACCTTATAATCAGATTATTTTTAATTCTTTTTTCTATTATTTTATCATACTATGCCAGTTTTGCAATCCTATTCATCTCTTCTTTTGCATCAATTAATCCCAGATGCGTATATACATTTAACGTAACCCCTATATCAGAATGTCCCATTAAATATTGGAGTGCTTTCGGATTCATTCCAGCTTTCGCCATATTGGAACAATATGTATGCCTACATACATGAGGCGTGATCTTTGGCATTTGTTCCTCATGAGTACGATTATACTTTCCTAACGCCCACTGAAAATGTTTTTCCCAATGAAGTGCTACCTCAGGCATATCTTTTTTATCCAGGAATAAGAATCGACTATATCCATCTATAATCGGCTCAACCCTTACTTTTTTACGGTTTTTCACAATCTGTTCAAAACATTCATAAACTTCATCTGTCATCGGCAACATTCGTGTTCCACTTGAAGTTTTGGTATCTTCAATGACGTACTGCATTCCTCTGGTTCTCTGAAGCTGATGATTCACATTGATTTTTCTCTCCTGAAGATCAATATCTTTCACTGTCAATCCACAAAACTCAGAAATACGAAGTCCAGTCTTAAACAAAATAAACATTCCATTATAGTATTTTGAGTAATGGTCATCATTTCGGATAAACTCCAGAAATAACTCTTCCTGTTCTTTTGTAATTGCCTGTCTTGTAACACTGTCATTTACGACAACTGTACATAATTGAAATTCAAAAGGATTCTTGCGCAGTAAATCATCTTCAACTGCCATCTGAAATGCAGGTCTTACAATTCCACGCACACTGTGAATGGAACTGTATCCTCTTCCATCTGCTTGCAGCTTAATAAACCATGCTTTTGCATCCGACAATTTTATTTTATCTATTCTTCTGGTTCCGAATTCTTCTTTTTTTATTATATTGATCACAAAATCATAGTTCGCCTGAGTATTATGACGAACCCCCTTTTTTTGTCCAATATATTTTTGAACCAAATCCAAAACTGTTAAATTTCCTCCGTAAGGTACTATACCATCATGTAAATCTCTTTGGATATTTTTTTCTTTTTCCCTTAGAGCTAAGCATGGTCTGCATCCAGTTGGCAGAGAATCTGTTGGCTCTAATTTCCAACTATACAAAAACTTCTGCTTTCCATAACAATCTGTATATACAAACGCATATCTTCCATCTTTTCTCTGACTTTCTCCGTTTCGTAAAATTCGACCTTTTTTATCTCGTCGTTTTTGGTCACGTTTTGTTTTACCCAAACGTCTTCGCCCCTTTCTACGAAGAAGCCCTAGCACGATATAGGTATTATATCATACCAGGGCTAACATTTCCACTTTAAAGTGCTAAATTGTTCGTATATTTTTTACAAAGACGTAGTCTGATCCAGAAAGGCCTCAAATTTCTTACGGTTAATCAATGACTTACACCCCACCTGGACTGTAAAGCAACATTCTGAATTTAGATGTTCCGAAATAAGCATCCTTATTTTCTTTTCACCTATTCCGAAATATTGCACTGCTTCATCCACCGTAAGCATATATTTTTCCCAAATTGGAATCTTACCTTTTTCAATTTTAATCGCCACTCTTCTCTCCTCCTTTTCTCTTTGGACAAAACATTTTTATCTGCCCATGACAATTTACAATTTTATACACTGTCATCGGCAGATAAAAT
>CAKRXU010000006.1 GCA_934424575.1 uncultured Blautia sp.
GAGGTTGATAGGGCAGGGGTGGAAGTGTGGTAACACATGGAGCTGACTGCTACTAATAGGGTGAGGGCTTGACCAACAAGCTTGGTTATGATATAATTGCTTAGTCAACATGTATGTGGTTTTGAAGATACGATATATCTTCTAATAATCCTCCTTAGCTCAGTCGGTAGAGCATGCGGCTGTTAACCGCAGTGTCGTTGGTTCGAGTCCAACAGGGGGAGTTAGCTTTTCGGACCTAGAGCCGATAGCAATAGAATTGGCTCCATGGTCAAGCGGTTAAGACACCGCCCTTTCACGGCGGTAACAGGGGTTCAAATCCCCTTGGAGTCACTTTCCTTTAAGGAAACAATTAAATATGGTGCCATAGCCAAGTGGTAAGGCAAAGGTCTGCAACACCTCTATCCCCGGTTCAAATCCGGGTGGCACCTCTACCAGAGTCCAGAGCATTAAGCTCTGGACTTTTTGGCGTATATAAATATTTTATGGACTTCATCACACAAAAACGATATGCTATAATCTTCTTATAATGTAACGAGAGAGGGGAAATATAATGCTGGACAGATTTAATAAATTTATAGAGAAATGGATGGCTTTTGTTACGCCGTTATGTTTGCTGGTAGGAGTGTGTTTTCCGGATATTGCGAAACATGGCCTTCCATATGTGACATATGTATTTGCATTTATGACATTCACAGGAGCATTGAAGTCCAGGTTCCGGGATGTGGCAAATGTGATCCGTAATCCCGGAAGTTTGATCACGATCATGCTTATGCTTCATATAGCGATCCCGGCAGCGGCCTGCGGGATGGGACATCTGCTGTTTCCGAATAATATGAACCTGATCACGGGAATGGTACTGGAGTTTTCGATTCCGACAGCGGTCGCCAGTATGATGTGGGTATCTATCTTTGATGGAAACAGTTCCCTGTCACTTTCGCTGGTCGTGATCGACACGGTTCTTGCACCGTTTATCATTCCTTTTACCCTGCATTTCCTGATCGGATCCAATGTATCAATTGACGTTGGGGGCATGATGAAGGAACTGCTCTATATGGTGGCCCTGCCGGCGGTTGCGGCGATGTGCCTGAACCAGTTGAGTCACGGAAAAGTCATGGAAACCTGGCCAAAGAAACTGGCGCCTTTTTCCAAGATGGCACTGATGTTTGTCGTAACTTCGAATTCCTCCAAAGTAGCGCCATATATCCGCCAGATGAATTTACAGCGCGTTGCGGTAGCGGCAGCGATCCTTGTACTGGCGGCAGGCGGTTACTTCCTTGGCTGGCTTATCGCAAAGCTGACACATCAGGATCAGAAGACGACCATCTCCATGGTATACGGAACCGGTATGCGAAACATCAGTACCGGAGCTGTCCTAGCGGTAGCTTATTTCCCAAGCGAAGTGGTCTATCCGGTCATGATCGGAACTCTTTTTCAGCAGATCCTTGCAGCAATTTCAGGAAAAATGCTGACAAAAAACAAATAAAATGTCTCAAAACCCAATAAAATAAATACGGATAACGTTTTCACAAAATAAACCTTAATAAACAAAAATACATGAAAAACTGCAAGATTTCACTTCAAAAACAACTGGAACTTGCAGTTTTTTGCGTGTAAAAGACATCGTTTTCTGATCTTATGATTTCTTTCTGGCAGAAAATATGGTTTTATAGTGTCACAGCAAAACACAACACAAAACCATACAGGAAAGAGAGGAAGAGTATTATGAAAAAAAGACTTTTAGCATTAGGAATCGCAGCAGTTCTTGGAGCAAACATTGCAGGTACATCAGCAGTATGGGCGGCAGATAAGGTGGAGATCACAAACGTATCCTACGATCCGACCAGAGAATTATATGAGCAGTACAATAAGGTATTTGCAGAGCATTGGAAAGAAGAGACAGGACAGGAGGTGGAAGTGACACAATCTCACGGCGGCTCAGGCAAACAGGCACTGGAAGTTGCAAATGGTCTGGAGGCAGACGTTGTGACACTGGCACTGGAATACGATGTCAATGCAGTCGAAAATGCCGGTCTGATCGACGAAGGATGGATCGATGAATTTCCAAATGACAGTTCTCCGTACACATCCACGATCGTATTCCTGGTCAGAAAAGGAAATCCGAAAGGGATCAAGGACTGGGATGACCTGATCAAAGAAGATGTAGGAGTTATCACACCAAATCCAAAAACTTCCGGAGGAGCGAGATGGAACTACCTTGCAGCCTGGGCTTATGCGGACAAACAGTTTAACGGAGACGAAGATAAGATCAAAGATTTCATCAAAAAACTCTACGCAAACGTACTTGTACTGGATTCCGGAGCAAGGGGTGCAACAACTTCCTTCGTAGAAAACGGCCAGGGAGATGTCCTGATCGCCTGGGAAAACGAAGCTTATCTTTCTGTACAGGATTATCCAGATGATTACGAAATCGTGACACCGAGCATCAGCATCCTGGCACAGCCGTCCGTAGCGATCGTGGATGAAGTGGTAGACAAAAAAGGAACCAGAGATGTGGCAACAGAATATCTGAATTATCTGTATTCCGATGAAGCACAGAGGATCGCAGGAGACAACTACTATCGTCCATCAAATGAAGATATTCTCAAAGAATACGCAGATGTCTTTGAACTGAATGTAAATCTTGTTACCATCGATGACTTTGGTGGATGGGACAAGGCGCAGGAAACACACTTTGCAGACGGAGGCGTGTTTGACCAGATCTATGAAGAATAAATAAAAAACTCTCCCCCGGCAGGCCAGCAGGACCGTTGCACTGGGGGAGAGTTTTGGTCTGAGAAATTTATTTATCCGCGGTAAACGATCTTTCCATTGCAGATCGTGTAATGGATCTTTCCATAAAGCTTTGCACCTTTAAACGGGCTGTTGGATGCCTTGGAAGCAAAATCTGTAACGGTCCATTCTTCATCCGGATCAAAGATCACGAAATCTGCAGGGGCATCTGTCTGAATGCTGCCGCCCGGAAGTTTGTAGAGAGAAGCCGGATTGCAGGTCATTTTTTCCAGAAGCTCTGTCAGAGTGAGGTATCCTGGCTTTACAAGGGAAGTGATGCCAAGACCAAGAGAAGTTTCAAGGCCTGTGATACCGCTTGGCGCTTCTGTGAGAGGCTTGGATTTTTCTTCGACACTGTGTGGTGCGTGGTCGGTGGCGATCAGGTCGATTGTGCCGTCTTTGAGCCCCTGAATGATCTCCAGGCGGTCTTTTTCGGTGCGGAGAGGCGGATTCATCTTGGCAAGTGTGCCGTGCTCAAGAAGTGCTTCCTCTGTAAGTGTGAAGTGATGCGGGGTTGCCTCTGCGTGGATGTCAGCACCGAGTTTTTTCGCTGTGCGGACAAGCTCTACGGAGTTTCCGGAACTGATATGCTGGATTACGACAGCAGCACCGCTTCGAAGGGCAAGTATACAGTCACGGGCAACCATCACTTCCTCGGCGATCGCAGGTGAACCGATGACACCAAGCCTGGCGGATGTTTCTCCGGCGTTGATTCCGTTATTGGTGATGAATGCTTTGTCTTCTTCGTGGAGACTGATCGGCATATGAAGTTCAGCAGCTTTACACATTGCTTCATAGCAGAAAGCAGCATCGAGAAGCGGGATCCCGTCATCGGTAAATCCGCAGGCACCGGCATCTGCCAGGGCATCGAAATCTGTCATTTTTTCGCCGCTTAAGCCGTAGGAGACGGAGGCAGTCTGATAGATATGTATGTTTTCGTCCTGGGCACGTGTAAGGATGTCTTTGAGCGTGCCTACGGAGTCAACAGTAGGTTTGGTGTTTGCCATGCAGATGACGGAGGTAAAACCGCCTTTTGCCGCGGCAAGGGAACCGGTATGGATATCTTCTTTGTAAGTAAGTCCCGGGTCACGGAAATGTACATGTGTATCAACAAGTCCCGGTGCGACAGTCAGACCGGAAAGATCAAGAACTTCTTCATTATCTTTGGCAGAAAGATTTTTTCCAAATTCGACGATCGTTCCGTTCTCAACGCGGATGTCCACAGGTTCGTTGGTTTTTGTAGCAGGATCAATAAGATGACCATTTTTCAAAAGCATAATTTTGCCCTCCTGATGGAAAATATTAAAATCAGTATAGAAGAAACCGGAGAGCTTTGTCAAGTCGACAGAACCCTCCGGTTTCGGAATAATTATTGGAAATACTACTTAATTAAAGATCTACAGTATCAATATGCTGTTCTTTGATATTGTGTTTCTTTGCATATCCTGTAAGGATCAGAGTCAGGGCTCCGTCGCCCGTTACGTTGCAGGCTGTACCGAAGCTGTCCTGAAGAGCAAAGATAGTAAGCATCAGAGCTGTTCCTGTTTCATTGAAGCCAAGGACACCGGTGATGATGCCGAGGGATGCCATAACAGTACCGCCAGGAACACCAGGAGCTCCGAGTGCAAAGATGCCAAGAAGCAGGCAGAACAGGACCATAGTTCCCGGAGACGGGATGGAACCGTAGAGCATCTTGGAGATTGTCATGCAGAAGAAAACTTCTGTCAGAACGGAACCGCACAGATGGATGTTCGCAAAAAGCGGAACACCGAATTGCACCATATCTTTACGAAGTGGTTTGGCCTTACCTGCACACTGTAATGCGACTGCGAGAGTGGCAGCAGAGGACATGGTTCCGACTGCGGTAAGGTATGCAGGACCATAGTGGCGTACAATTTCCCATGGATTTTCGTGAGAGTATGCACCTGCCAGCACATACAGAAGAGTCATCCAGATAAAGTGGCCGATCAGTACGATGATGATGACTTTGAGGAATACAGGAAGCTGTTTGGTGATGGAACCTTCATATGCCAGTCCGCAGAAAGTCAGTCCGATGAAAAACGGAAGGATCGGAATAATGATCTTTGATACGATGGAAAGGACGATCTTCTGGAATTCATCAAGGAGTCCTGTGACGAGTTTGGCTTTGTTCCAGGTAGCGGCAAGACCAACCATAATGGAGAACACAAGTGCACTCATAACGGACATGATCTGCGGGATAGAAAGTTCAAATACGACTTCCGGAAGCTCCTTCAGTCCCTCTACGTTTGTCACGATAGAAAGATGCGGGATCAGCGTATAGCCGGCTGCAACAGAAAACAGGGCTGCGCCGATGGAAGAAGCGTAAGCGATCACCAGAGCAACACCAAGCATGCGGGAAGCACTGTTTCCGAGTTTGGTGATGGAAGGTGCGATAAAGCCGATGATGATCAGCGGTACACAGAAGTTGATAAGCTGACCGAGGACATATTTCAGAGTGACGACAATATTCAGGATCGCCATAGTGACAGAAGAAGAATCTGTACTGCTAAGGATAAGTCCTGCGATAATGCCGAGTACAACGCCTACCAGAAGTTTAAACGGCAGGCTGGTAAAAAAACTGTTTTTTTTCATGGATTTGATCCCCCTGTAAAAGTTTGAATAAGTTTAGCAGTCCTGATCGATATCTGCCTGGTCGATCATGACATTGAGAATTTCCGTATCGGTAGCGCGCATTCCCACACGTCCGATATAGCCCATGCTCTTGATCGTTTCCTCGATATCATCCTTGATGATACCCTCGCCAGGAAGAAAGCTCTTGTTCTGGATGCTCAGCTGGAATGCCATCAGGGCCGCATCGACAGAAGATGCGATCTTGGCAGCGCAGGAAGGTTTGGCTCCGTCACAGACGATGCCGCCTACATTTCCGAGTGTATTGATGATCGTCAGAGAAACCTGCTGATAAGTACCGCCGTACATATAGGTAATCCCCGCGCCGGCACCGCAGGCTGCACTGACTGCACCACAGTAGGCGGAAAGACTTCCTATATAATATTTCTGGTGGATGGCGATCAGGTTGCTGACAACGAGAGAACGGCAGAGTTTCTCATGGGAAACTTCCCATTCGTCTGCAAAGACGATGACAGGAAGTGAAACCGTCATTCCCTGGTTTCCGCTTCCGGAGTTGATGACAACCGGCATGGAACAGCCGCCCATACGTGCATCGCTTCCAGCAGCAGCTCTGGCACAGGCTCTGGTGGTGACGCTTTTGCCCCATACGTGCATCAGCGTTTTGCCGATCTGTGCACCGTAGTTATTGTCGAGTCCCTCCTGTGCGATCGCAGAGTTCAGTTTGATCTGACGGTCGATGGTCGGCTGAATATCCTCCATTCTGACCTGATCAGCGAAATCCAGGATATCCTTCACTGTAAGAAGAGATTTGTCAACAGTTGCTGTGACAGCAGACTGATAAGGATTGTCAAGGATAACCTCGCCGTCCTTCTCAATCCTTGTGATATTGGTGTGCTGATGCTCGATCGTGACAGAAGCGGTGTGCTCGCCACTGGTAACGATGGCTGTGATAAAGAGATTATCAACACCTTCGACCAGGGTGCAGGAACAGACTTTCTGTGTGATGAGCTCGCGGGTCCTGGCAATATCCTCGGGGGTGACTTCGCTGAGTACCTCAAGGGCACGGTCAGCATTACCTCCGACGATACCAAGAACTGCCGCTACATCGATTCCTTTGAGTCCGCCGGAATTGGGAACGGTGACACCCTTGACATTCTTGATGATGTTGCCGCTCAGGTGCATCTCCACATGCTCCGGGAACTCTCCGAGGACCTGCCGGGCTTTCGCCGCTGCATAGGCAATGGCGATCGGTTCTGTACATCCAAGTGCAGGAACAAGCTCTTGTTTCAGGATGTTCAGATAGTTTGCATATAATGCAGAGTCCATAGTTTTTCTCCTTTCCATTGATCACGCGAATGCGTTTGTGCAGATAGTATAGTCTATTTCGACAAATAATACAATGCTTTATGCAAAATAACGACAAAAATAAAACCGAGTTACTTGGTATTTATTGGAAATAAAAATTTTTTCAAAAAAAGTTTGTGTTTCGACAAAAAATGCTTTACAAGCACAAATTCCTATGTTAGAATATCTAGCTGTGTGATATATTTTCATATCCTTGCTCTCTGTAACAGGCAGAGGGCCTTAAAGACCATAAGGAGGTAAGAAAGCATGAACAAGTACGAATTAGCATTAGTTGTGAGCGCTAAAGTTGAAGACGAAGTTCGCGATGCAGTAGTAGAGAAAGCAAAAGCTTACATCGCTCGTTACAACGGAAACGTCACAGAAGTAGAAGAATGGGGTAAGAAGAAATTAGCTTACGAAATTCAGAAAATGCATGAAGGCTTCTACTATTTCATTCAGTTTGAAGCAGACGCACAGTGTCCGGCAGAAGTAGAAAGACATGTACGCATCATGGACAACGTATTAAGATACTTAGTCGTTCGTAAAGACGCATAATCTTTTTACAGATGGATTTTAGAAAGCACCATTAAGAAACCCGTTCACTCACTAAGAAGAAAGAGGTATTACAATGAACAAAGTAATTTTAATGGGACGCTTAACAAGAGATCCTGAGGTGAGATATTCCGCAGGAGAAAACGCACTGGCAATTGCAAGATACACATTGGCAGTAGACAGAAGATTTCGTCGTGACGGCGAGGCGACCGCTGATTTTATCAGCTGTGTAGTATTCGGACGTGGCGCGGAATTCGCAGAGAAGTACTTCCATCAGGGCATCAGGATCGTAGTGAGCGGCCGTATCCAGACCGGAAGCTACACCAACAGAGAAGGACAGAAGGTTTACACAACAGAAGTTGTTGTTGAGGAGCAGGAATTTGCCGAGAGCAAAGCATCCAGTGACAGCTATGCAGCATCACATCCTCAGCAGAGTGCACCGTCTGCACCATCCATGCCGAATCCTGTTTCAGCATCTGCTGACGGATTTATGAACATTCCGGACGGAATCGACGAAGAACTTCCATTTAATTAAACTGAAAGAAATTATATAAGGAGGAAACCATCATGGCTTACAATAGAGGCGAAAGACCGGACTCTCCTATGAAAAGAAGAGGCGGACGCAGAAGAAAAAAAGTTTGTGTATTCTGCGGTAAAGAAAACAATGAGATCGATTACAAGGATGTAGCAAAACTCAGAAAATACGTTTCTGAGAGAGGTAAGATCCTTCCGAGAAGAATCACAGGAAACTGTGCAAAACATCAGAGAGCTCTGACTGTTGCTGTTAAGAGAGCACGTCATCTTTCTATGATGCCATACGTTCAGGACTAATTTTTAGTTGAATATCAGGCTGCCATGAATCTGTCGGACAAGCATTTGCATGTGAACCGCAGACAAATGGCAGTTTTTTTTATTCAACAAAACGCTTATAAAACACGATTATTGACATTCATATGGTAAAATGTATAGAAATCTGCTATAATAGCAGATAGCATCTTGAAAAAATTATAAAAAGAATGGTAAAGAATGTTATGAGTGGAAAATTAAAACTAAAAGGTCATCTGAAGCATCTTGCACGCTGGCCTCTGTATTTGTCTGTTCTGCTGATAGCTTTGAACGTTCTGGTGTATGTGATCAGCATAAAAGCCGGAATAGTGGTTACAATGGGGATCATTTTGTATGTGGGTGCAGCGATTGGGCTGCTCTTTTACCATCGGCCACTGATGTTCAATGATCTGATAGCCTTTGCCAGCCAGTATGAATTTCTGGAAAAAAGGGTCCTGGAGGAGCTTGCTCTTCCATATGCAGTAATGGATATGCAGGGAAGGATGATCTGGTCCAACAAGGTATTCTCACAGATCACCGGCAGGGATCAGTTCTACCGCAAAAATATCAATACGATTTTTCCGGATATTACAGCAGACAAGCTTCCGACAGGACCTGACAGAGAAATCACAGAGATCAGTACACAGTTTGGAGAGAACATTTACCGAGTGTCCATGCAGAGGGTCCTTCTCGGAGAATCTGTAGCACCGTCGAAACTTCTGATGGAGGTCCCGGATACCACCAGCCTGATCGCCATGTATCTCTATGACGAGACAGAACTTAAGGATTACATTCAGGCGAATGAGGACAACAAACTGGTAGTTGCACTGGCATACCTTGACAACTACGAGGAAGCACTGGAGAGTGTGGAGGATGTAAGACGTTCTCTTCTGATCGCTCTGATCGACAGAAAGATCACCAAATATTTTTCCAACTATGATGGTCTGGTACGTAAGCTGGAGAAGGACAAGTATTTCCTGATCATGAGACAGAGTTCTCTTGAGGCACTCAAGGAGCAGAAGTTCCATATCCTCGAGGAAGTCAAGACCGTAAATATCGGTAATGAGATGAATGTGACCTTAAGTATCGGTGTCGGACTGAATGCCGCTACTTATCTTCAGGACTATGAGTATTCCCGTATCGCGATCGAGATGGCACTTGGACGAGGCGGTGATCAGGTCGTGATCAAGAATGGTGACAAGATCACTTACTATGGCGGCAAGGCACAGCAGATGGAAAAGACTACCCGTGTCAAGGCCCGTGTCAAGGCCCAGGCCCTCAAGGAGTTCATGAGCACCAAGGAGCGCGTTGTGGTCATGGGACACAAGATCACAGATGTCGACGCACTTGGCGCGGCAATCGGTATCTACCGTGCAGGTAAGACTCTTGGCAAACCGGTCCATATCGTAGTGAATGACCCGTCTACATCTATCCGCCCACTGATGGCAGGATATATGAACAATTCAGATTATGAACCATCTATGTTCATCGACCGGAATCAGGCGATGGAACTTGTGGATGACAATACAGTAGTCGTTGTCGTAGATACCAACAAGCCAAGCTATACAGAGTGTGAGGAACTTCTCTACATGACCAAGACGATCGTTGTTCTGGATCATCACCGCAGAGGCAATGAAGTTATCCAGAATGCAGTCCTGTCCTATGTGGAGCCGTATGCTTCTTCTACCTGTGAGATGGTAGCGGAGATTCTGCAGTATTTTTCAGACGATCTGCGTCTGCGCAATATCGAGGCAGACTGTATTTATGCCGGAATTATGATCGATACAAACAACTTTATCACAAGAGCCGGAGTGCGTACCTTCGAGGCAGCAGCATTCCTGCGTCGTTCTGGAGCAGATATGACCAGAGTGCGCAAGATGCTCCGTGATAATATTGATTCTTATAAGGCAAGGGCAGAAGCTGTGCGTACTGCCGAGATCTACCGTGGCTGCTTTGCCATCGCGAAATGCCCGAGCAAGGGACTTGAGAGCCCTACCGTTGTCGGGGCACAGGCGGCCAACGAACTTTTGAACATCGCCGGAGTCAAGGCTTCGTTCGTACTGACAACCTATAACAAAGAAGTTTATGTCAGTGCTCGGGCGATCGATGAAGTCAATGTTCAGGTTATGATGGAGAAACTTGGCGGCGGCGGTCACATCAATATCGCCGGAGCTCAGGTAAAACGTCCGATCGACGAAGTAGAAGATATGTTAAAAGAAATCATTGATGAGTTATATCAGGAGGAAGAAAACAAGAAATGAAAGTAATTTTATTGGAAGATGTCAAATCTCTTGGAAAAAAAGGCGAAATCGTTAATGTCAGTGACGGATATGCAAGAAACATGATCATTCCGAAGAAACTCGGTCTGGAAGCAACCCCGAAGAACCTGAATGATCTGAAACTCCAGAAGGCAAATGCAGCCAAGGTCGCACAGGAAAACCTGGAAGCAGCACAGGCTTTTGCCAAGGATCTCGAGACAAAGGAGATTATCCTCACACTGAAAGTAGGAGAGGGCGGAAGAACTTTCGGTTCCGTATCCACCAAGGAAATCTCCGAAGCTGCCAAATCACAGCTCGGTCTGGATATCGACAAAAAGAAACTTCAGCTTCCTAGCCCGATCAGAAACCTGGGCGTTACACAGGTTCCGGTCAAACTTCACCCGAAGGTAACAGGAAGCCTGAAAGTATGGATCAAAGAGGCGTAAGTGCCGGGAGAAACTAAATGGAAGAAGCACTGATAAAGCGTATCCTGCCTCACAGTATCGAGGCAGAGCAGTCGGTGATCGGTTCCATGCTTCTTGACCGTGATGCGATCCTAGTGGCATCAGAAATCCTTACCAGTGATGATTTTTATCAGAATCAGTATGGTATCATCTTTGATGCAATGGTGGAACTCTGCAATGAGGGAAAGCCGGTCGACACGATCACACTTCAGAATCGCCTGAAGGAGAAGGATGTTCCCCCTGATATCAGCAGTATGGAGTATGTAAGGGAACTTCTCGAAGCAGTACCGACTTCCGCAAATGTCAAATATTACGCCAATATCGTAAGCGACAAGGCACAGCTTCGCAAACTGATCCGTGCGACGGAGGAAGTGGAGAATGCCTGCTATCTTGAGAAAGACAGCACAGAGATGATCATGGAGGAAGCAGAGAAGAAATTATTCAATATTCTCCAGAGAACGGTGGGCGGAGATTACGTCCCGATCCAGCAGGTTGTCCTGAATGCGATCAATAATATCGAGAAAGCATCCAAACTCAAGGGAAGCGTCACAGGAATCCCGACAGGTTTTATCGATCTGGATTACAAGACTTCCGGCATGCATCCGTCAGACCTGGTGTTGATCGCGGCCCGTCCTTCCATGGGAAAGACGGCGTTCGTGCTGAATATCGCACAGTATATGGCGTTCCGCAAGGATGTTACCGTCGCGATCTTCAGTCTGGAAATGTCAAAGGAACAGCTCGTGAACCGTCTGCTGGCGATGGAATCTCATGTGGATTCCCAGAATATGCGTACAGGTAACCTCAAGGATGAGGACTGGACGAAGCTGGTAGAGGGAGCAGATATCATCGGGCGTTCCAATCTGATCATTGACGATACACCGGGAATCAGTATTGCAGAGATGCGTTCCAAATGCAGAAAATATAAGCTGGAACACAATCTTGGAATCATCATGATCGACTATCTTCAGCTGATGAGTGGAAGCGGCAAGAGTGATTCCAGACAGCAGGAGATCTCCGATATTTCCCGTTCGCTCAAGGCTCTGGCACGAGAACTGGATGTTCCGGTCATTGCACTGTCACAGTTAAGTCGTGCAGTAGAGCAGCGTCCGGACCACAGACCGATGCTCTCAGACCTTCGAGAATCCGGAGCGATCGAGCAGGATGCCGATGTGGTAATGTTCCTGTACCGAGATGATTACTATCACAAGGACACAGAGAAGAAAGACATTGCCGAAGTCATCATCGCCAAACAGCGAAACGGCCCGATCGGAACCATCGAACTGGTATGGCTGCCAAGATATACGCAGTTTGTAAATATGAAAAAATAAAATTAAACAGACATAGAGATGAAATTATGGATATTTTATCTTTGTGTCTGTTTTTTTATGATTTGAAGAAAAATTCTGAGGGATCCTGTCAAACGGTTTTCGTTGAATTTACCGGGATTCCTGCTTATAATGATAGGTGATGAATTTCATAGGGAGGTGCACCGCCATGGAAACGAGGTATACCGTCAGACAGGCAGTGGAGATGACCGGAGTGAAATCTTATGTCCTGCGGTACTGGGAGGAAGAACTGGAACTGCGGATTCACCGGAACGAACTTGGTCATCGATATTACACCGGATATGATATTCAGCTTTTTATGAATATAAAAGAACTGAAGAAGCGTGGACTCCAGCTCCGCGCAATTCGCGAGCTGATCCCGAAACTTGCCAGGACAGCACCAGGTTCTACAGAGAACAGGACGAAACTGCTTGAAGGAGAAACCATAGAAATGCCTCAGATGGAAGATGAGATCGTGACAGAAGAGATCATAGAAGAGCCACATGAGGAAAATGACGAAAAAATTCTGGAATTTCAGACGATCCTGGAACGACTGATTGCACAGGAGTTGAAACTTCAGAACGAAAGTGAAGATGAAGAAAGATGCCGTTCCCTGGATCTTGCAATCCGCAGACAGCAGATGGCAAGAAAAGAAGCTGCGGCGACATCCGAAAAGAAAATCAGAGGACGTACTACCAGCCCGTCCTCGACATCCAGGACAACAAAAAAGAAGTCGTAGCATTGCTACGACTTCTTCGAGTTCTGTCTGTATGAAGCTTATTCAGCTGGGTGAATAGCTTCGGTTGGACAGGCATCTGCACATGTTCCGCAGTCAAGACATGCATCAGCATCGATCTCGAAATGCTCTGCGCCCTCAGCGATAGCCTCTGCTGGGCACTCTGCTGCACATGTTCCGCAGCTTACACAATCGTCAGAAATTACGTATGCCATAATGATATCCTCCTTTATATCTTTCGTACCTTTACAGGTATCCATAAGGCTATTCTAATATATATCCGGCAAGAATACAAGTATTAATTTATAAACAAATTTTTATAAATTATGTACAGTTTTTTTGATGTCGGGCGTTGCGTACTGGTGGGTTTTATATTATAATGAAATCTATCACTGGGAGTAGAGATTTCGGTCTTATCCCTGAGAAAAGGAGGAAAATATAATGGCAAAGGTTACAAAAGATATGCTGATCGGCCAGTTAATCACTTTAGATCCGAATATTGCACCGATTCTTATGAGAGCAGGAATGCACTGCCTTGGATGCCCGTCTTCACAGATGGAATCTCTGGAAGAAGCAGCTATGGTTCATGGAATGGACGCTGATGTTCTGGTTCAGCAGATCAACGATTTTCTTGAGAACAACTAATTAATACCAAAACAAAAGACTGGCAGAGATGCCAGTCTTTTTGCTTCTAAGTCATGGTCAAAGCTGTATTAATTGTTGCAGAGCATTGTTGGAGATCAGTTCTCCATGCTCGATCAGATGAGCCTCACCCGCTGGAGTGCAGGCACGGCCCCTGCCGTATTCAGAAAGAATATTGCAGATTTTGTTGAATTCCTGTGGCGTATGAGATGACTGGTGAATGATAAGCTGATAGCTGCCATTGCCAGGAGTCTTATATAAGGTATTCTCGCCATTGAAAAATCCGTTCAGTCCATGGGATGCCGCGATCACATCATCCAGATGAGTGAAGGTATACTGACGGATCAGGTTCACGCCAGGTGCTTCTTCAGAATCAGAAGAAGGGGTTTCTGTTTCCTGAGATTCTGTGGATTTGGAAGACTTGCCCTTGAGCCTGGACTCGCAGATCTTCTGGAAGATATCAATGATACTGTCGGCTCCGTCAAGCTGAAGTGGTTCCGCCTGGGTATTCTCTTTATATGGAGAAAATTTGGAAAAGCGGGTATCTAATTCTTCAGGATCTTCGACTTTGGTAATGATGAGGATGATACTGTCAAGATTTACAGGGATTGCCTCGATCATCAGTGGGATATTGTCCGCTTCAAAGCCAAATTCTATCTGAGCCTGCTGCATCATATCGCGAAAAAGTTTCTTGGCCTTGTCAGAACCGTAAGCCAGTTCGCGTAAATTTACCTGATGCATTTCCAGATCTTCTCGTGTTAAGGTACAACGAATCTGATTCTCGTTGATTTTTTCTAATTTCATTTCATCACATCCTATTCTTCGGATCCTGTTACATTATATGAATATATATAGAAATCAGGATATAGTCCATGACTTATATGGTTACTGTTCACTCCGTTCACAGTAACCTTGTATATATTATTATATACCACAACTATAGAGAATGTAAAGAAATTAGATTTATCTATTTCTAAAATATTTGGAAATAAAACGGGAATTTTTTTATAAATCAGGGAAAGTCCTTGCAAGTGCAGAATAAATCTGTATAATGAGTCTTAAGAAAAAATATGAATTCTGTGATTGGATAACGAAAGAAGTCAAGCTAACTTACATAATAACATTACAATTCTTATTTCTACAAACAAGTCATTGCCATCGTTTACATGTCAGGCAGCATTTCGGCTGCGGCAGATGCAATTTCCATGAGATTAAATTCAATTGCGGGGAGAGTATTTTTTCTTGTGATATCCGGTGTTTTCTAAAATCTTATTTCGAGAGAAAGGAGGAAGAAACGCGAAAATATGTCACATGCAAAGTGCAGCAAGAAATCCATGAAGCCTCTTGAGAAAGAACTGAAAACTTATCAGAAGTGCGGAATCCAGCTTTTTATGGATGGAGAACCAAGCACGCCTAAGAATATTGCGAGAGCCTGTTTGATCGCAGAGGGCGGAGGCTACATGAGAGATTATACTGAAGATGAGACAGGCAGGATCGCGAGAGTGGATTTTGACCTGATCAGTGAAGAACCCGTGAAAAATTGTGAACATAGATAACAAACGGGGATTTTACTGTCTGATATACAAAAGAAGGGATTTTCCAAAAGCAAGAGGTTTCCTCCGTATACTTGACCATTTCGGAAAATCCCAAATATGAAAAAAGTGTAAAAAGATTTAAAATATCTAAATAAATACTACATTCAAAACAAAACATGATATAATGATATAGAATTATGCCTGTTAGAAACAGGATTTTGTACATTCTGAACCGAAAAGGGAGGAACAAATGAAAAAATCAAATGATATACAGGGGAGACGAAGGCAGCTTAAGATCAGGATCATGGTTGGTCTGCTGATTTTTTTACTGGCTGTTGTCGGGCTTGGAGTCCATATTATCCAGAAATATATCCCTTCCAAAGAGCAGATGAGTCTGACAGAGTATTATGGTCAGCCTGCGGATGGAGAGATGGTTGTAGTTCTTGGTACAGATATCATGGAAGAGAGAGCTTTGAGATCCGGAGATCAGGTATATCTCCCACAGACTATGGTGAGCACATATCTGAACCAGAGATATTACTGGGACAGTGGCAACCAGCAGATTCTGTATGCGACACCGTCAGCACTTGAGACATATCCGGCATCTGAATCCGGGGATGGGGATGTATGGCTGAAGGATGGAACTGTTTACCTGAATCTTGCACTGGTACAGAAATACACAGACCTGGATTCTTATGTATACGAAGATCCTGCAAGGATTGTGATCCAGCATGAGTTTTCCGGAGTTAATACAGTAACCGTCATGAAGGATACAAGCATCCGCTATCGCGGTGGTATCAAATCACCGATCCTTACGGATGTGAAGAGTGGAGATACCCTGATCTATATGCAGACTCTGGAGGACTGGACACAGGTTTCCACCCTGGACGGTTACATCGGATATGTACAGAAGAAGGTATTATCCGATATGCAAACTACTGATTTTGAGAGAAGCTTTGAGAAGGAAGATTATACTTATCTTACCATGGATGACAAGGTCAATATGACATGGCATCAGATCAGCAACATGGATGCAAATGCATATCTGAGCGATATGACCGCAAATGTCAGTGGATTGAATGTGATTTCGCCGACCTGGTTCTATATTCAGGATACTTCAGGCAATCTTGGGGATCTTTCTTCCGCAGATTATGTGACACAGGCACATCAGAAAGGCTACAAAGTCTGGGGGCTGGTGGATAACTTTACCGCAGATGTGAGCACGACAGAAACTTTGTCACAGCTTTCTTCCAGACAGAATATCATCCAGCATCTGGTACAGACGGCAGTTAATATTGGAATGGATGGTATCAATGTAGATTTTGAATCGCTCAGTGAAGATGCCGGACCTCATTTTCTGGAATTCCTGAGAGAACTTTCTATTGAATGCCATAAGAATAACCTTGTGATTTCGGTAGATAATCCGGTTCCGGAGGATTTTACAAGCCACTATGACAGAAGAGAGCAGGGATTGATTGTAGATTATGTAGTCATTATGGGGTATGATGAACATTATGTCGGCTCTGATGCAGGCTCTGTGGCGTCACTTCCGTGGGTAGAACAGGGAGTAGAAGATACTCTTACAGAAGTTCCGGCAGAGAGAACGATCCTTGCAGTTCCATTTTATACCAGATTGTGGAAGACAACCGGCGGTGCGGTGACCAGCGAGGCAATTGGTATGACAGAGGCACAGAATGTCCTTACAGAGAATCAGGTGCAGACTGTATGGGATGGAAGTGTAGGACAGAACTATGGAGAGTATGAGAAGGACGGTTCCACATATCAGATCTGGATGGAGGATGCACAGTCCATCGCGGAGAAAGTGCAATTGATTCCAAAATATAATCTTGCAGGAGTTGCACAGTGGAGACTGGGCTTTGAAAGTAATGATATCTGGAGTACGATCAGTGAGAATCTTCAGGCATCATCATAAGAGGATAAATAACAGATAACAAAAAAACACACTTTGCAGAAGATGCCGAGTGTGTTTTTTGTTATATATAAATTGAGAAGGTAAAAAAGCTCTATAAATGGAAGGAGGCCGGTACTTTCGTACCGGCGCGTATGAAAAAGAAAAATATTTTATAGAAAGCATATCGCCTTCTATGGTTAATACTATACCCTATAAATGTGAAGAAAGTGTGATGAACTTTTGAAGAAAACGTGAAGAAAACATAAAATTTAACGTGCTTTATACAGCGTTTTTACGTGAAAAAGCCAAAAAAATTCCCTGCCGCTTAAATGTAAGGGCAGGGAAGGGATTACTGCATCAGAATTTTTTCCAGGTTCCTTTGAAGAAGAGCAGGAGAAGCGGGAAGATCTCCAGACGTCCTGCAAGCATATCAAAGATAAGGACACATTTGGACAGATAGGAAAAAGAACTGAAATTTCCCATCGGACCAACGATTTCAAATCCCGGACCAATGTTGTTGAGTGTAGCTGTTACCGCCGTGAAGTTTGTGATCAGATCAAAATTATCGATCGCGATCAGCAGAACAGATGCGGCGAAGATCATAAGATACAGACTGATATAAATATTGGTGGATCTCAGGATATCATGGGTGATGATCTTGTCATCCATCTTGATCTTCTTGACTGCATTCGGATGAAGGTAAAGCTGGAATTCTTTCTTGGCAGCTTTACACAGGATCAGAATACGGGAAACCTTGATTCCACCGCCTGTACTTCCGGCACAGGCTCCGACAAACATCAGAAGGACCAGAACCGTCTTGGACAGAGCAGGCCATTGGTTGAAGTCGGTGCTCGAAAAACCGGTCGTTGTGATAATGGAACCTACCTGGAATGCAGCCTGCTGGAATGCAGTCAGGAGGTTGCGGAACAGGTGGGCTGTATTCAGGGCGATGATCACGATCGCCACAGCGATGATCCCGAAGTAATAACGAACCTCCTCATATTTGAATGCCTGGCGGAATTTCTTGGTCAGGACCAGATAGTATGCGGAGAAGTTGACACCAAACAGAATCATAAAGATCGTAGTAACAACCTGGCAGTAAGTGCTGTAGCTTCCAAGACTGTCATTGACAATACCGAATCCACCGGTTCCGGCAGTACCAAAGGTAATGCACAGAGAATCAAAAAGCGGAACCCTGCCGATCAGAAGCAGAACCAGCTGGATCAGTGTCATTCCAAAGTAGATCGTATAAAGGATCTTTGCAGTGGACTGTACCTTCGGGACAAGTTTGCTGACGGAAGGTCCCGGGCTCTCTGCTTTCATAAGGTTCATATGATAACCTCCGGCAAGCGGAAGAAGAGAAAGCAGGAACACGAGGACGCCCATACCGCCGATCCAATGAGTGAAACTTCTCCAGATCAAAATACAATGAGGGAGGACTTCCACATCGGTAAGGATACTGGAACCGGTCGTTGTAAATCCGGAAACGGTCTCAAACAGTGCATCGATCGGATGTGGGATACATCCGCTGGCAACAAACGGGATCGCACCAAAGATACATAAGGCAAGCCAGCTCAGTGCAACGGCAACGCAGCCATCCTTGATATAAAAGACCTTGTTTTTGGGTTTCTTGTGGGTAAGCGGAACGCCAACGACAAGGCACACCAGCATGGCAAGCAAAAAGGCTGAAAAATCCTTTTCACGATAGATCCCTGCCGTAAGAAGAGGCAGCATCATAAAGGCCGCCTGAAAATTACATACCCAGCCTACAATATAGGCGATAATACGAAAATTCATAATACCACCCCGTTCTATGCAAGAATATCGCGGATGTCGCGAAGTCCCTTGTTGGTGGTTACGATGACAACATTATCCCCGATCTGAAGCGTATCCTGGCCTCGTGGAATACGGACAGTACCCTTGCGGGTAAGACAGCAGACCAGAAGATTGCTCTTGAGGTTCAGCTCGGCAAGCGGAATACCGACAACAGGAGAGTTGTCACGGATGATGAACTCCAGAGCCTCTGCCTGGTTATCCAGGATGTGATACAGAGTCTCTACATTACTTCCGATCGTATTCTGCATGGCGCGGACATAACGGAGAATGGAATCCGAAGTGATATATTTCGGATAGATCACACTTCCGAGATCCAGGTCGTCAATAACATCCTTGTACGGCAGGCGGTTGACCTTGGCAACCAGCTTGGCGTTGGTAAGTTTCTTGGCAGAAAGTGACAGGAAGATGTTTTCCTCGTCCATATTGGTGAGGGTTACAAATGATTCGACAGTTGCAAGCCCCTCCTCCATAAGAAGAGAACGCTCAGTTCCGTCTCCGCAGATGATCGTTGCCTCCGGGAGCATGTCACTTAATTCCTCGCAGCGTTCCTTATCCTTCTCGATGATCTTGACATTGATCTTGAGATCGGACAAAGTTTTGGCAAGGTAATAAGAAATAGTACCTCCTCCGATGATCAGTGTATTTCTGACCTGATGGGTCTTGAGACCGATCTTCTTGAAGAAAGTAGCGGTATTCTTAGGGGTAGCGATAATGGAAACAAAATCTCCATTATGAACAAGATGATCACCACCTGGGATCGCCAGGGTATCTTTGCTCTCGATCGCGGCAAAAAGAATGTCGCAGCGGTATTTGTCTGTGATCTGAGAAACAGACATGCCATCCAGTCCAAATTCAGGCAGGACCTTGAATTTGAGAAGTTCTACACGGCCTTTGGAAAAAGGATCGATCTTGATCGCGGCCGGAAAACGGAGCAGACGGGAGATTTCCCGTGCAGCAGCCAGTTCAGGATTCATGATCATGGAAAGTCCCAGACGTTCCTTGATGAACCCGATCTCCTTGCTGTAGATCGGATTTCTTACACGCGCGATCGTCTGACAATGACCGGTCTTCTGTGCGATAAGGCAGCAGAGAAGGTTCAGTTCGTCAGAAGCGGTAACAGCGATCAGGATATCGGCAGTCTGAACACCGGCCTCCATAAGAGTGTTGATACTTGCACCGTTTCCAACAATTCCCATAGCATCAATATCCTCTGTGAGATCGTTGATAACATCGGCATCCATATCGATCAGAGTCAGGTCAGTTCCTTCCTCCTGAAGCTGTTCTGCAAGAGTGCGTCCAACTTTGCCGCACCCGACAATTATGATATGCATGATTTCCTCCAGTAATAAAAAATAATTATTATAAGCTAATCTATTATATCACTCTATATAAGGTTTTTAAATAGAGAAAATATAAATTTCATGGTATACTGGCAGCAGAAGCTGCTGTGAACAGCAGCTTACAGAAGTTAATGAGAAAAATGTTATAGTACGGAAAAAAGAGAGGAAGTGACGGACAATGGATACACTGAGCGAAACCGCAGATAAAGTCGATCAGAGTCTCCAGAATATGGGGATTGACAGAACTTCTGTGAAACAGAGTCTTCGGGATCTGCTGAACTTTAAGGAATATATGGCAGAGCAGCTTCCGACGTTTATGGGATTCTGTATTAAGGTGGTTTTGTCGATCATCGTATTTTTTGTGGGACGCAAGATCATCCGCTGGATAGTGAGCATTATGAGGCGTTCTCTGGAGCGGGCCAATGTGGATGCAGGAGTTGTCCAGTTTATCTCATCGGCGGGCAAGGCCATTTTGTATACACTGTTGATCTTTAATATTGCGATCAGCCTGGGAGTCAAGGAGTCTTCTGTTGCAGCACTTCTCGGAACTGCCGGTGTTACGGTAGGTCTTGCACTGCAGGGCGGTCTTGCGAACCTGGCAGGTGGTGTACTGCTTCTGATGTTCAAGCCTTTTGTTGTGGGGGATTATATCATTCAGGACCAGGCAAATGGCTGTGAAGGTACTGTTTCCAAAATCGAGATCTGTTATACCACACTTTTGAGTATTGACAACAAGAAGATCGTAGTACCGAACGGAACTCTGTCAAACAGCACGATCATCAATGTAACAGCAAAAGAAAACCGTAAACTTGAGATCAAGGTAGGAATCTCCTACGAGGCCGATATCCGCAAAGCAAAAAAAATTCTTGAGGATATTCTGAAGGCAGATCCAGACACCAAGAGCGACAATGCAGAGATGGTGGTTTTTGTAGATGAACTGGGAGAGAGTGCGGTGATCATGGGACTTCGTGTCTGGGTACCGACAGAAGCGTACTGGGCAACGAAGTGGAGACTGAACCAGCGGATCAAGGAAGAATTTGACGCAAACGGAATCGCGATCCCGTATAACCAGCTGGAGGTTTACGTGCATCCGCGTAAATAGCTGACTATGATAAAGTAAACTTGAAACAAATAATAGGTTGACAATTCGAACTTTCCTGTGGTAAAGTAATGCACAGAAATTACAGAAGCTGTGAAAACAGTTGTTTAATAGTTACTGTGAACAGTAACGTTTATCACGAGGAGGACAAGATGAGTACGGTGGCAGTTCAAAGAAGCAAAACATATGATATTGTTTACATTGCAGTGTTTGCAGTGATCATGGCAATCTGTTCCTGGATTTCCATTCCGGCAGCAGTACCGTTTACATTACAGACATTTGGTGTTTTTATCGCAGCAGGCGTTCTGGGAGGAAAGAGAGGAACTTTATCTGTTCTGGTATTTATCCTGCTCGGTGCAGTAGGAATCCCGGTATTCGCAAACTTTTCCGGCGGGATCGGAGTCCTGGCGGGACCTACAGGCGGATATATCATCGGATTTTTATTTTCTGCACTTGTGATGTGGGCGATGGAGAAACTTCCTGGTAAGAAATCCATTATGCAGATCGTGTCCATGGTCGTAGGACTGGTCGTATGCTATGCATTCGGAACCGCCTGGTTCATGGTAGTCTATGGCAAAGCAAACGGACCGGTAGGTCTTGTAACAGCCCTTGGATGGTGTGTTTTTCCGTTCATCATCCCGGATTTTATCAAGATCGCACTTGCCTATGTGCTTTCCAGAAAACTGCGTAAATACGTAGCATAAAAAATAAAACAAATACAGCCGGAGCGTATCGGATTGATATGTTCCGGCTGTTTCTGTATATGATAATGAAAGATTTTATTTGTTAAGAGGTATCCGCTCTGCAAAGATAAACACGATCACGGCACCGAAGAGTGCAGAGACGGTTGAGAACAGAAGCATGGAACTGACTCCTGCGAAGTCAATGAGCGCACCTCCGAGGAAAGAACCGATCACACTTCCAAGTGTATAGGTCATCGTGAAATATGCCTGTCCTTTGATGGCATCTTCCGGTTCCATAATGGCGTTTACGTAGTAGACAGAAGCCGCAGTCAGAAGTCCCCAGCCGAGCATCTGGAAAACCTGAACTCCATAATATGTGGAAATTCCGGGAGCAAGAAAAGTCCCCAGTGCTTTCAGCACAAAGAAGATCCCTGCGAAACGGACCAGGAGGTCACAGCGGATCTTTTTGATGATATATCCAAAAAGAAACAGCGTAGGTAGTTCGCACATTGCCGCAATCGCGGATGCAGTGCCCATTTCAGCACTTCCTCCGCCTTTACCCTGTGCGATCTGGAAATTGAAGTTATTCAGGAGCACATGACTGAGATAGATAAAAATGCATCCGATCAGTACCAGTGAGAAACGCCTGTATTTCCGGAAAAACAGAAGAGGATTTGCCAGGCTTTTGCTGTCGGATGATGCCTGTGCAGCTTTCTGTGTCTTGACGAAAGGAAAGACGATCAGGCAGCCAAGTGACAGGACGGTGATGATCGTCACGGAAGCAGGGATGGAAAGTACGCCGGTTTTGACGGTGATGATCCCGAGTACATAGCAGATGACTGCATAGGCGACAGAGCCCATTCCACGCGCAAGTCCGAAGTTCAGCTTCTGACCCTGGTTGATGCTCTCCATGCCGAGCGCGTTGATAAAAGGAGTCATAAGCTGCAGCAGTGCGATGCTGATCCCGTAGAGAAGTCCGGTCAGGATAAGCGTTCTGGAAAAAAACAGCCCGATTCCAAGGAGCAGCTGGATGACATAGAGGATCTGGATGATCTTTTTGAGGGAAGGACTGTCCGGGCGGTCTGCGTAACCCGCGAGCACAGGCTGCAAAAGTGCAGACATAATGCCGGCAGCAGCGGCGATGATGCCGATCTGAGTATTGGAAAATCCCCTTCCCAAAAGGAAAAATCCGGAAAAACTCATGACCGCAGCGAAATACATCCAGTACAGAGCCTGGATACAGGAATAAGATCCCGTGAGGTTTTTGCTTTTGGCAGATGACATGATAAAATCTCCTTTGTATGAATTATTTCTATTATACAACAACAGAGAACAAAAAGCTTGCCAAAAAGCGGTCATTATTTTATGATTAATAGCAGAAAACAAGGACAGATCAGGAGGAATTCATATTATGAAGAAAAAAATAGACGTATATGAACATATGGGAGAGATACTCAAAGGAGTGAAATCTGGTGTCCTGGTAACAGGTAAGGCAGATGACAGAGTAAACTCCATGACAATTTCCTGGGGAATGGTTGGTATCGAATGGGCGAAACCTGTATTCGTAACCTTCATCAGAGAAAGCCGTTTCACAAGAAGCCTCATCGAGAAAAACGGTGAATTCACCGTTAACATCCCGGTAGACGACAGCGCAAAGAAAATCCTTGCATTCTGCGGCTCAAAATCAGGAAGAGATGTGGACAAAGCCAAAGAACTCGGTCTTACCTACGAAGAACCGGAAACCATTTCCGTACCTGGAATCAAAGAACTTCCGCTGACTCTGGAATGCAGAGTAGTCTACAAGCAGACCCAGGATATCAGCGCAATGACCAAAGAAGACCAGGAAAAATTCTATCCACAGAATGTAGACAGCACATTTACCGGCTCCAACAGAGATACCCATGTGGCATATTATGGTGAGATCGTAAATGCATATATTATTGAAGAATAATAAAAGATAACATCAGATCGCACAGATTGGCTCCCCGCATAAAAACGGGGAGCCGTTATTTTTTGTCCGGGAAGATTCAGGACTTCTGGCAGGCGGTTTTGCAGGAAGCTGTGCATGGATTGTCGAAACTCGGATTAAAAGCATAGAAGTTTTTGGCATCCAGTTCTTCCTGAATGCTTCGGAGAGCTTCTCCAAACCGCTGGAAATGAACGATCTCCCTTGCACGCAGGAATTTGATCGGATCGGCAATCTCCGGAATATCACGTACTACGCGGAGGATATTGTCGTAAGTCGAGCGGGCTTTCTGTTCAGCGGCAAGGTTTTCGAACAGGTCTGTGATCGGATCCCCTTTACTCTGGAATTCGCACGCATTAAACGGAACACCGCCCGCCGCCTGCGGCCATACCCCTACCGTGTGGTCAATATAGTACGGTCCGAAACCGCTCTTTTCAATCTCTTCTATCGAGAGGTCGCGTGTAAGCTGATGAACGATGGTGGAGACCATCTCGAGGTGTGCGAGTTCCTCCGTGCCGATGTCATTTAAAACGGCGGCAGCCATGCGGTTCGGCATGGTAAATCTCTGGGAGAGATAGCGGAGAGATGCGCCAATCTCCCCGTCGGGCCCGCCGTATTGACTCATGATATACTGCGCGATCTTCGCATTGGGTGTCTTGATATTTACCGGATACTGCAATCTTTTTTCATAATTCCACATAGACTATTTGCACCCTCCTTCCTGCTCCCACGGGAATGGCTGTTCCATCCATTTCCAGGTGCTGCCGTCTGTCTCCAGAGCATCATCAACGGTCAGAGGTCCGTAGCACTGGGCGTATTCTTTCATCAGTTTCCTGCGCTCAGCGGCACATTCCTGATAAAAAGCAAGTGCTTCCTGGCAGCAGGGGTGCGTGTCGAGGTAGAGAAGGATATCGTTGACAGCAAAACTGACCTCATTGATCCGCTGAAGGAGTTTTTCTTTTGGGGTACACTGATTCGGACACATCATCGTCTGCCACCTCGCTTTCCGCAGAATGCTTTGCAAAGCTCAGGAAAAACTGTTCCGACATTTAAAGCATACCCCAGGTCGTAAGTTGTCGAAAACTTCTGACAGGGTACATATGCCATTGCAATCTGCATTTCGTCAATGTGTGTATACATTTCAGAATCTCTGGAAGAGGCAGAAGGCATGCGGCAGGATGGGCATGGTGCGGACGGTGTTCTCTGGTTTCGCGGTGATGGACGGCAGGAACATGGCTGGTTTCCCAGCATTTCACGTGCCATACCGCAGGTTGCATTATATGGGCGGCCGCAGGGCCGGGATGTCTGATAGATTTCCATAAACAAGTCCTTTCAGAAGAGCTCTTTATATTTTATGTGAGCAAAAAAGAATGGTGCATACATAACATTCCTTGTCATTTACACTTTACTCTGGTAAAATAAAACCGAAAAAAATCCCCGCCAGTAGAAGCAGGGAAAAAAAAGACAGACAGGGAGAGAAAGATAAATGGAATACTGGGATATCTACGATGAAAATAAACAGCCGACAGGCCGCACAATGAAAAGAAACGACTGGTGTCTGAAAGACGGAGAGTATCATCTGACTGTGCTTGGTGTTGTTGCAAGACCGGACGGCACATTTCTGATCACCAAACGAGTTATGACAAAAGCCTGGGCTCCGGGCTGGTGGGAAGTATCCGGCGGCGCGGCACAGGCAGGAGAGGATTCCTATGAGGCAGTGCTCCGTGAAGTAAAAGAAGAGACCGGTCTGGATGTAAGAAACGCAGAAGGCGGTTATCTTTTTACCTATAAGAGAGAAAATCCGGGCGAGGGCGATAACTACTTTGTAGACGTTTACCGCTTTGTCCTGGACATTGATGAGAAAGACCTGACACTGCAGACGGAAGAAACAGACGGACACATGTTTGCAACTCTGGAACAGATCCAGGCATTTGCAGCAGAAGGCAAATTTCTCCATTACGACAGCATTCGCAAAGCCTTTGAGATGTAGGAGGCTGCCATGGAATTTGCAGTATTAGGGCTGTTTTGCGGCATCCTTATTCTGTGTATTATATGTAATGTTTCTATTATATATGCATTGCTGGCAGGCTTCGTGATCTTTGGCTGCTATGCAAAGAAAAAAGGCTTTTCGGTAAAAGAGATCCTGCATATGGCGGGCGAGGGCATCTGGAAGGTCAGAAACATCCTGATTACTTTTATGCTGATCGGAATGCTGACCGCACTCTGGAGACAGGCAGGAACGATCCCGGCGATCATCTGCTATACGATCCATTTTATAAAACCGTCGGTTTTTCTTCTGATGGTATTTCTTTTGAATTCGTTGGTTTCGGTGCTGACCGGAACTTCGTTCGGGACGGCGGCAACAGTAGGCGTTGTCTGTGCAACGATGGGATCTGTCCTTTCGGTATCTCCGTGGCTCTGCGGGGGCGCGATCCTTTCAGGAATCTTTTTTGGTGACCGCTGTTCACCGGTCTCGACCAGCGCCCTTCTTGTGTCAGAATTGACAGAGACCAGTATTTACAGAAACATCCGAAATATGGTCCGCAGTGCTCTGGTTCCCTTTGTGCTGGTCTGCATCCTGTATACAATGATAGGAATGAAGACTTCCCATACACAGGAACTGCCGGATCTTACCGGAGTTTTTCATCAGGAATTTCGAATCGTCTGGTGGACGCTTCTGCCGGCACTGGTGATCCTGGTTCTGTCCGTGGCACAGCTCGGAGTCAAAATCTCCATGCTTGCAAGCATTGCCGTGGCACTTGTCTTATGCGTCTGGATACAGGGGATGCCGCTTATGGAACTTCCGCACATCCTTATCTTTGGATTTCACAGCGAAAATGCAGAAATCGCTTCCATGCTGGATGGAGGAGGGATCGTTTCCATGCTGAGGGTAGGCGCGATCGTGTGCCTTTCCTCATCTTATTCAGGGATTTTTGAGAAGACAGGGATCCTCGACGGGATCCAGGCGACCGTAGAGACTCTGGCACAAAAAACTTTTCCATTTTTTGTAATCCTGCTCACATCAGCAGCAGCCAGTGCGATCGCCTGCAACCAGACACTTGCGATCATGCTGACACAGCAGCTCTGTGCCAGAACAGAACGAAACAAAGAAAGGTTTGCGAATAATCTGGAGGACAGTGTCGTGATCCTTGCACCGATGATCCCGTGGTCGATCGCGGGGGCGGTTCCGCTTACAGCAGTCGGTGCACCGCAGAGCAGTATTTTATTCGCGTTTTTCCTGTATCTGCTACCACTTTGCAGGGTATTAAATGGAATTCGGAAGAAAGGATAAGAAAAATGAAATTTACAAGAGAACAGATAGCAAAAGCTCTGAAACTTTATGTCATTACGGATAGAAGCTGGCTGAAAGAAGACGAGACACTTCTTTCTGTCTGTGAAAAGGTGATCCAGAACGGGGCAACCTTCCTTCAGCTCCGAGAAAAAGAACTGGGTGCAGAAGAGACAAGAAAAGAAGCCATAGAACTTCAGAAACTCTGTCGCAGATATAATATCCCCTTTGTAGTGAACGACAGTGTGGAAATCGCATTGGAAATGGATGCGGACGGTGTACATGTCGGTCAGTCAGATATAAAGGAAAGAGATATCCGCGCGATGATAGGACCGGACAAAATCCTCGGGATGACAGCCAAGACCGTTGAACAGGCGATCGCAGCCGAAAAAGCCGGAGCAGATTACATCGGAACAGGGGCTGTTTTTGGCAGCACGACAAAGAAAGATGCAAAATATCTTTCCATGGAAGAACTGAAGAAGATCGCAGTATCTGTCAGCATCCCGGTCGTGGCGATCGGCGGAATCAACAGTGAAAATGTTTCACAGCTTGAGGGCAGCGGAGTCAACGGTGCAGCCGTGATCTCAGGAATTTTTGCAGCAGAAGATCCGGCAGCAAAAACAGCACAGATGAGCAGACTGACCGATATATTTTGTTAAAAATAACCCAAATGTATTGTAATTTGTCAAAAAATATGATACTGTATAGAAAATTGAATAAAGAAGATAGCAGGTGCCGATGGCATTGTTCATGAGGTTAAAAGGGAAACAGGTGAGAAACCTGTACGATCTCGTCACTGTAAGCAGGGAGTATGGTTCTGTATGCGTAAGCATGATCACTGGGGAAACCGGGAAGATAGAGCCATATGTTGAGCGGCAAGTCAGGAAACCTGCCTGTTATCTGGTACGGGAACATAGGATTCCAGATCACGAGTAATTGGTCGTACCGTTTTTTCTGACAGACCATTTACCCTTTTTCAAGGGCTTTTTTTGTGTACAGGATTCTGCCCATGTTTTCGTACTTTATAAGTTTCGCTGATGAATAATTTACATAAAAGCTACATCAGGACGACGGATTCCAATAAGGAACAGCCGCCAGGAACGTTTCGTGTCAAAGGAGGACAAAAACATGAAAAACAAAACTGTAAAAGCACTTGCAACACTGTTGGCAATCACAACCGTATCTATGATGGGTACAGCAGGAGTTATGGCTGCTGACAATACAGCAGAGGACACTGCAACAGAGGCAGTTGCAGATACAGAAGAAACAGCAGACGACGCAGAAGCTACAGATGATGCGGCAGAGGCATCTGATGATGACCAGGCAGCAGCAGACAACGTTGCAGCACTGATCGACAAGATCTATGTTCAGGAAAGAAATGACACAACAGACGAAGACTGTAAGGCAGCCAAAGAAGCATGGGATGCACTGACAGACGCACAGAAAGAACTGGTAGAAGGCGAAGAAGCAAGCCCGGAATATTTCGGACGTGACACAGGCGATGCTTCCCAGGATGATCCGCGTAACCAGGATGAGATCGGTGAGAACGAACTTCTTGTAGTAAGCTTTGGTACTTCCTTCAACGACAGCCGTGCACAGGATATCAAGGGAATCGAAGATGCCCTGACAGCTGCTTATCCGGATTGGTCCGTAAGACGTGCTTTCACAGCACAGATCATCATCAACCATGTAGAGGCAAGAGATGATGAAGTGATCGACAACATGGATCAGGCTCTTGACCGTGCAGTAGCAAACGGAGTTAAGAATCTTGTTGTTCAGCCTACACATCTGATGCATGGTGCTGAGTACGATGAGATGGTAGAAGCAATCGACAACTACAAAGACAAATTCGAATCTGTAGCAATCGCAGAGCCAATGCTTGGTGAAGTTGGTGATGACGCTACTGTGATCAACGACGACAAGAAAGCAGTTGCACAGGCTATCACAGATGAAGCTTGCAAGGTGGCAGGATATGACAGCATGGAAGCAGCCGCTGAAGACGGAACAGCATTCGTATTCATGGGACATGGTACTTCTCATACAGCAAACGTAACATACGATCAGATGCAGACACAGATGGAAGACCTTGGATTCACAAACGCTTTCATCGGAACTGTTGAAGGTGAGCCGGAAGACACAGCATGCGAGGAAGTTATCGCTAAGGTTAAAGATGCAGGCTTCAAGAAAGTCGTTCTTCGTCCACTTATGGTTGTAGCTGGTGACCATGCAAACAATGATATGGCTGGTGATGATGAAGATTCCTGGAAGAGCCAGTTCGAGGCATCCGGAGCATTTGACAGCGTTGACTGCCAGATCGAAGGTCTTGGAAGAATCGCAGCAGTTGAAGATCTGTATGTAGCACATGCAAAAGCAGCTATCGATTCTCTGGGAACAGCTGATGCAGAAGAAGCAACAGCTGATACAGAAGAAGCTTCTGATGATGCAGCAGCAGAAACAACAGATGATGCAGCTGAAACAACAGAAGAAGCAGCAGAATAATAAATAAGAAGATTTGTATGCAATCTGCGTACAGGTAAATGGCTGCCCGGAAAGTTTGATAACTTCCGGGCAGTTTTTGGGATAATAAGATTTTAATGAGAACAGGGAGGAAATTGAAGATGAAACGTTCAGTCGCTTTTATGGCATGTGTATTAAGCTCCGCTATGGTACTGGGAAGCTTTAGTCCGGTACTGGCAGCAGATACCAAAGAGAAGACAGAAACTTCAGAAACAGCAGAGGCAGAAGAAACCACGGAAGTTTCCGACACAGACAGCACTGTGCTGGAAGACGGTGTTTATACTGCCGAATTTGATACAGACAGTAATATGTTCCATGTAAATGAGGCAAATGATGGTAAGGGAACCCTTACAGTAAAAGATGGTAAAATGACGATCCATGTAAGCCTTGTTTCCAAAAGCATTGTCAATCTTTTTTCTGGAACAGCGGAAGATGCACAGAAGGATGGGGCAGAACTGATCCAGCCTACCACAGATACCGTTACATACAGCGATGGTCTGAGTGATGAAGTCTATGGATTTGACATTCCGGTTCCGGCGATCGATCAGGAATTTGACGTAGCCCTGATCGGAAAGAAAAACAAATGGTATGACCACAAAGTAAAAGTAACCAATCCGCAGAAAGAATCCGACAGTGAAGCTTCAGAGGAGACAACAGAGGACAAGAAGACGGTGAAAGATCTGAAACTTGAGGATGGCAAGTATACAGTGGATGTTGCAATGGAAGGCGGCAGCGGCAAGGCAAGCGTAGATTCTCCGACAGCGATCGAGATCAAAGACGGCAAGATCACTGCAACCATCGTATGGAGCAGCCCGAATTATGATTACATGCTTATTAATGATGAAAAATATGAACCAGTCAACGAGGACGGAAATTCTACATTTGAGATTCCGGTAGATGCTTTTGATTATAAGATGCCTGTAACAGCAGATACAGTGGCAATGAGTACACCTCATGAGATTGATTATACATTACAGTTTGATTCCACAAGCATTAAAGAGGCAGAAAAATAACAATGAAAAAGAAATGGTACAAAATATTCTGTGCGATGCTGACATCGGTTTTTCTTGTGTCGGCTCCGGCAGTTACACAGGCGGCAGCACAAAGTGAGGCACAGACCGAAAATGCACAGGAAGAAACTTCAGAAACTGACAGGGAAATACCAGAGGAACTGGCTGGACTGAAATATGATCACAGTCTGGAGCTTGAGTATGCAGACCAGTTTGCAGTTGATTATTATGAGGGCGGCTATGCGCTGATCTCAATTGTCAGCAGCGGACAGTTTCTTCTTGTACCGGAGGGAAAAGAAGTACCGGAAGGACTTGATGAAGATATTACCGTGATCCGGCAGCCAGTGCAGAATATCTATCTGGTCGCAACTTCTGCAATGGACCTTTTCTGTGCATTGGACGGTCTGGACAGCATCAGTCTTTCTGGCACAAATGCAGATGGCTGGTACATAGATGAGGCAAAACAGGCGATGGAGGATGGCAGTATCACTTTCGCGGGTAAATACAGTGCACCGGATTATGAACTGATCTTGTCAAAAAAATGTGATCTTGCAATTGAGTCTACAATGATCTATCATCAGCCGGAAGTTCAGGAGAAACTGGAACAGTTTGGAATCCCGGTTCTGGTGGAACATTCCAGTTATGAGAGCCATCCGCTTGGAAGAACAGAGTGGATCAAACTTTATGGAGTTCTTCTTGGCAAAGAGGACCAGGCAGAGAAACTTTTTCAGGAGCAGGTCGACAAGCTCAAATCTGTAGAGGACAGTGAAAACACAGGAAAGACGGTGGCTTTTTTCTATATTAATTCTATGGGTGCTGCAAATGTGCGCAAATCAAATGACTATGTGTCAAAAATGATCGAACTTGCCGGTGGGGAGTACATTTTCCATGATCCGGCAGAAGATGACAATGCA
The DNA here is from genome assembly GCA_934424575.1 of uncultured Blautia sp. Classification (GTDB taxonomy): domain Bacteria; phylum Bacillota; class Clostridia; order Lachnospirales; family Lachnospiraceae; genus Blautia_A. The sequence continues at coordinate 31,648 of CAKRXU010000006.1, forward strand.
CTTTCCACTATGAATATGCAGATGGAAGAATTTTATGCGAAGGCAAAGGATGCGGACTATATCATTTACAACAGCACGATCGACGGAGAACTGAACTCGATCGATGAACTTCTTTCCAAGAGTTCACTGCTTGCTGATTTCAAGGCTGTGAAGGATGGAAATGTCTGGTGCACCGGTCAGAATCTTTTTCAGGAGACAATGGGGCTGGCAACGATGATCGAAGATATTCACACTATGCTGACTTCGGATGACCCGGATCTGGATTCTCTTACCTATATGAAAAAACTGAAATAAGGGGAAAAACATGCGCAGAAAACTACATTTCAGATACTGGTTATCTTTTATTATCCTGATCGTGCTTCTGGGAATCCTGATTTTCTGGAACATTAATTCTGGAAGCATTCCAATCTCGCTGAAAGATGTATTTCGGATTCTTTTTCTGAAAGACGGAACAGAAACCTCCTATAATATCATATGGGAAATCCGTCTGCCAAGAATCCTGGCAGCGGTGATCCTTGGCGGTGCTTTGTCCGTATCAGGATTTTTGCTTCAGACTTTTTTTGGTAATCCGATCGCAGGACCATTTGTACTGGGAATCTCTTCCGGGGCAAAGCTGACAGTAGCTCTGACTATGATATTCCTTCTTGGAAAATCTATGACAGCGACTTCCAGTGTGATGATCATTGCTGCCTTTGCCGGTTCCATGATTTCCATGGGATTTGTCCTTTTGATCGCAAAAAAGGTAAAACAGATGTCCATGCTGGTCATCAGCGGGATTATGATCGGATATATCTGTTCGGCGATAACAGATTTTGTAGTGACTTTTGCGGATGATTCCAATATTGTAAACCTTCATAACTGGTCAATGGGAAGTTTTTCCGGAACGACATGGGAGAATGTTTCCACAATGACGGTCGTAGTCATGACGGCACTGATCATTACCTTCCTGATGTCAAAGCCGATAGGGGCTTATCAGCTTGGAGAGGGATATGCGCAGAATATGGGTGTGAACATTAAGGCGTTCAGAATCGCGCTGATCTTGCTTTCCAGTGTCCTTTCTGCCTGTGTGACGGCTTTTGCAGGACCTATTTCTTTTGTCGGTATTGCAGTCCCGCATCTTGTCAAGAGCCTTCTCAAGACATCAAAGCCGCTTCTTGTGATTCCGGCATGTTTTCTCGGCGGGGCAGTATTCTGTCTGTTCTGTGATCTGATCGCGAGAACGGTGTTTGCACCAACAGAACTTAGCATCAGTTCCGTGACAGCAGTATTTGGCGCACCGATTGTCATCTATATTATGGTCCGCAGAAAGAAGAGGGTGTGATGGGAGAATATTTTATTCATACAGATCAGATGGTAGTCGGCTATGACGGCAAGCCTTTGATCAAAGACGTAGAGATCAAGCTGAAACGAGGAGAAATCCTCACGCTGATCGGACCGAACGGTGCGGGCAAGTCCACCATCCTCAAAAGTATGACACGGCAGTTAAAGCTTGTTGCCGGAACCGTTTATATGAATGAGGAAATGATGAGCAAAATGTCCGGCAAAGAAGTAGCAAAAAAACTGGCGGTCGTTATGACGGAACGCATTCAGCCGGAACTTATGACCTGTGAGGACATTGTGGCAACGGGTCGGTATCCTTATACAGGTACACTTGGAATCCTTTCGTCAGAAGACTGGGAAAAAGTCCACAGAGCAATGGAGATGGTTCATGCGATGGATTTTAAGGACAGGGATTTTACTGCGATCAGCGACGGACAGCGTCAGAGAATCCTTCTGGCAAGGGCAATCTGCCAGGAACCAGAAGTGATCGTTCTGGATGAGCCGACATCATTTCTCGACATTCGACACAAACTGGAACTGCTTTCTATCCTGAAACAGATGGTGCTGGAAAATCATACAGCAGTTCTTATGTCTTTACATGAGCTGGACCTTGCACAGAAGATATCGGACAAAGTGATCTGTGTGCATGGAGACAGGATTGAGAAATATGGTTCACCGGAAGAAATCTTTACTTCGGAATATATCCATCATCTCTATGGAATCACAACGGGAAGTTATAATGCCGCCTTTGGCTGTCTGGAAATGGGGGCACCGAAAGGCAGCCCGAAAGTCTTTGTGATCGGTGGAAATGGGACAGGAATTCCTACATACAGACGTTTGCAGCGTGCAGGCATTCCATTTGCGGCAGGTGTACTTCATAAGAATGATGTGGACTGTCAGGTAGCGCAGGATCTTGCAGCAGAAGTGATCGTGGAAGAACCTTTTGAGGAAATTTCGGAGGAATCTTATCAGAAGGCATATCAGTGTATGGAAAAATGTGAAGAAGTGATTTGCTGCATTGATGTATTCGGCAGCATGAACAGAAAAAATCAGAAACTTGCAGAGGCAGCAAAATGTCTTGGCAAGTTGAAATAAAAATCATGGGGACGGAGTTATATGGCACTTAAGGGCCATTAACTCCGTCCCCATGGCTTTTCAGGGTCCCGTGGTTCGTCATGGGTATAACTATCCAGTATCCCATCAATCGACCGATGCAGATACGGCCGATATTCTCCAAGTGAAACTGGCTGCTGATAAAGAATACAGCTGTAACAAGTAGAACTTGCCAGCTCGATCACAGAAAATAACATCATATCCGGATGCTCATACGTATGCTCGTCTTTCTCAAGAAGTCCGAGGTAAGCATCATAAAATACAAGATTTTCGTCAGGAACCGTATCATCCAGAGCTGCCTGAAAAACACCCCACGAGAGATTGCGGGAAATAAACATCAGAAGCGGAGAGTCTTTTTCCAGGGCATCCAGAATAAAATCAATCATAAAATGAAGCTGCACATGGAATCCTGTGATCTCCTGATCGATCACAGCACGGTAAGCCTGGTAAAAAAGCTCCGAGGTCTTGTGTGATACCAGTTTATTGCGGATATCATACTTGTCCTTAAAATAAAGATAGAACGTGCCCTTGGCAACGCCTGCTTTGTTTACGATATCAGAGATGGTCGTCTGGTTGGTGCCTTTAGTGGTAAAAAGTTCGAATGCGGTATTGAACAGCGCATCTTTCTTTTTCTGTTTCTTAAGTTCCAGTTTACCCATGGAAATCCCTCCTTCTGACTATGTCTTTCGTGCTTTATTATAGTCAAAAATGACTAGAAGTCAATATTAAATACAGTTCTATCAACACAATGAAAAAAATAAGTTGGTTTTTGGACACTTTTCAAGAATCGTATATTGACTAAGAGTCAGTTTTGGTATATAACTCTTAATGATGAAAAGAAAAATGACTGATAGTCATAAATGAAAAAGAAAGTCAACAAGGAGGATATGATGATTAAGGTTGGAAAATGGATAGCAAAGCACAAAGTGATAATCGTCATTATCAGTATGCTTCTGCTGATCCCGTCATTCCTGGGAATGGCAGCGACAAGAGTCAATTACGATATCCTGAGCTATCTGCCGGATTCTCTGGAAACAGTAGAAGGCCAGGACATCATGGTAGATGAGTTCGGAATGGGTGCCTTCTCTATGGTAGTCATAGAGGATATGGATCTCAAGGACGTAGCAGCATTAAAAGAAAAGTTTCAGGATGTAGAGCATGTAAAGGATGTTCTGTGGTATGACAGCGTGGCTGACTTAAGCATCCCGGTAAGCATGATCCCTGATAAATTCAAGGATGCCTTCTTTAACGGCGATGCGACGATGATGATCGCACTGTTTGACAATACAACTTCATCCGATGCCGCGATGGAAGCCGTAACAGACATGCGAAAGATTGCTAATGAACAGTGCTTTATCAGCGGTATGTCAGGCGTTGTAACAGATATCAAGAACATTGCACTGGAGGAGATGCCGATCTACGTTGTGATCGCGGCAGGACTTTCCCTTCTGGTACTGCTTCTTGCGATGGATTCTCTTGTGATCCCGATCCTGTTCCTTTTAAGTGTTGGTCTGGCAGTTGTATATAACCTTGGAAGTAATATTTTCCTCGGTCAGGTCTGCTATATCACCAAGTCACTGACGGCGGTACTGCAGCTCGGAGTAACAATGGACTATTCCATTTTCCTGTTGAACTCCTTTGAAGCATATAAGAAGAAATACGACGAGAAAGAACGTGCGATGGCACATGCGATCGCAGATACCTTCAAATCCGTAGCGGGAAGTTCCGTAACCACGATCGCAGGTTTCCTTGCACTGTGTGTTATGACTTTTGCACTTGGACGTGATATGGGTATCGTTATGGCGAAGGGCGTTGTGATCGGTGTTATCTGCTGTGTAACCGTTCTTCCGGCAATGATTCTCGTATTCGACAAAGCCATCGAAAAAACAAAACACAAAGCTCTGATCCCGAACATGGACAAAGCTTCCGGTTTTATCACAAAGCACTACAAAGTATGGCTTCTCGTATTCCTCGTACTTCTGTACCCGGCAATCTATGGAAATAACCATACACAGATCTACTATAATATTGATAAATCTCTTCCGGCATCATTGGCAAGTAATGTTGCAAATGATAAACTGAAAGAGGACTTCGATATGAGTACTGTCCATATGATCCTTCTCAGGAACGGACTGGACAGCAAACAGAAAACACAGATGCTCGACAAGATCGATGAAGTAGACGGAGTGAAGTGGTCTCTGGGTATGAATTCCCTGATCGGACCAAGTTTCCCGGAATCCATGATCCCTTCCAATATCAAGGAGATGCTGGAATCTGATAACTATGAAGTACAGTTTGTCTGCTCCGAATATTCATCCGCAACAGATGAATGTAACGCACAGCTTGCTGCGATCCAGGACATCGTCAAAGAATACAGTCCGGAATCTATGGTCATCGGTGAGGCTCCTCTGATGAAGGACCTTCAGGATACGACAGATATCGACCTTCAGCGAGTAAATATCATTTCCATGGCAGCAATCTTCGTGATCATCCTGTTTGTATTCAAATCCATCTCCCTGCCGTTTGTTCTTCTGGCGGTTATCGAGTTTGCGATTTTTGTAAATATGGCGATCCCGTATTATCAGGGTGTAACCCTTCCGTTCGTTGCAAGTATCGTCATCGGTGCGATCCAGCTTGGAGCAACGGTTGACTATGCGATCCTGATGACAAGCAATTACCAGAAACAGCGTCATCTTGGCAAGACCAAGAAAGATTCTATTTCCATTGCACATAAATTCTCCATGAAGTCCATCATCGTAAGTGGATGCAGTTTCTTTGCAGCAACCTTCGGTGTAGCGCTTTATTCACAGGTAGATATGATCGGTTCGATCTGTACTCTGCTTGCGCGAGGTGCGGTGATCAGTACGATCGTAGTACTGCTTGTGCTTCCGGCGATGTTTATGGTATTTGACCCGATCATTGTTCATACATCAAAAGGCTTTCTGCCGGATAAGAAATGAAATTAACACGTAAATGAATCAAGCCCACGGGCTGGAAAAGGAGTCAAGATATGAACAGAAACAGAAAGAAAGTAGTGGCAGCTTCTCTGGCAACAGGAATGGCAGTTGTTATGGGAACAATGCCGGTACTGGCTGCGGACAGCAGTGTTTCAAAACAGGAAACTGTATATGTAAATGCTTCAGCAAGCGGTACTCCGCAGGAGATCACCGTATCTGAATGGCTGAAAAACTCAGCTTCCTCAGGAGACTTAAGCGATGTGTCCGATCTTAAAAATATCAAGAACGTCAAAGGTGATGAGACTTTTGACCAGGACGGAGATGACCTGACCTGGAATACAGAGGATAAGGACATCTACTATCAGGGAACTGCCACCAAGGAACTTCCTGCATCCGTAGAACTTGTTTATTACCTGGATGGTGTCCAGCTGAGCCCGGATGAGCTGGCTGGTAAGAGCGGACATCTCAAAGTTGAAGTAAAATATACAAACAATGCAAAGAACAAAGTAAAAGTCGGCAAGAAAAAGACAGATATGTATTCACCATTCGTTATGGTGACAGCAATGATCCTTCCGGTCGACAATTTCACAAACGTAACGATCGACAATGGTAAAGTCCTTTCTGACGGTCAGAGAAACATTGCAGTCGGTGTAGGTCTCCCGGGACTGGCAGACAGCCTGGATCTCAAGAGCATTGACAAGGATATCGATATCGATATTCCGGAAGGCTTCACAATGGAAGCAGATGTGACAGATTTTAGCATGAGTTCTACCTTTACATTCGGAATGACAGATCTGCTGGATTCCATTGATACAGATGATATTGATGGTCTGGATGACCTTAAGGATTCACTGGATGACCTGACAGATGCTGCTACGAAGCTGGTAGACGGATCAAAAGAGCTTTACGACGGTGTTGATACATTGAATACCAAATACAAAGAACTGGATGACGGAATCGGAACACTGCAGAGTGGTGTAAGCACACTGAACAGCGGAGCAGCTACACTGAACAGCGGAGCGTCTACACTGAGCAGCGGAGCGTCTAGTCTGAGCAGCGGAGCGTCTACACTTGAGAGTGGCGTTGAATCCTATACAGCTGGTGCAGACAGTCTTGCATCCGGTGTAAATCAGTATGCATCCGGTGTAAGCACACTGACAAGTTCTCTTACAGAATACAACAAAGGTGTTAATACCCTTGCATCCGGTGCAAAAGCTTATATCAGCGGAACAAACACTCTTGGAAGCGGTGTAAAGGCTTACGTTAAGGGTGCCACACAGCTTGGCAACGGAATCAGCCAGTATGTTGACGGAATCGGAACTCTGGTAGAAGGTGTTGGCCAGAGTGCGGCAGGTGTCAAGAAAGCAGCAACTGGAATCAGCGCATTTGCACAGAAGGCAGGATCTTTGGTCGGAGGACTTTCTTCTACCGTTGAGCAGATCAATACCTATACAGACAGCGTAACTGCTTATGCACAGGGAACTTCACAGTTCGCAGGAAGCGTTAAGAATTACACACAGGGCGTTGCATCCACACAGAATGTGGCACAGCAGCTCTCAGATCTTCTTGGAAATATGTCAGACAGTGAAGATACTTCCAAAGCAGATCAGATCGCAAGTGGTCTTCAGACAGCACTTGCAGCAGCAGAGTCTATCGAAGCAGGAAGTGATGATTCTGTAGCAGGACAGGTAAGCGAAGCAGCAAGTGCAGTCAGTGAAGCGGCAGGAGCCGGAGCAAGCCTTCAGAGTGATGCAGGAACGATCGCAGGCGGTCTTGCAGGTGCAGAATCCGCAATCGATATTCTGGAAAGTATTGATACTTCATCTATGGATGAAGCATCAGCAGCTGCTGTAAACAGTGCAGTACAGAGTGCGATCGGTGCAATCTCCAGTGGTGTTGCAACGGCACAGAGCGGTGTGGACAATCTGGAAGCACATGCAGATCAGGTATCCGGACTTTCCGACCAGGCAGCACAGGTGCAGGCAGCAGCCGATGCGATCAATGCACAGAGTGGACAGAGCGATGCAGCAGCACAGCTTAAGAGCGGACTTGATCAGATCGAAGACGGACTTTCCGAGCTGAACAGCGATGATACAGATGCAGAATCTGCAGAGCTTGCTCAGGCAAAACAGCTTGCAGACGGAGTCAACGATGCACTTAAGAACCTGACATCCAACAATGCAGTTCTGGAAGGAGCAGCAGACCAGCTTATTGCGAATGGAACAGAAGGTTCTGATGATAGCATGTCCCTTACAACAGCTTCTGCAGCTGTAAAACAGGGAACAGCAGATCTTGCGGCAGAAGTAAGCCAGCTTATGGATGAAGATCAGCTGAATGAACTGAACCAGGGAGCAGAAGAACTTTCTACAGGAGCGGATCAGCTTCAGGCTGGCTACGAGACAGCAAAGTCATCCGCAGATCAGTTAAAAGCAGGAGCTGTTCAGTTACAGTCTAGCAATAAGCAGCTTACAGATGGTGTAGACCAGCTTCAGCAGTCAGGTAAAACTCTGACAAGTGGAGCGAACCAGCTTACAAGTGCAAGCAAACAGGTACAGAGTGGAGCAAGCAAGATCGACAGTGCGACAAGCACACTGACAAGCGGAGCAAAACAGCTTTCTGCTAACAGCGGAGCACTGAACAGCGGAGCAAGCCAGCTCGCAAGCGGAGCAAGCCAGCTTTCAAGTGGAGCAAGCCAGCTCGCAAGTGGAGCAAGCCAGCTTTCAAGCGGTACACAGCAGCTTTCAAGCGGCACAGGAACTCTGGTAAGCGGAAGCGCACAGGTCAAGAGCGGAATCGGTACACTTGCCAAAGGAGCAAAAGAGCTTTCAGACGGAACCAAGAAATTTAACGATGAAGGAATCAAGAAGATCTCAGATGTTGTAAACGATGATCTTCAGGATGTTCTGGATCGTCTGGATGCACTTCGTTCTGACGAGAATGCATATACAAGCTACGCAGGAAAATCCGATAAGATGGATGGAAATGTGAAGTTTGTCATCGAGACAGAAGCAATCGATTAAAAAATAAAAAATTTCAGGGGGAACGGTTTCTTGCCGTTCCCCCGTTTTTGTTGCTTGCGGAGGTGGAGGGAGTCTGTTATACTGTATAGCAGAATAAATAGAAAAACGGAACAATCCGTACTTGCAACAGAAAGTATCAGGTGATTACATGGAAAATGCGAAACGGCAGAAAAGTATGCAGGTTTCGAAGAAAAATAAAACGAAATTCCGAAATGGTCTGCGGAATAAACTTACAGAAAAAACAGACTACTATGATTACAACCTTGTGGCAGTTATTATTCTTCTGACCTGTTTTGGACTGGTTATGCTGTACAGTACAACTGCATATACGGCAACGGTGAGATATGATAACGATATGTTTTTCTTTAAGAAGCAGGCGATCATCAGTTTTGTATGTATTGCAGGAGCATTGATCGAGTCAACAATGGATTATCATATTCTGGCAAAATTTTCGGGTGCCTTATATATTGCAGCAGTCTTTTTTATGGGCCTGGTAAAGACTCCTCTGGGAGTTATTATCAATGGAGCCAGAAGATGGCTTAAATTTGGTCCGATCCAGTTTCAGCCGGCTGAAATTGCCAAGATTGCAGTGATCGTCTGTCTGTCATATATGATCATCCATATGGGAAAGAAAATGAAAACATTCAAAGCCTGCGCGATCCTTGGCTTTATGGGGACATTTCTTGCGTTTATGGCATATTATTTTACAGATAACCTGAGTACAGCGATCATTATTTTCTGTATTACGGTGGGGATGATCTTTATAGCACATCCAAAGACAAGGATTTTTATCATTCTTTTATCTGTGGGAATTGTGCTGGTCACAGCCTTTGTGATTTTTGTCGATGTGAAGATGCCAGATACCGAAAATTTCCGTCTGCAGCGAATCCTGACATGGCTTCATCCGGAAACTTCAGAGACAGAGGGCGCATACCAGACGATACAGGCTCTGTATGCGATCGGCTCTGGCGGATTCCTGGGCAGAGGACTTGGGAACAGTATCCAGAAGCTGGGAAGTGTACCGGAAGCAGAGAATGATATGATCTTTTCTATCGTGTGTGAAGAACTTGGCATTATAGGAGGAATCATCGTTCTTTTGTTATTTACATACTTACTGTACCGATTGTTTTTTATTGCACAGAATGCACCGGATCTCTTTGGAACGTTGATCGTCAGCGGGGTATTTATACACATTGCACTGCAGGTGGTCCTGAATATAGCGGTAGTGGTAAATGTGATACCAAATACAGGTATTACGCTGCCGTTTATCAGCTACGGAGGTACCTCGATCGCATTCCTTATGGCAGAGATGGGAATGGCCTTAAGTGTCTCCAGACAGATTAAATTTAAGGACCCTGAAAGGGGGCTCTAAAATAATGGAAAATCTATTGACAAATAGTTTTCCAGAATATATACTTTGCACATCAAAGTAGTGAAAATTCATACTTGATAAAGGAGAAAAGCAATGTTAGATGAAATGAAAAAAATGCTCGCAGAACAGTTAAACTGCGACGAAAACGAGATCACAGCAGATACTTCTTTTAAGGATGACCTTGGAGCAGATTCCCTTGACCTGTTCGAACTGGTTATGGCACTGGAAGATGAGTACAACATCGAGATACCTGCTGAGGAACTGACAGAACTGGAAACAGTGGGAGACGTGATCGAGTATCTTAAAGGCAGAGGAATTGAGGCATAATTGCAAAAACACTCCCTGAGGCATATAATTGTCTCAGGGGTTTTACATTTTTGAAAGGCAGGAAATAATAAAATGACAAAGATCAGAACCAGATTTGCACCGAGCCCGACAGGCAGGATGCATGTAGGAAATCTGCGTACCGCACTGTACGCATACCTGATTGCAAAACATGAAGACGGAGACTTTATCCTTCGAATCGAGGATACAGACCAGGAGCGTTATGTAGAGGGAGCAGTAGATATCATCTACCGTACCATGGCAGGTACAGGACTTCTTCACGATGAAGGTCCGGACAAGGATGGCGGCGTAGGTCCTTACGTACAGAGTGAGAGACAGGCATCCGGAATCTACCTTAAATATGCACAGCAGCTTATTGAGCAGGGAGATGCTTACTACTGCTTCTGCGGTCCAGAGGAACTGGAATCCATGAAACGTGTCGTTGCAGGTAAGGAGATCTCTATCTATGACAAGAGATGTCTGCACCTTTCCAAAGAAGAAGTGCAGAGACGTCTGGATGCAGGCGAGCCGCACGTTATCCGTTTCAATATGCCGACAGAGGGAACCACTACTTTCCACGATGTGATTTACGGAGACATCACAGTAAACAACGAAGAAATGGAAGACCTGATCCTGATCAAGTCTGACGGATATCCGACATACAACTTTGCAAACGTTGTAGATGACCATCTGATGGGAATCACTCACGTTGTCAGAGGAAATGAGTATCTTTCTTCCGCACCGAAATACAATCGTATCTACGAAGCATTCGGATGGGAGATCCCGGTATATGTTCACTGTCCACTGATCACTAACGAGGAGCATCAGAAGCTATCCAAGCGTTCCGGACACTCCTCCTATGAGGACCTTCTGGAGCAGGGATTTGTGACAGAAGCAATCGTAAACTTCGTAGCTCTGCTTGGATGGAGCCCGCAGGACAACCAGGAAATCTTCTCACTTCCGGAACTTGTCAAGGCATTTGATTATCATCATATCAGCAAATCACCGGCAGTCTTTGATATCACCAAACTCCGCTGGATGAATGGCGAATACATCAAGAAAATGGATCCGGAAGAATTCTATGAGAAAGCTCTTCCATACATGAAGCAGGTTCTCAAACGAGATTACAACTTCCGCAAGATCGCAGGAATGGTCCAGACAAGAATCGAGACATTCCCGGATATCCCGGCACTGATCGACTTCTTCGAGGAAGTTCCGGAATACGACAGCGCAATGTACTGCCACAAGAAGATGAAGACCAACGAGGAGACATCTCTGGCAGTCCTCAAAGAAGTCCTTCCGGTTCTGGAAGCGCAGGAGGACTACACCAATGATCCGCTGTTCGCATCTTTAAGTGCATTTGTCAAGGAGAAGGAATACAAGAACGGTTATGTTATGTGGCCGCTTCGTACCGCTGTATCCGGCAAGCAGATGACACCGGCAGGAGCAACTGAGATCATGGAGATCATCGGAAAAGAAGAAACACTGAAACGTGTCAAAGCAGCTATCGAGAAACTCAGCTGATCACAGATATATGAAACGTAATCCATCTCAACAACGGGCAATCGCCCACCTGTCAGGACCAATGATGGTTCTGGCAGGTCCCGGTTCGGGGAAAACTTCCGTAATTGTAGAAAGAACTGCATATATGACAACTGAAGGCGGGATTTCTCCTTCCAATATCCTTGTTGTGACTTTTTCAAGGGCAGCGGCGAAGGAAATGAAAGAACGCTTCCTGAATTTCACCGGACAGGAGTATACACCGATTACATTCGGGACTTTTCATGGCGTTTTTTATGGGATACTCAAACAGGCGTATGGATTTACAGCGGCGAATATCCTGTCAGAAGAGGAAAAGTCTGCAATCCTTCGGGAACTTGCGCTGGAGCATGGCGGCGAACTGGCAGAGGAAGGCGATTTTTCGGAAGAAGTTGCCAAGGAGATCAGTGTTGTCAAGGGAAACAGGATCTCGCTGGAATATTATTATTCTTCATGCTGTCCGGATGAGGTTTTCCGTCAGATCTACCGGGAATATGTCAAAACCTGTCAGGCGAGAAGAAAATTGGATTTTGATGATATGATCCTTTACTGTTATGACCTTTTTGATAAGCGTAAGGATATTCTGGCGGCGTGGCAGAATAAATTTCAGTATATCCTGGTCGATGAGTTCCAGGATATCAACCAGCTTCAGTATGATATCGTAAAGCTTCTTGCGAAACCGCAGGATAATCTGTTTATCGTGGGGGATGATGATCAGTCTATCTATCATTTCCGTGGAGCAAGACCGGAGATCATGCTGAATTTCACAAAAGATTATCCAGAGGCAGAAACGGTGACACTGGATGTGAATTACCGATGCAGCAAGAGAATCCTTTCTTCTGCAATGCAGGTGATCGGAACGAACAAGAAAAGATTCCAGAAGCATCTGCAGACTCCCAATCCGGAAGGTGCTCCGGTAAAGATCCGAGAATTTGAGAATCCGAGAGAAGAATATCTCGAGGTTGTATCAGAACTCCGGGCGCGTCTGGAGCAGGGCGACAAGCTGGAAGATACAGCGATCCTTCTCCGCACGAACCAGGAGGCAGAAGGTCTGGTCGGTGCTCTGATGGAACGCCAGGTTCCATTTAACATGAAAGAAAAACTTCCGAACCTGTTCCACCACTGGATCTGCCGGAACATTCTGGCATATCTGAGGTTTGCGGCTGGTGATGAGAGCCGGAAGAATTTCGTTGAATTTATGAACCGCCCGAACCGTTATATAGCCAGAGATGCGGTATCACTTTCCCCTGTGATCTCCTTCGACCAGCTTAAGGATTTTTACAAGGATAAGGACTGGATGTGCGACCGGCTGACAACACTTGAGACGCATCTGCGTATCCTGAAAGGCCTGACACCTTTTGCGGCAATAAATTTCATCCGAAAGGGCATGGGATACGAAGAATACTTGCGGGAATACGCGGAATATCGTAAAATAAAACCAGAAGAATTAAGTGAGATCCTGGATCGGCTGACCGACAGCACGAAGGGGATGGACAGCCTTGGAGATTGGGAAGACTACATAGAAGATTACACCAGGAAACTGGAAGAACAGGCGAAGAAACAGGAGCAGGAGAGAGAGGGTGTCCTGATATCAACGCTCCATGGCGTCAAAGGACTGGAATATGACAAGGTATATATCCTGAATGTAAATGAGGGAAGCATGCCGTACAAGAAAGCAGTCCTGAAATCGGCAATCGAAGAAGAGCGGAGGCTTTTTTATGTAGGGATGACCCGTGCCAGGAAGGAACTTGATCTGTGTTACGTGAGACAGCAGCATGAGAAGAAACGGGAGCCTTCCCGCTTCCTGGAGGAGGTACACATATGAAGGCAGTGATTTATTTTACAGAGGTCCCGGCGAAATATTTCCACAAGAATATGGAGCATATGATCGGAGAGAAACTACTTGCGACAGGACTTTATAAGGAATATGGCCTGAAACTTGCATTTGAGCCGCGGGCGACGGGAGAACACGGCAAGCCGTTCCTGACCCTGCAGCCAAAGATCCACTACAACATCAGCCATTCCGGCAAGTATGTGATGTGCATCATCGCGGGAGAAGAAGTCGGTATTGATGTACAGGAACACAAGAAAGTCAACTACGAGCGAATGCTGACCAGGATGGTCCCGGCAGACATGGTACGTGAGATCCTTGAGAGCGACCAGATGGAGAAAGCCTTTTTTGCCCAGTGGGTGCTGAGAGAGGCTTACATCAAATGGACGGGAGAGGGCCTTTCCAAAGATCTTCGCAAGATTTCTCTGGACAAAGGTTCTTACCTGATGCTGGAACTGGAGGAAGGATACAGTGGAGCTGTCTGGTCAAGAGATCCGCTGGAATTGCGCTGGGTACATGAAGAGGTACAGCTTCCGTAAATACAAGATCGTCATACAGGGAATCCCTGCATACAGAACAGAAGAGACTGTGATGTATGCGGGGATTTTTTGCACATGAATCCAGTACTAAAAACAGATTGTCCACATATATTAAGTGTAAAGAGGTGAGAACAATCGACGGGGAGAGTATTCAAAATCTGTTTGCTGGAAATATCCGCAGACTTCTGATCGAGGCAAAGCCGGATTATGGTTCGCTTTATGAAATCCGTCTTCGGGTGGGACGTCCGCTGTTTCTTGTATATGCGGGAGGAGAACGTTTTTTACGGATAAAGGGATGTGGGCCGTATTTTGTGACACGACAGGATCTGAAAGAAACTCTGGAGTATGTGTGCGGATATTCGCTGTATGCGTATGAGGATGAGATCCGACAGGGATACATAAGTGTACAGGGCGGACACAGAGTTGGTGTTACCGGCAAAGTACTTCTGAACGGAGACAGGATCCGAGGGATGAAATATATTTCCTGTATCAATGTCCGGCTGTCACATCAGATTCCCGGCTGTGCCGATGTGGTAATGCCGTATATCCAAAGTCGGAATCATATTTCCCATACACTGATCATTTCGCCGCCAAGGTGTGGTAAGACAACGCTTCTCCGGGATGTAATCCGACAGCTCAGTAATGGACGAGAGGGCATTCCTGGTGTAACAGTCGGTGTGGTGGATGAGCGGAGTGAGCTTGCGGGAAGCTGGCAGGGTGTTCCACAGAATGATCTCGGGATGCGCACGGATATCCTTGATGCCTGTCCGAAAGCAGAGGGAATGCAGATGCTGGTCAGATCTATGTCCCCCGATGTGGTGGCTGTGGACGAGCTTGGAAAGGAAGAAGACTTCCGGGCAGTCGAGAGTGTGATCCACTGCGGATGCAGGCTGATTGCAACTGCACATGGAAATTCTGTGGAGGATATTCTGGAACAGCCGTTTTTTCAGAAGTTAAGGAAACTGGAAATATTTGAAAAATATATTGTACTCGGGGATCGAAAACAGATCGGGCAGATAAAAGGAATTTATGATGCGAAAGGAAAGCAACAATGCTGAAGCTGGCAGGAATCGCATTTCTGATCATTGGCGGGACGGGGATCGGGTATGCCAGAAGTCTGGAACTTACACGAAGCGGAAAAGAGCTGGAAAGTCTGCACCAGCTCCTTTTTCTTTTGAAAGGTGAGATCCGCTGCGCGAACAGTACACTTCCGGATGCATTCCGGCAGATCGCAGATAAGATCCGAGAACCTTTTGGAAATATTTTGAGAGAGACAGCGGAAATGATAGAGAAATCAGACGGAAAGACGCTGGAAGAGATCATGTATATCTGTGGGGAAAAAGAACTCGGCGTCAGAGAACGGGACAGGAGAGAAATGCTGGAAATCCTGAGAAGCCTTGGAAGTAAGCTTGGATATCTGGATAAAGAAATGCAGATCCGTCAGATAGAACTTCTGGAAACAGAGCTGGAAGTGCGACGGAATCAGCTTCGGGAAAAACTGCCGGAGCAGAAAAAAATCTGTCAGTCCTTAGGGATCATGGGAGGCATTTTGCTTGCGGTGTTGTTTTGGTAAGAGAGGAAGGGGGAGAGCGTGGAAGTCACTATTATTTTCAGGATAGCGGCGGTCGGGATCCTGGTTTCCATTCTCTCTCAGGTCCTGAAACACAGCGGGAGAGATGAACAGGCGTTTCTGGTGAGTCTCGCCGGCCTTCTTATCGTATTATTCTGGATCGTACCGTATATTTATGAATTATTTGTGGATATTCAGAAATTGTTTGTACTGTGAGCAGGAGGAAAGATGGATATTATAAAAATTTCTCTTCTGGGGATATGCGGTGTCATATTATGTTTTTTTCTGAAAGAAACCCGGCCGGAATACACGACATTTATCACGATGGGGATCGGGATCATAATCCTGGGACTTGCCGTGGGAAAGCTGGAATATCTTTTTGGAACTTTACGGCAGCTCAAGGACGGACTGCCTGTGGAGCAGGAATACCTGGCGACGCTGATCAAGATGATCGGTATTACGTATATCGGGCAGTTTTCGGCAGGAATCTGCAAGGACGCAGGACACCAGGCGACAGCGGCACAGATTGAATTATTCTGCCGGCTGTCCGTGCTGGTGCAGAGTGTTCCCATCCTTCTGGCACTGCTGGAAACGATCCAGAAGTTTATGACATGAATGGGAGAAGCTGGCTTGCAGTGTTGTCGGTCATAGTCTGCCTGGCAATGCTGCTGGAAGCAACATCTGTAGAAATTTTGGCAGGCAGTGCAGAAAGTCAGGAAGAACAGTCTGATGATGCATACGGATCGGATCAGCCCGACCAGAACGACACAGAGATCGCAGAGGAACTTTTAAATGAGATCGAACTGACGGATGTGCAGGACATGCTGGATGAGCTTCTCGGAGAAGACAGCTTTTCCATGAAGGATGCACTTGTTAAACTGACGAAAGGTGAACAGGCATTTTCGAAAGAAGCGGTACAGGAAGTGGTGTACCGCTTTTTCTTTTATCGTCTGGAACAGGAGAGGGGACTTTTTGTCAAACTGCTCCTTCTGGTACTGTTTGCGGCCGTTTTTTCCAGCTTTGCGGATGTGTTCGAAAATGAACAGATTGGAAATATCAGCTTTTTTGTCGTGTATCTGCTGATTTTTACGCTGCTGACAGATTCTTTTTCTGAAATGAGCCAGTCGCTGGAAAAGACGATCGGATGGATGAGTAAGTTTATGAAAGGACTGGCACCGGCATTTTATATGACGGTCTGTGCTTCTTCCGGCGCGGCATCGGCGACTGTTTTTTATGAGGGAGTTCTGATCCTGGTGTGGCTGATCCAGTGGCTTCTCGCGACAGTCATCCTGCCGGCATCCAGTCTGTATGTACTTTTGCAGCTCGTAAATTCGCTGTCCAAAGAAGAAATGCTTGGAAAAATGGCAGAATTTCTGAATACAGCGATCTCCTGGGCACTCAAAACACTTCTTGCGGCGGTAGTGGGCTTACAGATCATCCGAAATCTGGTCGCACCTGTCATGGACAATCTGAAGCGAGGACTTCTCGGGAGGGCGGCAGGTGCACTTCCTGGAGTGGGAAATGCAGTAAATATGGTAACAGAGCTGGTCGTGACAAGCGCAGTCCTGATCCGCAATTGTCTTGGTGTCGTGATCCTTGTAGTGTTTGTGCTGGCGGGAGCAGGTCCGATGCTGCACTATGGAGCTCTGTCACTTTTGTATCGTTTTCTTGCGGCAGTATCGCAGCCGATTTCAGATAAACGGATGGTCAGTGCCCTCAGTGCAATGGGGGAAGGATGTGCGCTGCTCCTTCGGATCCTTTTTACAGCGGAAGTGCTGTGCATGCTGGCGTTTCTTGTCCTGATGGCAGGGCTTCAGGGGTAGTGTCTTTGAGAGGGGGAATGGCAGATCAAGGCAGAGATCTATCAGTGGATCCGGATTCTGGCGACATTTTATATTTTATTTACTGCGGTCCTTCAGCTGATGCCGGATAAAAAATATGAGCGTTACATCCGGTCTTTCATGGGACTGCTTCTGATCTATATGCTGTGCACGCCGCTTTTTTCTTTTTTGCGGGGAAGCAGGGAGATAATCGGGGATTTTGCAGATCATTATAACGAGGAAGTACATCTTCTGGAACAGAAAGAAACACAGGATCTCCAGGGCTTTTATATCCGAAAAGGTTTCCGTCAGGAACTTGCATCGCAGATCACAAAAAAATGTGAAGATGCAGGAATAAAAATACAGGAGGCCATCGTAGATATAGAAGGAGAGACGATATCGGTGGAACTGAGGGCAGATCAGAGTATTGGCAGCGAGCAGGAAAGGAGGATCCAGGATGAACTCCGGCAGAGCTTCGGGATCGAAGAGCAGAATATCAGGATTTTTGCAGAAGGGAATGACGAAACAGCAGTGGATCGTGATCCTGCTTCTGGGGCTTCTCCTGTCGGTGATCGCACTTCCGGTATCAAAAAAGAGCAGTACGTCACAGCAGAAGATCCTGGTGGATGACAGCACACAGAGCACAGAGGAGATCCAGTCCTCCCTTGAACTAAGACTTCAGAACATTCTGGAGAATGTAGAAGGAGTCGGCGAAGTGAAGGTAATGCTGATGACAGAGGAACAGCAGGGAATCTATCGTTCCGGTGAAACAGAAGTCAGAGGAGTGCTGATCGCGGCAGAGGGAGCCTCTGATCCGGTGGTCGTGCAGAAAATTCAGCAGGCGGTAATGGCATTATTTCAGATCGAAGCCCATAAAATAAAAATAATGAAAATGAAATGAGGGAAGCCCTAGTAAAAACGTCAAAAGTGTTGATTTTACTAAGGTTTCCGGCATTTATATCGTTTATTATAGAGCGATTAAAAACATTTAAAAACGGAACGGTTAGTCACAGTTAGTCACAAATGGCACTTCTATCTTTTCAATTTCTGTACGGAGTTCTTCGAGCGTCCGATGTCCGTAAACAGCGTTTGTGACATCTCCACCAAATGAATGTCCCAACATTCGCTTTCGGTCATTTTCCCGAACTCCATATGTTTCGCAGAGTCTGGAAAATGTGTGTCGGCAATCATGTGGTGTGTGTTTGGGATTACCGACTATATTCAACCGTGCAAGCGTAGGATAAAAGAATTTATCCCGGTGATATTTCTGGGTATATACACATAATTTCCCCTGGGCTTCTATTTTGGTTTGAACAAAATTATATACTGCTGGATGAATAGGGACAATTCTGTTTTTTCCAGCTTTTGTCTTAGAACCGCCCTGATAATAGCTCTCGTCAAGATTGATGTTGAGTTTCAGGACCTCACCAATTCTCCAACCAGAGTAACACATAATAAGAATAAGCTGCACTTCTGGATCATCAGTATTGTTCCACAGGATTTGTAATTCCTGATCGGAGAAAGGCGTTCCGTGTTCTGTATCGTCATCAACATTAACTTGTACATACAATGCTTTGTTTTCTGATACAATTTCGGAATATACAGCATATTTATACATCTGTTTAAAAAGGGTCAGGATAATGGAACGACTTTGCTTTTTCAGAGTGCATTTATCAATGACATCTTGTAGATCTGGTGCTTTTAATTCTTCGAATATGCAATTGTGTAGAGCTTTACAGTTTGAGTAAGCTGTTCGATAGGATTCCCTGGAACTGTATGAAGCCTTTGTTCCTTCTGGAAATTTCCACTTGTAAAACTGTTCATATACCTCTGAAAACGTCAATTTCTTGATTTCAGGGTACTTGTCCTCTACGCCCTTAATTGTATTGTAGTCAGCAATCAAACGGCTTATAAGGGCATCTATGTCTGTTGTGGGGGATATTTCAAGATCTTTTTCCATACCTGGCTGGTATGTCCCGGCTTTATAAGCTGTCAGAACAGTGAACCCCTTCAGATAATCATCCACATAACAGATCGCCGGCGGACGGACTGGTTTTCCGGTTTTATCAATAGTAGCTGGTGGGTGCACTGCGTAGCAGTTCCGTCGCCCCTTGCCAAGATACCGGATGCTTCCGAAGCTATTTGGCAATTTAGGATATTTCTTTCTTTTTGCCATAACATCATCTTCCTTTCTGATTTTGGGTACAAAAAAACAACGCACAAACGTTCTGCTTGTGTGCTGCTTCCGAAGATGATACAATATGTTTGCGAAAATGGTATCTCTTCGGAGATCTGAGCCGGTTCCTGTTGGCGCGGGAGCCGGTTTTTTCTATATCTGTTTATCTATAGCATTTCTTGCATGCGTCATATCCGAGCGACTTAGCTTTGCTGATGGTTACTTTATATGGTCGATTCATATTACTGCAGGTGGAGTACTTATGATATTTCTTTCCAGTGCTGCATATCCAGACGTAATTAGTTTTTGGAACACTTACAGTAACTTTACATGAATACCTGACACCATTGATTTTTGCAGTAATAACTGCGGAACCGGAACGTACAGCGGTAATTTTTCCTTTGCTGTTAACTGTAGCGATACGCGGAGCACTGGAGGACCAGGAAACGTTTCGCGTTGTTCCGGTTACTTTTAACTGGGCAGAAGCTCGTGGATTCAATCTAAGAGAACTTGCATTTAAACGTGGAGCCTCAACTTTAATTCTATAAGTCCACTTTACAGATTTATAGCTTCCGGTAACAATAGCAGATCCCTTTGTCCTGGCGACCATAACGCCTTTTGAATTTACGGCGACTACTTTTGGATTACTGCTCCGGTAGGTCATTTTGACCGGTGGTTTGATGGTTGACTGCTGCTTTACAACCATGACAACTGATTTCGTCTGATTGGTGACTTTCTTTGTAGCTGCTGCCTGGACTGGCAATGTAAAGAGTGACAGTACCATAACCATAGCGAGCAACAGAGATAGTAGTTTCTTTCCCTTCTTCATTTGTATTCCTCCTTGAAAATAATTTATTAAAACGCCGAAGCGAATTAATCAACAGAAATCATTCGCATGACAGCAAAAGGTTCAAAATAAATTACGTAGTTATCGATGGCAGTGCACACACCGTATTTAGATCTGTAGCACTGGATAGCTTCTTTCAGATATTCTTCTGTAGCATCCAGATATTCAGCCATTTCATACAAATTCTTGCATCCGGATTCGTAAGCACTGATCAGACCGGTTAATCCGATCTTCAGGTTATAACCATACAATCTGGCGCGGTATTCCTGTTTACGGTTCATGATCTCAGTCTGTTCCAGGATATCGCCGTAAGATGTGTAGTGATGACCAAGTTCCTCGGCTAATATACAGGATTTTTCTGCCTGCGTTGTTAAACTCTTGCTGATAGCGATAGTGCCATTGCAATACAATCCTTTTATTTGTTTACTCTTGAAAGGATAATCAATAACATCTATACCGTCTTTGCAGGCTGCATCTTGTAATTTTTCATATGTATCCATTAAAGCACCTCCCACTCTGGCATATAAAAAAATTGACAAATAAATCTGCCTGACTTATAATATACTCAACAAGACAACTGGAACGATAGCTGAAACCTATCCGTTTCTGGTGTAATAAGCCTAAAGAAATAGCATCCTACTTTACCAGAGCGGGGATGCTATTTCTTATTTTTCAGATTCAGAATAGCTACGATCAGGAGTCCTGTGTTCAGGATAATCATAAATTCTTCATATGTACTCATAAGCCCCACTCCTTTCTGCAAGACTCAGAAACGGAGTGGCAACGCATCCTCCCAGTTGCCTGGGTAAGTATATTATATTGTCAAAGCATCTGTGTATTCAACCGAATACATTCTTCAAATAAAATCAATCCTTTATTAGTTTTCTTCTGCCTTCCCGGAAAAATAATTATTCAATATTTCAATTGCTTCATTTTTGTTATTTCCATAAAAACGCTCAATATTTTTGGCACTTTCTAATTTACTAATTAATGTCGGATTAATAATATCAATATATTTTTCACTGTAATCAACTATGTATTGGTATATTTCTTTTGCACTATTGAAGGAATTGGCTTTCAATAATAACATTGGAATTATTTCATTGGATTTATCAGCTAGAGATTCCCCAAAATCGCTATATTGAAGCTCATCTTCAGAAAGCTCAATAAGGCTACTATCTAATATATATTTTTTTATATTTAAGCGGATATTTGATAATATACGAAAGATATTTGAGGGAATAGGTACATATATAGTGCTACTAATCAACTCCCGCGATGTTTGGTTACTGAATTCTATAAAAGAAATATTGTTAAGAAGTATCTCTTGCTGAAAAATATCAGTAAATACAATATCAGCTAAAATTGCGGAAACGGGACAGTCTTTTACATGAAACAATTCCAAGGATAATCCATAATTATCATTGATAATTGAATTTACATATAGGGAAGAAGCTCTAAAAGGAAGATTACTGTTTGTAATTGTAATACTATATTTATGTTTAGCGTTATTAGAAACTGAGTCAGAACATAATTTGACGGCAGTACCAGAAGCTACGACACCCATTATGTCAGCGGAAAAAGAAACATAATCAATGTCAAGTCCAATTATAGCATTACCACCTACAGAAATGACCTGTTCGGATAGTTGATCTATAGCAAAATCTTTGGCCTTTTTTAATTTACCGGAATACATTTTACTATTTGTTCCAAAAAAATCTGCAAATCCAGCGCCAAGAGAACTTAAAAAACCAGTTCCGAGAGCACATTCCCCTGAAAAAACACCTAAATACTCTTTTATATTATATCCATCGAAATTATATCCAGATGTCATTAATAAATTCTTTTCCATAATTCAATTCAATCCCCCTAAATATAAAAATTAATCCCGCATAGAATCATCATTCATAATATTGAGATCATACTGAACGCCTTTCGGTGTCTGCTCAACGTCTGCACGGCATGGCGGCGAGAACATTTTATTTCCTTTTATTCTTCACAAATTCTGCGAACTGACGGATTTCATCTAGTTCATCTTCTGTATATTCATCACCGTCGAAATGAGCTGCAAGAGTTGTAGTACTTTTGGTGGGTTCAGACTCATCCCATCCCATTAGATAAGAAGGAGAAACATTAAGTGCATGCGCAATTTCTTCAAGCTTATCGACAGGCATATTTTTTATATATCCAGTTTCATATCTTTGAAGTGTGGATTTACTAATGCCTACTTTCTCAGAAAGTGTTTGGTAGGACATATTAAGTTCTTCGCGCCTTGCCTTCATTCGATTCATTATCTCTTGCATTTTATTGCTTATTTCTTTTTCACTCATATATTCACCCCCGTATAAGAGTATTATAAACTATTTTTTCATATTTGCAACATAAAGTTTCAAAATCACAAAAAAATGTTGCATATTTGGGTTGACATGAGAAAAGGATAGGTGTAATATATAAATATCCCAAATATGCAACGAAAGGGGTGAGAGAATGTCTTTTGATAAATTAAAAGGGAAAATGACGGAAAAACATTTATCACAAAGAAGTATGGCTGATTTACTTGGGATTACAGTGCAATGTCTTAATGCAAAAATTAATGGAAGAAGTCAATTTACACTTGAAGAAGTTATAAAAATAACAGAAGTTCTTTCATTGGAAGATCCAGTGGATATTTTTTTTAATCCAAACATCCCAAAAATGCAACGATAAATTGAATACCAGAGGGAGGTGAGAGAAATGGCAGAAGAAAAAAACTCCCGGATCTTTATGAAACCGGGAGTAGCAGAGATTAGTGACGGATATGCAGATAATGTGAAGTATTGCCGAGAATTACGGATCTGTTTATCTGTCCACGATTGGAATAAATTCGTAAAACAACCGTTTTTCCAGGAACTAATTGAATATTTTGACAAGATACAAATTCAAGGAAACATAGGTAGCCTTGGTCTGGACAAAGAAAAATTGGGAATTCTGTAGATTTCAGCATCTCTGAGTCAAACTCACGAATTTTCTTTGGAATAAGTTCACATGGATATTCATGCGAGTTTTCGATGATCGATACAGAGTGTATCGAAATATTGGAAGATGCCATGTTTTGAAAATGAATGAAAAATTGAACTGTACCAAGAGGCTGAGAGTAATCATGAATAATAACGTTTATATTTTTGCGCTCAGATAAAAACTTGCTGACAGATAAAAAGGCAGACATGACAAAGGCCATTATCGATAACACATTAATAAGTAGTTGCGTATTGTCGAGAGTGAAAAAACCTGTAAACAATTACAATCCTCGCCTTTCTGTAAATGCTCGGACATGGTGGTGTCCTGTACTATAAGAGTAGGAGAGATAGTGGGAAAAGTCAATAGCACAATTTTCAGAATTAAAAGGTAGCATAAGAAAGGAGAGAGAATATGAGCGTAGTGGATGACTATATTAAACAGAATGCAGAGATTCATCAGTTTGCAGCAGAAGTTGCAAGAATCATCTCAGGAATCCCGGCGATGCCAGAATTCTCAGCAGAACGTCTGACTGTAGACGATGTAAGTAAGATGACAGGGATTCCGGCTGCATCGGTTCGGGCAGGAATCGTATACGGGTGGCTTCCGATTGGAACAGCCACTCGTAACAACAAAGTTGTAAAAAGTCTTACCGGAGAAAAAACCTCTTTCTTCATATCACCAAGGAAATTATATGAAGAAACCGGTTATGTATGGAAAGGTAAGGCGGCATTATCAGGAAAGGAGTCAGCATGACAGATGTGATTGATTCTATTTTGATCGGGAGCCTGGGTACATACTTACCGTTCTGGATTCTTGATAACACAGCACAGCGTATCGTTCTGGCTATGGGGTTATCAATTATAGTCTATGCCGGTAAGCTGTGGCGCATGGAGAAAAAGGAAAAATAAAAGGATCCTCAGAGCGGCAACTCAAGAGGATCCAAAAGGTAAATAGTACTCCTTTATTGTAGGAGAGGAAGGAAGAAAATGCAAGTAAAAACATGAAAACAATTTGTTTTACAGTTCCCGGCAAGCCCCAGGGAAAAGCCAGGGCACGGACTTTCTACAATCCCAAGACAAAGGGAATGAGCAGTATAACGCCGGAGAAAACGGTCCTGTATGAGAACTTTATCTCAACCTGTTACCTGCAGGCAGCAGGCGAGGAACGGTTTTCGGATGAGGCATATATCCGGATCAGAATCCAGGCATTTTATGAAGTGACAAAAAGCAGTTCCAAGGTAAAGAGGACAGCAATGCTGAACGGGGAACTGCTGCCAGCGAAGAAACCGGATATTGACAACATTGCAAAGGCGGTCCTGGATGCACTCAACAGTGTTGCATACCGGGATGATACCCAGATAGTGGAATTACAGATAAGAAAGCAGTACAGCGAGAAACCAAGATTAGAGATCTGCATGGAAGAACTGGAGGTATAACCAGATATGGCAAGGCGAAGACAGGAAGGGAATTTCTTTTTTCGCCTGGATGTAGATTTTTTCTCGGATAGAAAGATAAAGATCTTGAAGGCCCGGTATGGAGCTGATGGGATCACCCTGTACATATACCTTTTATGTGAGATATATAAGGCAGGCTATTATTTAAAGATTGATGAAGACTTTGAGTTCATAGTATCAGATGATCTGAACATGGACAGCAACAAGGTGAAGCAGGTCTTGAACTTCTTATTGGAACGGTCACTGTTTGACAACACACTTTTTCAGTCGGACAAGATCTTGACCTCTGCCGGAATACAGCGGAGATATCAGGCGATGGTAAAAGCCAGAGCGTTAAAAACTCCGATCACAGTGGAAAGGTTTTGGCTCCTTCCGGAAGAAGAAACGGAAACCTTTATTAAAGTGCACCCTTCTTTAAATAATTCCGAGAATAAATCCAATAATTCCAGGAAAAATGATGATAATTCCAGGAAAAATAACACAAAAGGAAAAGAAAGGAAAGGAGAGTATATAGATACGGCTCCACCGGGAACATACTTTGAGGATCCTTCTTTGAACGAAGTCTTCTTGTTGTTCCTGAAGGTGAGACAGGATAGTGGTGATCATCTGACCGAGGAGCAGATACAGCTGTTGAAGGAAGATTTGAGTTCCATGTCCGATAATCCAGAGGAGCTGATCGCCATCATAAAGAAATCTACGATGAGCGGCTGGAAGACATTCTATCCGCTGAAAAAGGGACGCGGTAAGAAGACAGAAGCAAAGAGTAGCAAGAACCGGTTCAATAACTTTCAGCAGAGAGAGTATGACTTTGAGGTCTACGAGAAAAAGTTATTGAGCAGGGCTGAAGAGGGATAAATGAAACGGTGACAAATTGTCACCAGTTGAATCGGAAAAGAAATTTCGAATGCGAGAGGAGAAAAAAGAAATGTATGACAAATTTGGAGAAATGAGCAGTTACACAGAAATCAATGAGCTTGCAGAGAACCTGATGAATGAGGGTGATATCGAGAGCCTGAGAGAAATGGTAAAGGAGAACGGGATCCCGGAGGATTTCGTGGAGTTATATCTGGAAGGTGAGATTCCGAACCTTTGTGATGCTCTGACTGCTGCCGTTGGGAAGCTGGAAGTTGAGGCTGCAGATCTGAAATTAACAGGACTCATGCAGGACTGGGTGGAATACATCAAAGGACTTTGTATGGAAAATGAGATGATCGCTCATCAGGTCCGTAAGAAAGGGAAAAGTCTGAAAGGATGTATGGCAGTGCTCCTGAAATATTCGTTTAAGAACAGAACAGCTGTACCAAAAGAAATTATCAAGGAAGCCAAGATAAATGCGAGTAGAGTAGATTTTGGCTTCCCAGGTATGGCAGAGGCCAAGAAGATGATCAAAGACTACTATCTTGGAGGCGCGAAATGAAAAAGAAAGCAATTGAGAGAATTCCATACATTGGAGTGAAGAAAAACATCAGACCGAAAACAGCAAAATATATCGGCATAACGGCGATCAGAATCGTAGGACACGAAAAGCATCTTTTTCTGGAAGTGTACCGTAACGCACAGAATCAGGCAGAACCGGTTGTACGGGTTGTCCTGAACAAGAAAGAATTTGGCACATATATTCCAGAATCAGGAGAATGGAACAGGCGGAAGATCATGTCGGATGAATACTATGATCCGTATTTTATCTGGAATACCCCGGATGAATATGGATGTACGCAGAAAGAACTGGAAAAACAGAACATCCTTCAAAGCCCGGAAGACCTGGAAAGAATCAAAAAATTCTGTAAGGGCGTGGAGGTCTGGGACAGCCCTAAATGGTGGAAGTACATATATCGTTATGAGCAGAATATATCTCTTACTGCCAGGCGCAAGGCAGAAGCCAGAAGATACGAACGCCGCCAGAATGCCCTCAATGACCGGATCAGCCATACAAAAGAACTGCCGGAGAAAGAAATCCTGGAAACAGCAGACAGTCTTTATTTCCATTATGCCCATTATCTGTACTACAAAAAGCGGGGCTGCTTCGCTCAGATAGCCTGTAGCAAATGCGGTGGGGTAACAACTGTCAGATGGAAAGCGGGAGTTTCTTTTGAAAGTCAGTTCCAGTGTAGCATAGAAGAACCAAAAGAAGGAGAGACAGGGACCTGCCCGTTGTGTGGAGCGCATGGCGAATACAAATGCCAGGGCAAGGTAAAAGGATACCACAGTAAGAGCATCCACCTGTTCCTTGGTCAGAAGTACAAAGAACGTGGAATGGTCCTGCGCTACATGGAAGTAACAAAAGCATGGCGTTTAGGACTGATCGAAGGAAAGAACGGTACGGAAATGTTCAATTCCAGTGAAGAACTGTCAGGCGTGGAGATTGCCAGGGCATATTTTGAACCAGATAAGAAACTCCAGATCGATTACCACAAACACGATTGTTATGACGGGAAAGACTTCTGGGATGACTGTAATCTGTACGGAAATGCCAACATTACGATTAGAGAAGCTCCGATCCTGGAAGAAACTTATCAGGAGATGGAAGGAACAATCTTTCAGTACAGCGCGTTGAAAGAATATGCGGCAGCAGTAAGGGAAGCTGTTAATCCCGTCAATTATTTTGAACGCTATCAGCAGACACCACAGATAGAAGTCCTGACAAAGCTGGGATTGACCGGAGTGGTAAAAGCACTAATCAGATATCAATACGGCATTGTAGTAGACCAGAATGCACAGCGGCCAGATGAATTCCTGGGGATCCGGAAAGAAAGGGTAAAACAGCTGATAGCCGCCGAAGGAGATCTGGGACTTTTGAATACGATGCAGATGGAAAAACGCATGCAGCAGGTATGGACAGGGGAACAGATCGAGCACCTGACAGAATCGAGATTAGCACGGGGACAGGTTGAAACGGCGACAAGATACATGAGCCTGCAGAAGCTTCTGAACCGGATAGAGAAATATTCCGGATGTGAGTATGGAACAAAGTGCAGCAGTGCTGAACAGAAGATCAGGAGTACCGCCATAACCTATACTGACTATCTCAGTATGAGACAGTCTCTGGGATATGATCTGAGTAACACCGTCTATCAGAATCCGAGAGACCTGCAGACAGCCCATGATGAAATGGTGTTAGAAAGCCATAAGGAAGAAATTGATAAGCGGCTGGTGGAAGTAGCTATGAGATTTCCAAACATACAGGTCAGATACAGAGAACTCAGGAAGAAATATTTTTACGAAGACGATGAATATCTCATCCGTCCGGCAAGATCCGCAGAGGAGATCACCATGGAGGGAAGGATCCTCCATCATTGCGTAGGCAGAGATACTTATCTGGAAAGACATGACAGAGGGGAAAGCTATATTTTGATGCTGCGGGATAAGAAACAGCCGGAGAGACCTTATATCACAGTCGAGATTGACAGCCAGAAACCGCATATCAAGCAGTGGTATGGAGCGCATGACCGGAAACCAGATGAGAGAAACATGCAGAGATGGTTGGATGAATACTTGCAGCAGTTGGAGGACCAGACTCCGTTGATAAGGATCAGAACTGCTTAAAGCTGAAAGGAGAACAGTATGGAATACACACAGTTGACGCTGGATGATTATATCCAGTGTAAGAATGATATCAAAAACAATCTCGGATCGATCGTAAAGAGCTTCGTCCGGATCGGCTGGCTTTTGACCAGGATCGACAAGTCTGGAGCTTATAAAAATGACGGCTACAGCACAATTTCAGAATTTGCCCAGGCTGAGTATGGCATGAACAAAAGCGGGACAAGCCGTTTCATGAAGATTTATGAGAAGTATTCAGTTCCGGGAGATACGCCAGAACTTAAGGACGAATATAAAGACTTCAACCAGTCTCAGTTGACAGAAATGCTTCAGATTCCGGAAGAGGATTATGCGATGCTTCATCCGGAGGCGAACAAGGAAGACTTCCGTGAATTAAAGCGTTTCAACAAAGAAAATGATTCCAATCCGGAAAATCTCTGGAGTTGGAAGGAAGCAAAGACTCCGGAAGAAAGGATGAAGGCTACTGTTCAGGAGTTCTTCCGGGAAAACAAAGAGATCCTGAATGATTTTTACGGAAAGAACCTCAGCGTGAAAGATTTCGCGGAAGAGATCTGCCCGTCTGGCAGCAGGAGTTACCGGAAAGGAACCGTATTTCTGATGTTCTACACTCTGGAGCAGGGGATTATGGTCAAGATCTTCGGTGAAGCTCCGAGCAAAATGACGTATCAGGAATTTGCTGATCATACAAAGCAGATCTTTGATGCCGCGGCAGCAGGGGATGGAACCTGGGATAACTATTTTGGCGAACGTAATGTTGAACCCAACAAAACGTTGGAAGAACCTGACCATAACGGCGAAGATACCGCAATGGTACAGGAACAGAATACGGAAATTCCGGAACAGGACAATATCCAGAATCATCCGGAATATATGCCAGAACCCAAAGTTGCGCCGGCGCAACGGACAGAAGAACAGAAATACAATGACCGGCAGGCAAGGCTGGACCGCGAAAGCAAAAAGAAGCTCCAGGAGCAGGAAGACGAAGAGAAAATGCAGCATCTTCCTTCCGATGAGCCGAAGAAAACAAAACAGGTCAGAATGGCATCTTCCTACTACGATGACATCCTGGCCGGGAACATGACTTTTTGGTTCTGCAAAGATGATCATTACCATATCGGCGACAATCTGGATCTGATGGAATTCAAAGAAGGCAGACACACCGGCCGGACGATCCAGACGGAGATCACCTACATCCTGAATGATTACACGGGACTGGAAGACGGATATTGTGTTCTTTCAATCAAAGTAACGGGTGCTATCTAAAATCACATAAACAAACAAGTAGGGAGGTGCCTGTTACACCTCCCGGAAAGGAAACAATGAGATGAACAAAGAAATAGTTAAACTGGCAGAGCATGTATGTGATCACATCTGCCCGATGCCGGAAAAAATCTTTGATCAGGAGAAGCTGGAAGCATACTGCAATGATAAGTGCAACCTGAAATTGTATTTATCCAGAGTACTGACCGAAAACGAAAGTACAAGCATAGAGGTTCACCGGCTTACGCAAAAGTACAGAAATGTAGTTCTGTGTGCAGAATGCGTACATGCATACAAACTGCCATCTGGAAATATCAGCTGTGGGAATATCAAAGGAATTGACAGTACAAAATTAGGATTATATGACGGATGCAGTCATGGAAAGAGGTGTACAACACAGACACCTGAAAACAAGGGGTGCAACTAAAATCCATATATATCACACAATACCAGGAAGGTGCAGTACGCGCCTTCCGGAAAGGAGCACCAGAAATGATTGAAGTCTATGATATTAAAGACATGAAGCCGAAAAGACTGGATATTACTCCGGAACTTGCAATAGCGGCGTATAACACATTGATTCAGTTTTGCCGGCAGCAGGATCTCACAGAAGATGAAGCACATTGCGATTGTATCTTTGATGGAAAATGCCCTGCCGCAGCAAGAGAAGCACCTGCAGACTGGGAAGAAATCCATTATCCAAAGCTTGTTGACAATAGTGTGTTTTATCTGAAGAATGGAAAAGTTAAACAGATTACACATGGAAACAGGCAGGAAGCAGAAGAAATGTTTAAGGAGATGATGAGAAGATGACATACAGAAATCATGAAGGTTATCCGGACCCGACTTCCGGACGGGCTATAAACGGAGTGCGCTGGGAAGAATTACAACAGTTGAGAGAGAGGGAACATAGCTTGATGCGCGGGCAGCGGGTTATGTTATATGTAAAATGTCAATCGGAAGAAGTGAGTAGTCGTGGACGTGCAAAGAATTCGGAAAAAGTCAGAAAGCCATACTGGATAGTGGAATTACATAGATACTGTGTACTTCTGAAAGATGAGAGAGGAATCTGTATAGCACCGTCCTATATACAGCTGCAGTCATTGATGAGAGGTGGAGACTGATGGAAATTAAGGTCACAAGAGATCTGCTGGATCATTACCGGAAATTAAAGCAGGAAATACCGGTACTGGAGATGGAACTTCAAATGATGAAGACTACTGATGCTGGACTGGGGAATGATACGATCTTCGATTATCAGACCGGTTATCCCAGACCACAGAGCGTTGTTGGATTTGATCAGAAGAAGTACGATCGACGGAGGAATACTCTGGAATGCAAGAAAGAGAAGGTCAAGGTCGTAGATCAGTGGATTGATGACATCAAGGATGGACAGACCAGATGCGTATTCCGAATGTTCTACAAGCAGGGAATGACCTGGAAGACAATTGCAAAGCAGATCGGTATGCCGCATAATGAGGATTATCCGAGAGTATGCATCCGTGATGCCTATTTAAAGAAAATGAAAATTACATGACGATTTTTCGGATTTTTCGGTAATTTCGTTGTATGATAAGAATGTAGCCAAAGGCATAAAAGCCGGCGGCTCCGATTGGGTAGAATACCCACATACATTTCAATGCAATCCTTCCCGCGAGGCATCTCGGCAGCAGTCGAGGTGCCTTTAATGTATTTGAAAAAATCCTTCTTGTTATATATAAAACACTTGACATATGGTACACCATATGATATATTATATACAGGAGGTGAGAAACAGATGAGTAATAGAAACCGGAAACATCCGGAAAAGAAAAAGTCCGATATCGACTGGAAGAGCTGGCTACTCGGAGTGATAACGGACTTGACTATCGGAATCATCCTACTGATTCTCGATAAGCTATTAAATTAGCGGAGAGGGGCGAAAGCCCTTCTCTTAAACAAAATATAACACAAGAACTCATCTGTGTAAAGTATGCTGTGGAAACTGGGAATATTCTTTATAGCGATCGGCTTGGCGAAACTGGCATATTATCTCATACAGAAATGGAGGGATAACAATGCCAACAGGTAATCCGAAACCACAGACTGTAGCATCCAAGAAATACCAAGACAAGGCCGGATGGATTTCAAAGAGCTACAAGCTAAAGAAAGAAGTTGTTGAGTTGTACGCTGATGCCTGCGAGAAGGCAGGTGTCAGCCAGGCAGGACAGTTGATGAAGATGATGAAAGAATTTGCAGACAAAACCAACAAGGAGCACTCGGAGTAAATCCGGGTGCTTTTTTCGAATCTTTTGTAGGTGTTCGAACTGGACATTAAAAATAACGGAAAGGACTGATTTGATATGGCACAGGAATTTGCCAGAAAGTTTTATGATAGTACAGCATGGAGGAAATGCCGGGGGGCATATATCCAGCACAGAATGGCTGTGGATGGTGGTATGTGTGAGACGTGCCATGAGAGACCAGGGTATATTGTACATCACAAGAAAATGCTGACAGCATCAAATATTAATGACCCAGACGTTACACTGTCTTACAGTAATCTGAAATACGATTGCCTGATCTGTCATAACAAAGAAGAAGAACACAGAAAGGATGGGAAGAAAAAACTTCCAGATGATCTGTGCGAATATGTATTTACGCCAGATGGGGATGTGACTCCGGTAGCCCCCCTGAAATAATTTGCAGAATTGCGCGGGCGCAACCGTCTGCCTAGGTTAAAAAAACATACAGGTCATCATGAAGGGGGTGTGGTACCGAATGATAGACTACGGTGATTTTGAGGAAGAAGCAGCCAAGAGAGAGGCTGAATATGACAGTATTTCGGAATATTTGGAGAGAAAAAAAGACATTAAGAAAGAAGAAAACAGACTTAAGAGATTGTTTTCCAAGATTGATGGAAATAAGAAAAAGCTGGTAAATGCAACAATTGAAGATGTTGCATTTATGACAGTTACAATGCGAGATCTTCGTGAAGAAATCCTCCGAAAAGGAACTGAAGTCACATATAAGAATGGTGAAAATCAGTATGGAACCAAACAGAGTCCTGCCGCACAGTTGTATCTTCAGATGAGCCAGAAGCAGACCCAGGCCATGAAGATTCTGACAGACTGTCTTCCGAAAACAGAAAAGCCATTAAAAGCAGATGATGGCTTTGAGGACTTTCTGAGGGGAAGAGATAGATGAACACTGCCAGAAAAGTAGTCAGAAAAATTATTTATTCTGACGATTATAATCCGATCCGGGAATACTGGGAGGCTATAAAGTACAAGCCACTTTTTGCAGAGATTGAAAAAATAGAAGATGAGATTGCAGAAGCAGAGAGGAAAGAAAATGTCAGCTCTGCTTTTTTGGTACGCAGAAAAGAGGAACTGGAAGAGAAAATCAAAATCCGGCAGGGACTGGAAGTAAATGGAGCTGTCAATTCCAGCTGGAAAGTGTACCGAATGTACCGGGAGATTATCCGCTTTCTGGACGATCCGCAAAGTGAATGGGAATACTGTCCGGCCAGAGCCAACCATGCGATAGAATTTGTTGAAAATTACTGCAAACACAGCAAAGGGAAGCTGGGAGGGAAACCTTTTATCCTGGAATTGTGGCAGAAAGCACTTGTAGCGGCTACATTTGGAATCATCCATAAGATTTCCAGACTGCGAAAATACCGGGAAGTTATGCTGATGGTGGCACGTAAGAATGGAAAGTCCACATTGTCAGCGGCTATTGGATTGTATATGCAGCTGGCAGATGAAGAACCAGGGGCGGAGGTTTATGCAGTAGCTACCAAAAAGGATCAGGCGAAGATCATATGGCTGGAAGCAAAACGCATGATTAAAAAAAGTCCGGTCCTCTTGCGGCGGACGAAGCCTCTGGTAGCTGAAATCAATGCAGAGTTTAATGATTCTTTTTTTAAACCGCTCGGCAGGGATTCTGATTCTCTGGATGGTTTGAATGTACATTGTGCTACGATGGATGAAATACATGCCTGGACAGATGACAATCTGTATGATGTTGTAGTTGATGGAACTACAGCCAGAGAGGAACCCTTGATCTTTATCACCACTACGGCCGGAACAGTAAGAGAACACGTTTTTGACCGTAAATATGATGAGGCACAGAATCTGATCAATGGATTTGATGATCCGGAGGGTTATAAAGATGAGCATTTTCTTCCGGTTATATACGAACTGGACTCCAGAAAAGAATGGACAAAAGAAGAAACATGGGTCAAAGCTAATCCGGGACTTGGAACTATTAAGAGAATTGATCAGTTACGGGCAAAGGTGCAGAAGGCGATTCTAAACTCCTCGTTAGTGAAGAACCTTTTATGTAAAGATTTTAATATTCCGGAAACAACATCAGAGGCATGGCTGACATTTGAAGAGGCAAATAATCCGAATGTTTTTGATATTTTGGCTTTGAAGCCACGGTATGGCATTGGTGGAACCGACCTGTCTTCAACTACAGACCTTACAGCGGCAAAAGTAATCTTTCAGGTGCCGGATGATCCGAATATCTATGCACTTTCTATGTATTGGATTCCAGAAGAACTGGTGGAAAAAAGGGTTGCGGAAGATAAAATTCCGTATGATATCTGGATAGAAAAAGGATATGTCAGAACATGTCCGGGAAACAGCAATCATCCCAAATATGTTACAGAATGGTTCAAAGAAGTACAGGAAAAGTACGATATCTGTATATCGTGGGTGGGATATGATGCCTGGTCCGCAAAATACTGGGTAGAAGAGATGAAAATGGAGTTTGGAGAGATGTCCATGGTTTCAGTTATTCAGGGAAAGAAAACTCTTTCAAGCCCTATGAAGAATATGAAAGCAAAGCTTCAGAGCAAACTGATTAATTATAATAACAACCCGGTGGATAGATGGTGTCTGTGCAATACTGCGGTTGATGTGGATAAAAATGATAATATACAGCCAATAAAGACCAGTAACCAGAGAAGGAGAATCGATGGTACAGCAGCTTTACTGGATGCATATGTTGTTTACGAAGAAAAATTAAACGATT
Source organism: uncultured Blautia sp. (assembly GCA_934424575.1). GTDB lineage: Bacteria > Bacillota > Clostridia > Lachnospirales > Lachnospiraceae > Blautia_A. The sequence goes on from CAKRXU010000006.1 coordinate 66,369, forward strand.
ATGTCAGCCTGATATAGGGAGGTACAATGAAAAAATTCTGGAAAAGAGAACCAACAAATGAAAAAACAGACAATCCTTCCGCTGGACAGACGCTGAAAATGATCACTCTTCGCGGAGAATCTTTTTTTTCCTGGGACGGAAAGTTATATGAGAGTGACATAGTAAGGGCGTGTATCCGTCCAAAGGTAAAAGCTGTAGGCAAACTGGTCGGAAAGCATATTCGGGATGATCCGAAAACAGGAGGGATTAAAGTAAATCCGGATGCAAATATACGCTTTATTTTGTCGGAACCTAATCCATATATGACTGGTCAGCAGATGCAGGAAAAAGTGGCGAATCAGCTGTGCCTGAATAATAACGCTTTTATTCTGGTTGTGAGAGATGAGAATGGAAAGCCTTTACAGCTATACCCAATTCCCTGTGTCAGCGTTGAAGCAAAATATAATGCTGACGGAGAATTGTTCCTCAAATTTTTATACACAAGTGGAAAAACGGGAATTTTTCGGTATTCAGACGTGATTCATTTGAGGCAGGATTATAACGAAAATGATATATTCGGAACATCCCCGGCACCGGCTTTATCTGAACTTATGACTCTGATTGGGACAATAGATCAGGGGATTATAAAAGCAATCAAGAACAGTAGCGTAATCCGGTGGCTGATATCGTTTAAGCAGTCTATGCGAGATGAAGATATTAAAAGGTATGTACAGAATTTTGTAGATAATTATTTGAGCGTGGAGAGTACCACATTTGGGGCAGCAGGTGTAGATGCGAAAGCAGATGTACAGAGGATTGAACCAAAAGACTATGTTCCAAATGCCATGCAGTCTGAAAAGATTATCGATCGTATTTATTCTTTTCTTGGGACAAACAAGAAGATTGTCCAGTCAGATTATAATGAAGATGAATGGACAGCATACTATGAAGCAGAGATTGAACCGGTGGTCGTACAGCTCTATCAGACATATACAGTGGCACTTTTTTCAAGACGGGAAAGAGGGTGCGGAAATCGTATTGTTTTTGAAGCAAATAATCTTCAGTGCGCCAGCCTTACTACAAAACTGGCATTTCAGGCAATGGTTGATCGTGGTGCAATGACTCCGAATGAATGGAGAGAAACCATGAATCTGGCACCAATTGAAGGCGGAGACCAGCCGATCAGGAGGCTGGATACACAAGTTGTTAATTTGCTGGAAAATATGCTTGGAAAAGTAAATTCTGAGAATTACATGCAGATGACAGCGGTTATGTTGGAAATGCTGAAAACAGGAGGAAAAGTGGAAAATGAAATACAGAGTTGATATCCGGGGCCCCATGATACCAAATGATTACAAATTTTATTATGATTTTTTTGGAGAAGATTCTACCTGCCCGAGAGATGTGCAAAAGGTGATTGATGCACTGGTAGATGGAGATGAAGTAGAAGTATATATCAATTCACCGGGAGGCGTGATAGATGTCGGATCAGAGATTTATACACTTCTCAGAAATCAGAAAAATATTACTATCTACATTACAGGAGAAGCCTGCAGCGCAGCTTCGATCGTGGCTATGGCAGGATACTGCGTTATGGCTCCGACAGCATTAATGATGGTTCACTGCGTGTCTTCTGGAGCCAGAGGGAACCATAGTGACATGGAACACGCAGCAGAAGTACTCAGGACGGCCGATCGGGCTTTGTGTACAGCATATATGGCAAAAACCGGGATGACGGAAGAAGAAGCACTGGATATGATGGAGCACGAAACCTGGCTGACTGCAGCACAGGCAAGAGAAAGAGGCATGGTAGATGAAATAATGTTCGAGGAAGAAGAGGAAACTGTACCGGTTGTGGCAGGACCTCTTTTTTGTTTACCGGAAAAAGAAAAAATGGAACAGGTAAAAAGAATGATCCGGGCAAAGGATGATAAAAAAACAGAATTGGCTCGGGCAAAATTAAATCTTTTAAGATTGAGAGGGAAAAGATGAACAAGAAGCAGTATGAAAAAATGAGAAATGAACTGTTTATGACAGCTCAGAATCTTATTAATGAAGGAAAAGTAGACGAAGCAAATGCAAAGATGGAAGAAATTAAAGAACTGGACGAGAAATGGGATGCCATCGCACAGGCTCAGGCAAATCTGAGAGCAATGAACAATGCACCAGATCCGGTAAATGTTTTTGGAAATACTGGAGAAACAGCAGATTTCGCTGGCAGGAGAAAAGAACCTGAGAATATATATGATTCCGTAGAATACAGGACTGCGTTCATGAATTATGTAATTTCCGGAAAAGAAATTCCGGAAAAATTCAACCAGTCAGCAGTAACTAAAACTTCTGATGTAGGTGCAGTTATTTCCCCGACTGTGATTAATCGGATTATTGAAAAAATGGAAACAATTGGCGTGATCCTGCCGTTAGTTACGAAAACTGCCTTTGCAGCAGGAGCGACAATCCCGACATCTTCAGTAAAGCCGGTAGCCACATGGGTTGCAGAAGGTGGAACATCCGATAAACAGAAAAAGACTCTGGGAAATATCGATATTAAGGGATTTAAACTGAGATGTGCGATCGCAATGACACTGGAAACGGTGACAATGAGTCTTCAGTTCTTTGAAACATTGTTTGTGAACAGCGTATCAGAGGCAATGGTAAAAGCACAGGAGGTGGCTTTTATTAATGGTACAGGAAGTGGGCAGCCAAAAGGTGTGCTGAAAGAAACAGTAGCTACAGGGCAGAATGTGGATATTGAAAAAACAAAAGATGTGGAATATAAAACACTGACAGAAATGGAAGCAGCTCTGCCGCTGGCGTATGAAAATGGCGCAGTGTGGAATATGACCAAGACAACATTTATGAAATTTATCGGAATGACGGATTCTAACGGCCAGCCGATCGCCAGAATTAATTACGGTGTAGATGGAAAACCTGAGAGAACATTGTTAGGAAGAAAAGTGGTATGTAATGATTATATGACTTCTCTGGGAGCAGCAATCGAATCGGATACGGTAGTGGCGTTCTTATTTGACTGGAGCGATTACATGTTCAACACCAATTATGCAATGAGAATCAAAAATTATGAGGATGATGACACCGAAGATCAGATTACAAAAGCGGTTATGATCTGCGACGGAAAAACAATAGATTCAAATTCGCTGGTTACCCTGACAAAGAAAGCAGCGTAACGAGAGGAGAACGTGAATGGATGAGCTGGTTGAATGGTTGAAAAAAATGCTTAGAATCAAATCCGATACCGCAGATGAGGAACTGGAAGACCTGGTAAGAGCCTGTCAGAATGAACTGAAAATTGCCGGAGTACAGGGGAAACTAACAGATCCCCTGTACAAACAGGCTGTAAAGCTCTATGTAAAGGCAAATTATGGTTACGATGATGATAACAAGAAGTTTTTGAATGCATTTCAGGGTCTCAGGGACTCTATGGCACTCAGCGGAGACTATAAGGAGACATAGAAGTGGAATACGAAGGTGAACTGGTATATGAAGTAGAACTGAAGGATCGGGACGGCTTTCCCACAAAGAAAACCTGTAACTTTCCGGCAATTTTGACAGAAAAATCAATAAAACGTGCTGAGAGCTACGAAGCCCTTCGCTCCGGAATAACCCTTACAGCAGTTTTTGAGACCAGACAGGAAGACTGGGAAACAACCAGACATTTGAATAATGGACGTCCTGCATATGCGGAGAAAGTGATTATAGATGGAGCAGAATATGAAATTGTAAGAACATATAAAACCGGAAAATCTATGATTGAGATTGTCTGCAGTTAGGAGAAGATATGCCGTTAAAAATGACAGGATTTAATTTGTTTGAGGAAGAACTGAAAAAATATGAGAATCCGGATGAAATCGCTGCAAAAGCAGTAGACGCGGCAGCTCCTGTGCTGGCCGGGACGGTGAAAGACTTAATAAAAGCAACGACTTCTGCGGATTCCACCGGAGAACTGGCAGAGTCCATAAAGCCGACAGAAGCCAGAATGAATGGATATGGGTGTTTTGCGGCGGTACGTCCGGTCGGAACAGACAGCAAAGGCGTGCGTAATGCTGAAAAGATGGGATACAAAGAATATGGCACCAGCAAACAGCCGGCAAAACCTGTCCTGAAAAAAGCAGTCAAGAAATCAGAGAAAGAATGCCTGGAGATTATGCAGAAAGCATTTGAGGAAGTAACGAAATGAGTGTAAATGCAAAGATAGAAGCGGCTTTGAATGAATGTTGCAGTAATATCTGGCCAGTAGTATGTCCAGATGTACACCCACCGGAAGAATATATTGTGTACAATCCTGAACTGGAGACTCCGGAAATCTACGGAGATGATGAGGATCTGGAATGGATACATTATATGCAGATACATTTTTTTACAAAGAAAAATTATATTTCAAAACGTAAAGAAATCAGAAGGCTTCTGAGGTCGGCGGGATTTACAATGACTGACATTAACACAGAATATGAAAAAAACACGAAATATTTCCATCTGATATTTTCGTGCTATATCGAAGAAAGCGAGGAATAAAAATGGCATATTTAGGATTAAGGAAAATTAAAATTGCAAAGCTGAATGGCAGCACATATGATAAACCGGTGTCTCTTGGTAAGGCAATCGGTTTGAATGTTAAGCCGTCCTATGCAGAAGGGAGTGTCTATGGTGATGACGAACTTGCAGAGTATGACAAGGAATTTCGATACGCAGATGTTACCTTAGATACATCAACAATACCGATTGAAGCAGATGAGCAGATGTTCGGACATACCGTAAACAAGGAAAAAAATGAAATCGTATATGGATCAGAAGATGAAGCGGCATATGTTGGTGTAGCATGGCTTACTGCTGAAAAAGTAGATGGTGTTAAAAAATATTGTGCGAATTTCTTACCAAAGGTAAAATTTTCTGAACCGTCGGATGAGTTTGCAACAAAAGGTGAGAATATTGAATATAAGACACCTTCTATTAGCGGCAGAGCTATGGCAAATGAAAAAAAATGGAAGAGAGTAAAAAAATTCAATACAGAAGCTGAAGCACAGGCAGCAGCAGATGCATTTTTTTCCGCTGAAGCCTAAGGAGAAATATGATGTTGAATGATGATTTAAACAGGATTTCTCTTTCGGGAGAATCTTATGCAATTAAATGCTCATTGCTTGTCCTGGAAAAAATCCAGGATAAGTATGGAGATGTAGGTGCGTTTGAGGATAAAATAATCGTTTTCGAACGATCAGACGAAGATGAGAAAAAGATAAAAGTACGTTATCCGGATCCCGAAGCAGTATGCGATGCGCTGTTTTGGTTTTGCCAGGAAGGCGAGACGATAGAAGCAGAAAAACGAGGGGGAAAGCCCAAGGAACTGACACGAGATGGACTGGCACGAAAAGTAGATACCACAATTTTTGATATTGCAACAGAACTTCACAGAGAATTTATGAACTGTTTTCGGACAAAAAAAGAGAATCCCACGAAGATAACAGCGAAGAAGGAACATCCACAGAAATAGATTTTTCATGGATACTCTTCGTGGGGATGAAACTTGGGTACAGAGAACAGGAGGTTGCTCATATGTATTATGGAAAATGGAATGAACTGTTTAAACAATTCGTATTTTACCATAATGCGACTATGAGAAAAGCTGTCTTTGAGAAAAAGAAGGTGGTATCACTGGATGATTTGTAAACCATTTCTGCGTGGATTAAGGAGAGTTTCATATGAGCAGTAAAAAAATTGGCGCCATCATTGCGCTTGATGGTGAACGGAGCTTTAAACAGTCAGTTACAAATTGTAATCGGACACTTGCACAATTGAAAGCAGAAATGGAACTTGTCAGGGCACAAAGTGAAGGACAGGAAGATGACCTGGAATCACTTGGAAACCGACATGAAGTTCTTACAAAAATTCTTGATGCACATAAGCAAAAAGAGGAAGAAGTTGAGAAAGGACTGCAGCATGCCAGAGAATCCTATGCAAAGATGGGAGATAAGCTGCAGGATCTCAGGGATAATCTGCAGCAGGCAACAAAAAGACTTCAGGAAATGGAATCAGCATCAGATTCTTCATCAGAGGAAACAGAGCAGCAGAGAAAAAAGGTAGCGGAACTGACGGCAGCACTTGAAAAAAGTGAGAAAAATTATAAAACGGCAGCTGACAGAGTACAGACCTGGGAAACAAATCTCATAAAAGCACGGACAGAAACAGCTAAAGCCAGTAATGCATTGAATGAAAATGCAAAAGCAATGGAAGAGGCTGCTAACCATGCAGAAGACTATGCGGACAGTCTGCAGGAGATACAGACAAATACAGATGATGCAACAGAGGGAGTACAGGAAGTTTCTGGTGCTTTTTCAGGGATTGCCGGTAAGATAACTCCGACAACTGCAGGTCTGGCGGCTTTGGGAGCAGCACTTGCCAAAACTGCAGAAGAAAGCGTGGAATTTGCCGCATCTACCGAAAGTGCAACGAAAAAATTTCAAGCAGCTTCGGGTGTTGCGGCAGCAAATATGGAGAAATATAAAGATGCAATCGAGGATCTGTACAGTGACAACTACGGAGAAAGTATCGCAAGTGTAGCAGACTCGATGGCACAGATCAAACAGATTACAGGTGAGCTTGATCCGTCTAACCTGAAAGATCTTACAGAAAATGCGATTGCGCTGGAAGATATATTCGATATGGATATGCAGGAAAGTGTTCGTGGTATCGATACTCTCATGAAAAAATTTGGTCTGACATCAAAACAGGCATATGATTATCTGGCAAAAGGTGCTCAGAATGGTCTTGATAAAACACATGAGTTGGGTGATAACATTGCTGAATATGGTCAGCTGTGGTCTCAGGCAGGCTTTTCGGCAGAAGAAATGTTTGTGATTCTTCAGAATGGTCTGGATGCCGGTGCATACAATCTTGACAAAGTAAATGACTTTGTAAAGGAGTTTACAATCACTCTTGCAGATGGAACTATTGAGGAGAATCTTGATTCATTTTCTGATAGTACGGCAGATCTGGTACAGAAATGGAAAGAGGGTAAGGTAACGGCCAGAGATGTATTCTATTCTGTTATCAGCGACCTGAAAAATACAACTAATGAACAGGAAGCTCTCACAACAGCAAGTACAGTGTGGTCTTCATTGGGAGAGGATAATGCAATGGCTGTGATCACATCTTTGGGTGATGTTAATGATGCCTACAAAGAAGTGAACGGCACAATGAACGAGATCAAAGATATCGGCTACGACACTTTGGAAAGTAAACTGGAATCTCTTGGGCGAAAAGCCAAAACAGAGATTCTGAATCCAATTGGAGAAACGGCACTGCCTCTTCTGGAAAAAGGAATTGATCTGGCTGGAAGTGCAATTGATGCGGTTGGAAAAAGAATTTCTCCTCAGAAAACAGTTTTGCAGGAGTTCATCGAAGAAATCAAGAATTCCAATGAACAGGTTGATAATCTTCTGGAAAGTGCCAGTACATCCATGAAAAATGCTCAGTTTGATGCTGAAAAACTGGAAAACTATAAGAAGACCCTCCTTGAGTTAAATGGAGTCACAGAAAAAACAGAATATGAAAAATATCAGGTAAAACGAATCGTACAGGAGTTGTCAGAATCAATTCCGCAACTTGCGGATGCCTGGGACGAGGAATCTGGATCTATCAAGCTGACCAATGAACAGATAACTGCCCTGATCGGAAATCAGGAAGCGTACATTATTCAGTCAGCTGCAATGGAAGCAAAAGAAGAGTCCATGAAAGCTCTCTTTGAAGCTGAAATGAATGTGGCAAAGGCAGAGAGTGCATATAATGAAGCGGTGGAAGAGAATACGGCGGCAGTTGAGAAGAATGAAGCGAGTATGGATTCGTTGGGGTATGGATATGGGGATTTCAGAAATGAGGTAGATGATACACGGGCAAACGTAGATGAGGCAAGGAAAGCCCTTGAAGAAGCCACCAGATCTCAGAAAGAAGCAAAAAAGGAAGTAGATGATACTACATCAGCTGCTGATGCTGCTGCACAGAAAATGGAAGAATACAGTGCAACTCTTGAATCGACAGTAGAGAGTGCAGGAGATATGGCATCTGCACAGGAAAATGCATCTGCATCAATTGACAGTTCAGCGGATATTATTTCTGATGCTACAGTCAGAATTGCTGAAAAATATGTGAATATGCGTGATACCATGACTGAATCCATACAGAACCAAATGGATATGTTTACGGAATATAGTACGGGTACAGAGATTTCCACACAACAGCTATTGGATAATATGCAGTCTCAGATCAATGGAGTTACAAACTGGGCTGATAACATGGAGACATTGGCAAGAAAAGGTATTAACGATGGACTTCTGGAACATCTGGCAGAACTTGGACCTCAAGGGGCAAGCTATGTGCAGGCATTTGTGGATATGACACCTGAACAGTTGGAAAGAGCCAATGAACTGTGGGCAGAATCACTTGACTTTAAAACAGGAACTGCAGAGGCTGTAGATTCAGCTATTGAGACTTATACAGAAGGCATTTCCGGTGGTACAGATAAGATACAGCAGGCAATGAAAGAATTGGGAACAAATTCTTGGGAAGGCTTTAAGCAGGGAATTTCAGAAAAGGAAAGCGAGGCAGAAGCTACAGGAAGTGAACTGGGTGAGGCTCTGATCAAAGGAACGGCAGAAGGAACCGGTGTACATTCTCCTTCATGGAAAACGGCACAGCAGGGACGATATGTAGTAGAAGGATTGAAAGTAGGTATTGAGTCTGGAAGTCCAGAAGCTACAGAAGCGGCAAAAGATATGGCATCTGAAGTGATAGAAACTTCGGAAACAATTCTTGATAAAGACGGATTTGTCACTATAGGAAAGAATATTCCAACAGGATTGAGGGGAGGAATCAATAAAGAAAAGCCATATACAATAGCTGCTATCAGAAAGATGCTTCAGGAAATACGAAATATATCAGTAACCGGAACTGCTCAGGAAAAATATATTCCATATGGAAAGAACATTGCCATAGGATTGAGAAATGGAATTTCTGAAGCATCAACGTATCCTGTTAATTCCCTCAGAGGTATCATGGATCAGATCCGAGATACTGCCAATAATGCACCAAATTTATATAATACAGGATGGAATCTGTCCATAGGACTTGCAAATGGAATTACAGCAGGAAGTTCCAGTGTGGTCAATGCTGTTGCAAATATGTGTCAGGCAGCAGTAAATGAAGCAAGAAGCCGTCTGGACATTCACAGCCCGTCAAAAGTGTTTGCTGAACTGGGAGCATATACAGCAGAGGGATTTGGCGTGGGATATGAGAGTAAAATCGCAGATGTGAATGGGATGATCCGGGAAAGTATGGATTATTCAGATATGGTTCGGAAACCAGTGGCAGGAGGAACAGGGGCATTTGCCGAAGATGTTGTGGATACTTTAATGGAATACCTGCCATATCTGCAGATAATTGCTGAAAAGAAGTATATGGCTTATATAGATCAGAACCAAGCCGTAGATGTTTTGGGCGATAAGCTATCCAACAATACTGCGTTAAAAACTCGGAGGATGAGATGAAAGTCAATGGGATTGATATAAACAAATTTTCAGCAAGACAACTGAGATATGAAATGGAGCATAGGGAAGTAACTTCAAAAAGCGAGTGGCCGGCTGCGCTTGAAACACCTTTCATGGAAAAAAGCCAGAAAGGTTTCAAGTGTATAACTGTTTCGATTGCTGTGTATGGCAGAGGAAAAGAAGAAGTCGTTCGAAATAGAAGCAATCTACTGGCAATCATGTATGATGAACTGAAATTAGAACTTGATGGATATACGAACTATTTCGAATGTGTGTTAGACAGAATAACAGTGAAGGAATCTATAAAGCGTAAATGCCATGAAGTGATATTAAAATTTATCGGATATGAATTTGGTAATGAAATCTCAACTACTATGAAAAATACAACGGGTTCTATAGAGGTAGAGGGAAATGACAGCACCCCATGTATTGTAGAAATCACTGCATCGGTAGATCTGGCATCTGTGGAACTTACTGGAATAGCATATAACCAGATTTCTGGAGAAAAAGAGTCCATCACTATCAAAAATCTGAAAGCAGGAAAGAAAGTTGTCATTAATGGCGAGGACTGTACAGTACTGCAGGAAGGTGTAAATAAGTTCGCGGACACAGAAATGTGGGAATTTCCGGTGCTGAAGCCTGGCAGGAATATAGTCAGATGCTCAAGCGACAAATGCACAGTTACATTGAAATATAAGCCAAGATATGTATAAGGAGGAAGAATATAATGAAGCTTACAAACGAAGTGATTAAAAATATCCAGAGTGCACTTACTGCTGCTGGAAATAAGGAAATGGATGATTTTGGTCTTGCGTTTAAAGTTGCGAAGAATAATTATGAACTGATGCGGGCAATTGAACCCATTGCGAAAGTGGAGAATGATATTCTGAGAAAATATGGTGAAAAAAATGAGGAAGGTACCTTGGTTACACAGGGCAATGGAAAGGTCAAGATTGTGGATACTGATAGATATAATCAGGATATCACGACACTCATGAAAGCAGAGAGTGATGTGGAACTGGAATACTTCAGTGAGAAAGAAATTGCAAAAATGCATATGACGCCAAATCAGATCACTTTACTGATGCCGGTTATAAAGTAAAAAGTGAAGGGGATTTTGTATGCTGAAAATATTAGATAGAAACAAAGTCCCGGTGAAGGGACTGAAAAAATATACTGATCTGTGTATAGAGGGTGTTCTGGAACTGAATGACAGGACACTCTCTTTTTCTGCCCCTTACAGAAACATACGAAATGCAATTGTAAACGAAGGCTACATTGAAACAAAGGATGACCGATTTGTAGTAAAAGAACTTGAAAAGAATACCGATGGAACTGCAACGGTTGTAGCACAATTGGATCTGGAATCTCTGGAAGGCAAAGTTTTCCGAGAGTTCCGGTCAGAGGAGCAGACTATCAGAGCCGCTTTGCAGCTTGCTTTTGCAGGCACAGGATGGACCATTGGAGTTTGCGATGTTAATAAAAAAAGAACACTCTCAATGTCGAATGTGTCTGCGTTAGAAGTATTAAAGCAAGCCCTCAAAACATATAGGGCGGAGATCAAGGTAGATTCAAAATCTCAGGTAATCAGTGTGTATGACCCCATTGGCTCAGACAGAGGAAGCTATTTTGTAAATCAGCTCAATTTAAAGAGCCTCACCGTGCAGTCGACATCTTACGATTTTTATACGGAAATTGAACCGTATGGAAAGGACGGGTTGACAATTGAAGCCGCCAATTTCGGAAAAGCATATCTGGAAAATCATCAATACAGTTCGAAAGTAAAGAGATGTATCTGGAAAGATGAAAGATATACAGTGCCGGAATCACTGAAAGAGGATGCAGAAGCAAAACTCGAAGATATGAGTAAGCCATATGTTTCCTATTCAGCGGATGTGATAGATCTGGCAAAATGCTCAGAGAAATACAGGATCCTGGAATATGGTATAGGAGATGTTATAACTTTAATTGATAATATAACTGATACCAGAGAGAAGCAGCGCATCGTGGGAATGAAAATATATCCGGATGCACCAGAGAAGAACAGCTGTACACTGGCGAATAAGGTTTTGACCTTTGATGAACTTGCACAGAAATATGAAGACACCGTAAATACCGTTGATAATATTACGAATGACAATGGTCAGATTGATGGTGACGCAATTGATGGGATTCACAGCAGACAGATTATTGATCTGGAAAATGCAATTGTCAGTTCTGTACATATTAAAGATCTTGATGCGAAATATGTGCAGGTTTCCGGAAAGTTGTCTGCTGTTGAAGGAGATTTTGGAATCATCAAAGGGAATATCGCGAACTTCGAAGAGACTTATACAAAAAGACTTGAAGCAGCAGAAGGTGATATTATACAGTTGCGGACTACGGATTTATCAGCGGTAAATGGCAGGATTGACGTTCTTGATTCCAATTATGCCAATATCAAAAACCTTCTTTCTGGAGCAGCCGGTATCGACGACCTGCAGAACATCCATCTGACAACAGATAACGCAGTGATCGACACCGCACTGATCCGGGAAGCGGTAATGCAGTCTGTATCTATCGCAGATTTACTTGCTGGTACAATCAGCACCAACAAGTTCAGAATTGCGTCTGATGATGGCGGAATCTTAATCTCCGGGGCAACCCAGCAGTGGAAGGACGCCAATGGTATAATCAGGATGCAGGCCGGCAGAGATGCAAGGGGAAACTTTACCTTTGCACTTTTTGACGAGAGCGGCAAGGGAACTCTGATCGATTCCACAGGCGTACAATCTGGAGCCATTGCAGATGGTCTGATCGTCAATCAAATGGTGTCAGATACTGCCAACATTGCCGCGTCAAAATTGGATATAAATAGTTTGTTCACTGAGATTAATGGAAGTACACAGACTATCAAAGGCAACCGGATTTGGTTGGATGAGTCAAATCAGACTTTGGAAACAAAATTATCACAGATCTCGACTAGCGTTGAAACAGTAACGGATGGGACACTACTATATGATACGCAGTGCCGAGATAATGAAGATGGAACATCTACGGTTACGGCGGTCATATATAAGTCAGGAAAGAACGTGACCACAGATTTTCCAGAAGCATGGTTTTCATGGACAAAGAGAACCGAGAAAGGTGAAACTTTTTTGCAGCGAGGCTATTCTGTCACCGTCAACAACGAAGATTATATGTTTGGGGGCGTTGTAGTTGGAGAGTTTGTACGATATGCAGGGCGGAACCTGATAGTCGGCGGGAAAAAGCTCATGATAGGTGGTAAAACCGTAACAGTAAATGTAGATGCGTAAGGTGTCCGAATCGGACACCGGAAAGGAGAGAAAATGGCAGAGGAAAATCAGGATGCGAACGGTCTGCTGAATGCGACAAAGATTCCTATAGGGAAGAAGATGATATTCGTGGATCCAGATACCAATGAAGGCGGGAACATCGCAGTTGAGAATCTGATCTATCAGGTGCTCAGCGGTTTAACGAGCCAGAACTTTGACCTGGAGCAGGGGCAGATGACCTTACCTCAGGCAATTGGCCAGGCGCAGCAAAAATTGAATGATGCGAAAATCAATGAAAGTAATTTATACACAGGTGAATTATACAATATATCGCGATCCGGACGAAACACCAAAATTCTCGGAACTTCTTTTTACAGGATTCCAGACAACATTGACACACTATATGTCCAGATGCACAGTGAATACGATTCTGTGTTTACCAGCTTGCTATTTCTGCTCGACGATTCTTTTGCCCCTGTCGAACAGTCAGGATCACAGTACAAGTCCATAAAAAGTAACACTATGTACAGCGTCGCATGTGCGGATGCAAAGTACGTATTCGTGCAGTTTAACCAGCGTGCGGCAAGCAAAGTCAGCATTAAATCTTCGGAGTACATAGACGGAGTGAAACTGGCAATCAACAGCGCTAATTATGGATTAGTCAGCGACTGGAAAAATATTGTATTCCAGAGCCGAAAATCCGAACTCAGCAGCACCATCAGTGCACTTGATCTGGGGTTTGTCATAAATGACTTTGATTACGACAATTCGAGTCTGTTAAATTTTTACTCAAAATTCTACTACAACATTACATTCTCCACGGGGCTGTACCATTTTTCTTCCCCTGTAACCCTTACAGATAGGTGCAGGGTGAGCGGAGACAAAAAAATTGACCGAAAAATCACAAACGCACCGAAACGTACAGAATATTTGAGCTATAACGGCACCGTATTCTGGTACGACGGCACCGATACGTTTCTGAGTGTGGATAAGCTGAGTTCAATCGAAAATGTTATTGCCGTCTCGGAATCCTACACAATGACTGTGGATCAGTCGCAGAAGACAGACATCAATCTCTTTTTCGCAGTTACACAATCTGAAAATACCGTGAATGGTATAGACGTAGTAAGTGGCGATGTGCATGACTGTATGATTTATGGATTTAATGGATACGGTATACAGTTTCACGAGCAACACAAAACGGTCGAAAACATTTTTGCGAAATATTGTGGCACCGGCTTTATGTTCCGAAACATTGACAACCTCATCTACGGTGCATGGATTTCTTGCTGCACGACAGGAATGGTATTCGATGAAGGACATCAAGGGTTGTTTGACACATGGATTGATTGCATAAAAGGAAACGCGATCGAAATATCCGGCGACATTCCGAAAGCCACCCTTGCCCTGAATGCGTCCGGAGCATGGGTAGATCTATGCGGTGGTGCTTTTGTCAAGAACGAAGGTGGAAAGGTAACTGGAATCGTCACAGGCCGCATTCATCGGTGCAACACGGTCGATGTGATGACGGACAATATGGAATGTGGAAATATCGAAGGCGATTCAATTAATGTAAATCTGATCAGCGACCTGGAAGACAACTTCTATACCAATAAGATTTCCAGCCTGGGGTCAGAAAGATATGCGTTCTATTCCCCGAAGCAGGATGTCAGGGGCGTTGTAATCGGTCACGATCGAAAAAATATAGCCAACAACATGGATCACATTGTTGCCATCATGGGTGGGGACTCCATAGAAACATGAAAAGAAGGGAAACATAGTGCGGTTTAGAAGAGAAGTCAGCATATACGCAAAAGAATCCATCCTGAAAAGATTTGATGCTTTAGAAACAGATTTCAAAGTAGCTCAAGGAAAGATCAGCTCCTTGATTTCCGAGAGCGAGCTACTGGAGTTACAGAGCGGAAATAAAACCATGTACAGTCGTATGGCATCTACGGAGCAGACTGTTAGCGGGTTGAGTCAGAAATACACGGATTTGAACACCAAATACAATACAGTCAGCGGACAGTATACCGACATGGACTCCAAGCTTGGCGAATATAAAGCGGCGGTAGATGGATTTTCCGTAGCTCTAACGGAACTACACACGCACATTGAGGAAGATTACAGCACAACCAAGGCAATGGAAGCAGCTATAAAATTGTCTGTGGATGGCCTGAAAACAGAGATATCTGACACGTACATAACCCAAGATGATCTGAATGGCTACAGTACCGTCGAACAGATGAGCACTGCCGTAGAAGCTTCCACTAAAAAAATCTCAGCAGAAGTCAGAGATGTCTCCTACTATAACTACTGTACGAATAGCGG
Organism: uncultured Blautia sp.; assembly: GCA_934424575.1. Taxonomy (GTDB): domain Bacteria; phylum Bacillota; class Clostridia; order Lachnospirales; family Lachnospiraceae; genus Blautia_A. Next base: position 81,508 of record CAKRXU010000006.1, read on the forward strand.
ATTTGAAGACAAAGAAGGATGGCAATATGATGCCACCGGCCTGAAGACGACCACTTATTTGGGCAAAACGTGCGCTATCTTGTTAGCCAGCGACGACACTATGAGCAAAGCTGGAAATTCGTCCTTCGTGACATGGAAGTATTCGGCCGACGAGGAACAGGAGGACGAGATTACAGTTGAGCTGGCATCTTTGGATGCCGGAAATGTAAAAATATACCTGGATGACACAGAAATATTAAACATCAGCAAAGACGCTATCACAAAGGCGTGGAAAGAATTCTCAATAAAGGCGACTGTTGAGAAAGGCGACCACGCTATTAAGATACGAGTTGAAGATAAAGAAAAAAGAATCTACGTAACTGGAACCAGGATCCTTACGAAATATGGATCCTGGGCAGAAGGTAGGTTGTCAGTCTTAAGCAATTCATTCTCCACGGAAATAAAAAGGATATCAGAAGCAGAAGGCGCACTATCTACACGGATCGAACAGACAAAAAAAGAGATAGATTTGAAAGTGTCGAAGAATGCTATTATTTCGGAAATCAACCAGACTGCAGAGGCTGTATCTATTAAGGCTGCAAAGATAGATTTCAACGGGCTCGTCACCGCAAACAACAGATTTAAGATTCTAACAGATGGCTCTTTCGTCGCCAACTACGGCGCGATTGCAAGCTGGAACGTTAGAAATGGCAGCCTGGTATCTACGGATGCTGCCATTTCGTTATATGGTGGTGACAATCCATACATCAAAATTGGAAATGTCAAAATATCAGAGTCCAGTCATGCGGCTATTGTAAAGTATGGCTTGTGGATATATGCCGGCACAGACCAAGATCTTACCGACGGAAGCGATCAGCTCAGATTTTATAACTTGGGTGCGATTACAGGTAACACATTAGGAATCGCACCCGATAAGCATGTCGGAACCATTGCATCTTCTTCTAGGAGATACAAGGTCCCTATGGGAACTGTCTCCCTAGAAGAAGCTCGCAAGATATTGAACATTCCGGTAGTGAAATTCAAATATAGGGAAGGCTATTTATATAAAAATGATGAATTATATGAAAAGGTGATTCCGGGATTTTATGCCGAAGAAGTGAACAACACCCTTCCTTTGGCTGCAATTCATGATGAACAGGGAAGACCAGAGGACTGGAATCAGAGGATACTAATACCTCTGATGATTAAGTTGATTCAGGATATGAACGAAAGGTTGCAAGAGTTAGAAGAAAGGAAAACGTCATGAACAATATACTCACTGTAGTATTCGACCCAGAAAGCAGCACTGCCAGAGCATCCGGTCTCTGGCAGTACGATTACGGCCAGGTACTCCGGATACAGGGACTTGACCTGCCTCATGCGGTGGAGATCCATTTTTCGCTGTCTGAAAGCGGTGGGGAATCTGTAACCAGAATTGGAACAACTAGAGACGGAGTTACTGATGTGCTGATTCCGGATTCCATGCTGGAGAATAACAATGCGATTTCAGATTACTCCATTTTTGCGTTCGTATTTTTAGTAGACGATAAATCCGGAAACACCGAATATCGCGTTAAGATGTCTGTTAAGGCACGTCCGCGACCGGAAGTGCCCGGAAGCTCTGAAGAACCAGAACTTTTTCGGGAAACGATTGAAGCTGTGAATCAGGCGGCTGACCAATCAGAAGAAGCCCGGAACCAGGCGGAAGCCTGGGCGCATGGAAGAGATGATCATCCGGATTGCACAAAAGATAATGCGAAATATTACGCGTCCCAGGCGGCGAAATCAGCTGAGGACGCGGAACAGGCCAAGAAAAATACCGAAAAACTGGCAGAATCAATCAAGAAGACCGGAACTGATGCCCTGAAAAATATTCAGGACCAGGAATTGAAATCCAAACAGAGCATTACATCTCACACAGATGATGAGATTTCAAAAATCGATCAGAATGTAAATATTGTCAAAGAAAACCTGCAGGGGACGATCGGATCTGCCGGAACAATGCAGCAGGATCTGGACAAGACCATCCAGGATGCATCAGAACTGGATAACAACCTGGACACAAAAATTACAGAAGGAACTGCTTTAAACAAGACTCTGCAGTCCACAGGAGAAAAAGCAGTGTTTGACATCCGGACCGAAGCAGACACACAGATTCAGAATATTACTGCAGCTGGCGGAGGAATTGAAAATGCACTGTCAAACTTTTTTGCTCTCCGCAGAACCGGAAAAGTATATACAACAAGAATCTATAAGTACGATACCTCTACCAGTCCAACAGGTGTGAAACTGAATGACAATGAGGGACTTGTGAGAAAACCATCTACAAATACCACGATTGGACAGGATGATTACAGAGAGATCGGTTTGTTTATGCACTTCCCTTGTAACTTCACTGTAGATGATAATGGTTTTATTCATATAACCGCACTGCAGGGACAACCAGATTTTAAGAAAACTGGAAAGGTGGATGTCGGAGAGGTTACAATGTCCGCTTGGGTAGGAATCACAGATAATCCGGAGTATGTAGATTATCATTACTCTGATAGTCCAAACGAAGCCCTGGGACTGGTGCCAATGGGAGAATCTGTTAATCCGGATGGTACGCTCTCCTCATTTATGGTCCATGGAAAATATGGAGCTGGAGATATTGACGGAGTACCATATAGCTCTGCAGGCTTGATTCTGGCAAACGGAAGTCAGAAAGGCGGAAAACCGATATCACACACCGGAATGATTGCATACATGAAGAAAAAGGGAAGCCGGTATGTCGGTACAACCAACTGGGATTTGTTCTACAAACAGCTTATGCTTATTATTCTGTACGCTACGATCAACAGCAGGAGCGTTATGACCGGATGTAACTCATATACATCTCAGGAGATGGCGGCAGTTGCAGAAATTGGAGTAACGAGAGTAATCCTGCCAAAAGCAAAGGTAAACAACTATATCGTTGGCTCCTATGTATCAGTTGGAGATATGGGTTCAAACACAAACAAAGACAGATATTATTCATACATGCACAACCTGGCATATGATGTCAAAGTCTTGAAGATTGAAGCAATAGACGATACGAACTCCGCAGTCTATGTGGATGCGGAACCGTTTGACACAACACTGACCACCTGCATCTCAACAATGCCGTGGCGTACCGGTTCCACTGACAGCGTACTTGGTTCTGATGGATCGCCATTCTCTAACACAGATAACAGGAATCCATTCAAGATCCAGGGCATCGAAACCGGTTATGGAGCTTACGAAGTCCTCAGCAATGTATTTGTGGACATTGTTACAGACGGAGACGGAACACCAAAACGAGATGTATATATCTGTATGGATGCGTCATTGCTTACAACAGACATGAACGCAGCAAAGACAAGATACAAAAAAGTGGCGGCTCAGGTAGCTTATACTGCAGCAAGTTGGAAATACATTTCGAAATGCTTTGTTGATCCGGCACTTGGAATCATGGTTCCTACGGAAACAAAAGCAGGAAGCACGACAGGCTTCTGCAATGGATTATATACGGATACTGGTACAAGCGGACAGCGAGAGTGGTTGTCCGTTGGGTATCTGGGCGTTGGCACGCTTTACGGCCTCTGGCTTCTGCGTGCGAACATTGGGGTTGGTTACGTTAACTGGGCTATCGTCTCCGGCGTTTCACCGAACGGCACACGGGGTGAATGGCAGGCGGCCGCCTGACAGAGGGGCCGTCCCCTCTATGTAACTAATAATCAGCAAATGCAAAAAAGCAAAATAACAAAAGATAAAAATTACGGACTTGTAGCGCAAGGCGGAGGTTCCTGTTCCCTGGTTGTCCGTTGGAAATCTGAACGTTGGCACGATTTACGGCCTCTGGATTCTGAATGCGAACAATGGGGTTGGTAACGTTAACTGGAATATCGTCTCCGGATTTTCTTGAAAAATTATTTGATATTTGCGTTACATTTCGCTCTGCGGGACGGAGCCTGCTTCGGCAGCGTGGGGCATCACCGAAATTTGATTGAAGCCGGACTTTGTGAATCAGGAGCTTAGGAGCCTGACACAAGGACCATGGATGCAGTAGATCCATGTGTGGGGTGAGTAGAAAAACCGAAAACCCCTTATATCAAGAAACGAATGAAACGGTATTGTAAAAATATAAAATTAGATCAGATATTTATAATCTCCTGCATATACGAATGCCTGAGCGATAAATGGGATCGTATGGATACGGCCAGATTTTTAGCAAACTATACAGACATTGCTACGTCCAGACAGATACATGAGATTATAAAAAGTAATCATAAAGATTGGCTACATAATTTAGTCTGCACAGCTGCGGAAGGTCTGGAAGCGGAAATAAAACTCAGAAAGGTATCTTTTGATCCGATTAAGACAAGCACACGCATGGACGGAAATTCCGGAAAAGTCAGAGATATCGGAGTTGAGTGTATCAAACAGCAGATATATGACTATGTAGCCACAAACGGACTGAGAGAACTATTTGAAAGAAAAGTAGGAACTTATCAGTGCGCAAGCATTCCGGGAAAAGGACAGGTTTATGGAAAGACAGCAATTGAGAACTGGATCCGCAAGAATCCGGACAAGACCAGAATAGCGGCAAAGGGAGATGTCCGGAAATGTTATCCATCCATCAACAGGAGAAAATTGAAAAGAATGTTAGAGAAGCAAGTCAAAAATGAGGACCTGCTTTATTTGACTTTTGTTCTGATTGATTCGTTTGATCAGGGACTGTCGATCGGATCATATTTGAGCCAGTGGTTATGCAATTACTATCTCAGCGCTGCTTATCATTATGCAGCTGAAAAACTGTTCAAACGAAAGAAACATAGAGACGGTACCACAGAAGAGATCCGCCTGATTAATCATGTGCTGTTTTATATGGATGACTTCCTGTTGATCGGAAGCAGGAAAGCGGACGTCAGAAAAGCTATGCAGCTGCTCATTAAGTACATGAATGAATATTTAGATCTGACAGTAAAACCAGATTGGAAACTGTTCCAGATTGACTGGATAGACAAGAGTGGAAAACATCATGGAGAACCTATTGACATGATGGGGTTCAAAATATACCGGGATCATACAGAAGTAAGACGAAGCATTTTCCTGAGAGGACGCAGAGCTTTTGTAAAAGCTGATGAATATGTAGAGAAAGGCCAGCGGATGCCTTTGACTCTGGCGTACCGTTGCATTGCATACTATGGCTGGTTCAAACATTCCGACTCTGAACATTTTAGAGAAAAATATGACGTAGACAAGATATTCGAGAAAGCGAAAAGGAGGGTGAGCCATGAAAGCAAGATTTACAGAAAGACAGAATCCTGTAACCTGGAATGACCTACCTGATGGAAAGGTGGATGTAACAATCTGCCTGAACGAAAGTACCGTAACGGAAACTTATTCAGGCGGAGATCCGGAAAATCCGGAAGACATCGAACAGACGGTGTATGAATATGATTTTAACCAGTTCCGGGAAGATCCGGAAAAGGTTTCAGAGAAAACCGTAAGGGCATCACCGGAAAAATATCTGAAATACATTCCAACAGCAGAGAAAAACACAAAACAGCTGTTAGCGGAGCAGTCCGAACAGATTGAAATGTTAAAAGACTGTTTGCTGGAAATGAGTGAACAGGTTTATGCGTAGGAACTTAATCATAATGTTGTTAAGCCAAGGAGATACAGAAATGATGGCAAAGTTATGGGTTACTGAAATTTTAAGCAAAGACACTATCGAAGAAGCAAAAGAGGAATACGACAGAGTGCCGAGACTCTTGAAGGAAAAAGTGAAAAAATCACTCATTGATGCAGGACTGGAGGAAATTACCGAGTAAATGACTAAGCTACAGATCATTCGGAAACTCTGGTCAGCAATCTACGATCTTTTGTTGTACATCCAGAAAGATCCCAAAAGAAAACCCCTGGATGAAATAGAAGACAACTTAGATCTCCTGGAAAGAGCCTGCCGGAAATACGAGAACATTGACGATGAGGAGGAAAATACATGAAGATCAGAGCAGAGCCGTAAGGCTCTATTTGTTTTACAAAAATTGCGCCGGCGCAACCGGAGAAAGGAAGAAAGATGGAAACAATTATATCATCCTGCATCAGCGCAGCAGTGACTCTTATTGTATGTTTGATCAGCAATCACAGCCAGTCTGAAAAAACTAGAGCACTTATGGAATATAAGTTGGAAGAACTGACAAAAAGAGTTGATAAACATAATAATGTAGTAGAAAGAACTTATTCTCTGGAGCAGGAAATAAGTGTCCAGAGAGAGCAGATCAAAGTTGTGAACCATAGAATAGCAGATTTGGAAAAAGGAGAATAATCATGGATCAGATTGTAAACTATGTAAAACCAGAACTTATTGTAGTAGCCATTGCATTATACTTCGTAGGCATGGCATTAAAACAGGCACAGGCAGTAAAAGATAAGCATATCCCGCTTATCCTTGGCGGGATCAGCATTGTGATCTGTGCAATGTATGTATTCGCCACGACCACCCTGGGAACACCACAGGACATTGTGATGGCGGTCTTCACAGCTATTGTGCAGGGAATCCTGGTAGCTGGTCTTTCTACATATGTGAACCAGCTGATCAAACAGACGAATAAAGACGAATGATTCAGGGGACGAGTGATCGTTCCCTTCCTATTATAGTAACAGGAGGCAATATATGGAAATTAAAGGCATTGATGTATCAGCCTGGCAGGATAAGATCGACTGGAAAACAGTTGCAGATTACGGCATGGACTTTGTGATCATTCGGATCACAGAAGCTGGCAACGTTGCGGATTCTCAGTTCGAAAATAATCTGGCTGGATGCAACAAATACAATATCCCAGTGGGCGTGTATAAATACTCTTATGCAATGACAATTGCAGAGATCCAGAGCGAAGCCCGCAAGGTAGTAAGTACATTAAACGGCCGCAAGATCCAGTTTCCGGTATTCCTGGACCTGGAATATAACAACCAGCGTACGCTCGGCTCTGAAAATATCCATGAGCTGGCAGAAGCATTCAGGAAGATTATTGTAGATGCCGGCTATAAATTTGCACTGTATTGCAATGCGGACTGGTATAACACAGTGATCTGTAGCCACCTGAAGAAATACGATTTTTGGGTCGCAAGGTATCCGGCGAACGATGACGGCTGGCTCCAGGAACGACTCCGGCCAGACTTCGGTGTGGGTTGGCAATATTCTAGCAAGGCTGCTATTCCGGGCATCTCTACGAAAGTGGATAGAAATGTATTTTACAAGGATTATACAGAAGAAGTGAAGAAGGAGGAAACAACCGTGGACAAATTACAGGAACATACCAATCTCGGAAACTATTACGCCAACAACGGTGGCGCAAAACCATATCTGGAGAAAAAGAGCAACGCGTATCTGGATGACTTCACCAAGAATGCCGGCGACAAGAATTACACCAAGTTCGCCCGTGATGTCAACAACTGGAATCAGCCGGGATGCCAGGGACAGCCATGGTGTGCAGTTTACCAGTTCTGGAAACTGGTCACAGTACTCGGCCTGAAAAAAGCCCTGCAGATCATGGGCGGCGGCTTTTATAATTGTAAGAACGTAACGGCTCATGCCAAACAGAAAGGCACCTGGCATACTACACCAAAGAAAGGCGCGCTGATCATCTTCCGGAACGGATCACACATCGGATCTGTCAACAGCTTTGACAGCACATACGTCTACACCAACGAAGGTAACACCTCCAGCGTGGCAGGTGTCGTAGCCAACGGCGGAGCATGCCGTAACAAGAAATATAAACTCACAGACTCCGTGATCGACGGCTATGTATGGATCGACTACGGCACAGCTGCAGATCAGGAATCCACAGAGACTGCAGTACAGCTCAGTAAGACTCCGAAGTGGGTAGGAAAAGTAACATCAACAGAACTCAATGTCCGTTCTTGGCCAGGCACAGAAAATCCGAAGATCAAGAAATGGCCGCTGCTCAAAAAAGATAATCTTATTGATATCTGCGATACGATCAAAGCATCTGACAATACAGACTGGTATTATATTCGTATCGCCGGTAAGTATTATGGTTTTGTGTCTTCTGCCTTTATCAACAGAGTATAAAGAAAAATTCCCGGCAGGTACCCACTGCCGGGAACATATTGTATCATCTGTTTTAATATAATATAGAGAGACATAGATTATTGTGGTTAGTCACAAGTTAGTCACAAAACATAGATTCTGTTTTGTAATATAAAAATCCCAGAAACCGTGTGCTTTGAAGGATTTTTATAAAATATGAAGTTCTGTTCGAGAGCTATAGCCCATAAAATAAAAATAATGAAAATGAAATGAGGGAAGTAAAGTGAAAAAAATCGTAAAAAGGAATCAGGTCATCATCACTTCACTGGCAATCCTGATCGCAGTGGCGGGATACCTGAATTTTGCAGACGTGGATCTGGGATTCAAGGACAAAGAAGCGAGTACGGACAGTGCAAGTATTTTGGATCAGGTGGATTATGACATTACCGACGAAAGCGCACTGCTGGAAGAAAACAGCCAGAGCAGTCCGAGCGATACAGAAGAGGACACGACAACGCCGGGCGAAGCAGTGCTGACAGGTGCATCCGGATTTGCGGCGCAGGCGAAGCTTTCCCGTGAACAGGTGCGCTCCCAGAGCAAGGCTGATCTGCAGGAGATCATCAACAACGCGGATATCTCGGATGACCAGAAACAGACCGCGATCAACACCATGGTAGAGATGACAGAAGTATCCGAAAAAGAAGCTGCAGCAGAAATGCTTCTTGAAGCCAAAGGATTCGAGAATGCGGTAGTAAATCTTACCGGAGAGACTGCGGACGTAGTTGTGCCGGAAGCAGACCTCGAAGATGCAAAAAGAGCACAGATCGAGGATATCATCAAGAGAAAGACAGGGATCGCAGCAGAAAATATCGTGATCACGCCGCTTGACCAGACAGAGGATACAGGGGAAGAAAGCAGTTCGATGGAAGAAAATGCTGACGAGACCGCGGTCTATGACAGCACGGACGAAGCAGATACTACATACGAAGACCAGGAAACTTCCACCGATCAGGTGATCCAGACAGACGGTATCTATGATTAAGAAATGACACAGATCAAAACAGAGGGGAGTTTCCTCTCTGTTTTGACATAAAAAGCATTAAGAATGCCATACAACGCCGACTGGGATATGGAGATGCCGTTTTTCAAGAAAACGTTCCAGCTCGTGCTCAAAATATTCAACAGCGAGCTTGTTGGAAATCTTGGGATAACGATGCCGGATTTTGTAGCAGACGCGGTTTGGCGGGGTGTTGACCAGTTCGCTGACATACAGAGAACGGTAATGCGAAAGCTCCTGAATGACAGATTCCGGTGCGATCATCCAGTTTTCGTCCTTTTTCCACAGGCGGTCAAGCAGAGTGATCGTGTCTGCTGAGATATGAGGTCTCGTAACAGAAGAAAGCCAGCGGTCATGCCAGATCTGGAAATTGTCATCCCAGCTCAGAAACAGTTCCATGGAGGAATCCAGTTCATCCGTATGTACCTGCGCCCGCGGGATCACCGGATGTTCGGACTGCACCAGATAAAGTTTTTCTTCAAAGATCTGCTCTGCGATGATGTTTTTGTAATGAAGATGCTGATAGACAAAACCGATATCAAATTTGTGCTCACTGAGCAGATCGTACAGTTCATTGGAGTGGTGAGATTCAATATCCAGATCCAGATGAGAATGTAACTGAAGGATCTCATCATACAGTGGCGCAAATACGGCGATGTTCAGGCTGTCCGTGCAACCGATGGTCAGAAGCATCCGTTCCTGGTTGTGCTGAAGCGTGAGCGTTTCTTTCCACAGGGACATCCACCGTTCGGCGAGGATGACAAAATCCATTCCTTTGGGTGTGAGTTCGACCTGCTTATGTCCTTTGTTTCGGATGACAAGAGGAAATCCCAGTTCATTCTCAAGGGAATTCAGACGATGGCTGACAGTTGGCTGGGACAGAAATAAAAGATCAGCGGTGCGGGTAATACTCTTGGTGTTTACGATAGTCAAAAAAGTTTCTATTTCTGCGAGATTCATAAAATTTCCTCCTGGCACGTATTCAAAAAATATGCCTCTATTATACAGAGAAAAGATTTGCTTTTCAATTATAACTTTATATCCTTTATATAAGGAAATTTCTTGACAGTCCGGCATAGTCTATAATAAAATAAAAAATTGTATAGAAATTGGAAATAGGATAACAGACAGGAGGAAAAACGTGTCTAAGTACGCGAACGAAATAGAAAAAAGAAGAACTTTTGCCATTATCTCTCACCCGGATGCCGGTAAGACAACCCTGACAGAGAAATTTCTGCTGTATGGAGGTGCGATCAACCTGGCAGGTAGTGTTAAAGGTAAGGCAACTGCCCGCCATGCAGTATCTGACTGGATGGAAATAGAGAAAGAGAGAGGTATTTCCGTAACCTCTTCCGTATTACAGTTTCATTATGATGGATATTGTATCAATATTCTGGATACACCGGGACATCAGGATTTCTCAGAGGATACCTACCGTACTCTGATGGCAGCGGATTCCGCAGTCATGGTCATCGACGGAAGCAAGGGTGTCGAGGCACAGACAAGAAAGCTGTTCAAGGTCTGCGTCATGAGACACATTCCGATCTTTACTTTTATCAACAAGATGGACAGAGATGCAAATGATACGTTTGATCTTCTGGATGAAATAGAAAAGGAACTCGGGATCGCAACCTGCCCGATCAACTGGCCGATCGGTTCCGGTAAGAAATTCCGTGGAGTTTATGACAGAAATACACACAAAGTCCTGACCTTCTCTGACACACAGAAGGGAACCAAGGAAGGTGTGATCGAAGAAATCGATATTGACGATGCAAGACTTGACGACATCGTAGATCCGGATCAGAAGGAACAGCTCATGGATGAGATTGAGCTTTTGGACGGAGCAAGTGTGGAATTTGACCAGGAACAGGTAAGCAAGGGAAATATGACACCGGTATTCTTCGGTTCAGCGCTTACAAACTTCGGTGTGGAGACTTTCCTTGAGCACTTCCTCAAGATGACAACCTCTCCACTTCCGCGAGTATCCGATGAGGGCGAGATCGATCCGATGTCTGATGATTTCTCCGCATTCGTATTCAAGATCCAGGCAAACATGAACAAGGCACATCGAGACAGGATCGCATTCATGCGTATCTGCTCCGGTAAATTCGATGCATCCCAGGAAGTCTATCATGTACAGGGAGACAAGAAGATGCGTCTTCTCCAGCCTCAGCAGATGATGGCAGAATCCCGTCATGTGGTAGATGAGGCATATGCCGGAGATATCATCGGAGTCTTTGACCCGGGTATTTTTTCCATTGGTGATACGATCTGTGCGCCGGGACGTAAGTTTGCATTTGAGGGAATCCCGACTTTCGCACCGGAGCATTTTGCACGTGTGCGCCAGCTTGATACCATGAAGCGTAAGCAGTTCGTCAAGGGTATCAACCAGATCGCGCAGGAAGGTGCGATCCAGATCTTCCAGGAATTCAACACCGGTATGGAAGAGATCATCGTAGGCGTTGTCGGTGTCCTGCAGTTTGATGTCCTCAAATACCGTCTGGAAAACGAATATAATGTCGAGATCCGTCTGGAAAACCTTCCATATGAGCATATCCGCTGGATCGCAAACAAAGAAGAAGTCGATGTGGCCAAGATCACAGGAACTTCTGATATGAAGAAGGTTACAGACCTCAAGGGCAACCCGCTTCTTCTGTTCGTCAATGCATGGAGTGTCGGCATGACAGAAGACCGAAATCCGAATCTCGTACTGACAGAATTCAGTAAATAAACGCTTTTAATTTGCGGACAAATTTGATATACTAAACCTATGCAAAATTAGAATTTGATAGCTGTGAGAGGATTTCTTGCAGCTATGAGTCGGAGCCCGCAGGAGGTATTAGATATGGCAGAAAAGAGAACAACCTATAAATTACAGGATGTAGGAGGGATCGGTGAAGTCAAGATCGCAGATGAAGTAGTAACAGTCATCGCAGGACTGGCAGCAACCGAGGTTGACGGCGTTGCATCCATGGGAGGAAATATTACAAACGAGCTGGTAAGCAAGCTTGGAGTGAAGAACCTTTCCAAAGGAGTTAAGGTAACCGTCCTTGAGGGCGTTGTTACTGTTGACCTGACACTGAATATCGAGTTCGGCAAGAATATTCTTGAAGTAAGCAAGAAGGTTCAGGACAAGGTCAAATCGTCCATTGAAAACATGACAGGCCTGGAAGTGGCAGATGTAAATATCCGCATCGCAGGCGTTGATATGGAAAACGAAAAAGGAAAGTAAACTCTTTCCTTTTTTCTTTATAAAAGTCCCGGAGGGGGATATTGGTTTAGGAGGAAACATGCGAAGAAGCGAGCAGAGAGAACATATTTTTAAACTGCTGTTCATGACACAGTTTAATTCAGAAGATGAAATGTTAGATCAGGTGTCCATGTATTTTGAGACACTTGGAGAGCTGGAAGAGAAGGACCAGGAGGCAATGCAGGCGAAGTATCAGAAGATCCTGGAGAAGCTTGACGAGATCGACCAGATCCTCAACGACTACAGCCGTGGATGGAAGACAAGCCGTATGAGCAGAGTCGACTTGACAGCACTCCGTCTGGCAGTATATGAGATGAAATTTGATGAGGACGTTCCGGTTGGCGTTGCGATCAACGAGGCAGTAGAACTTGCCAAGATGTTTGGTGGAGACGATTCCGGTTCTTTCGTAAACGGGATCCTCGGCAAGATTGCCAGCGGTAAGAAGGACTCCGGTGAAGCACCGAAGAGACGCCGTCCGACCCATCAGGCCAAGATCATCATCCGTTCATCCAAGAAAGATGCACCGAAATCCGAAACAAAGGCAGAGCCAGAAGAAAACTCTGATAATTAATTAAATGAAAACAGTTTATTCCGTAGGACAGGTCAACCGTTACGTCAAGAACATGTTCACACAGGACTATGTTTTAAGAAAAGTATACGTCAAGGGTGAAGTATCCAACTGCAAATATCATACCAGCGGACATATCTATTTTTCGCTCAAGGATGAGACAGGGGTGCTTTCCTGTGTCATGTTTGCGGGACAGAGACGCGGACTTGCTTTCCGTATGAAGGACGGAGACCGTGTTGTAGTCGGCGGCGCTGTGGATGTCTATGAGAGAGACGGCCGCTATCAGATGTATGCGAAGGAGATTACTCTGGAGGGCGCAGGAGCACTTTATGAGAGATTCCTTGCACTGAAGGCAGAACTGGAAGAAATGGGAATGTTTGCACCGGAGTATAAGCAGCCGATCCCGCGGTTTATCCGCAGACTGGGAGTGGTGACTGCGCCTGCCGGCGCGGCTGTGCAGGATATCCGGAATATTTCCCTGCGGAGAAATCCGTACCTGCAGATCATCCTTTATCCGGCACTGGTACAGGGCGATGGAGCAGCAGACAGCATCGTGAAAGGCATCCGCATGCTTGATGAGGCCGGCGTAGATACGATCATCGTAGGACGTGGCGGCGGTTCGATCGAGGATTTGTGGGCGTTCAATGAGGAGAAAGTTGCCAGGGCAATTTTTGAGTGCCGTACACCGATCATATCAGCAGTTGGACATGAAGTGGATTTTACGATCGCTGACTTTGTGGCAGATCTCCGTGCGCCGACACCGTCAGCAGCGGCAGAGCTTGCAGTGGATGATATGGCACAGGTGATGTATACGCTTTCCAGTTATCAGGAGCGTTTCCAGCGTGACATGAGGGAGAAAATCGAGTTTCAGAGAGTACGGCTTGGGCAGTATCAGATGCGGTTTAAGTATTTAAGTCCGGAAAGCCGTCTCAGAGACCGGCGGCAGGCTCTTGTGGATTTTGAAGATACATTGCGAAGGGCGATGGATAATAAACTCCAGCAGTACCGTCATCGTCTTGGAATCTATCTGGAACGCTACCAGGGACTGTCACCACTTGCGAAGCTGAATCAGGGATATTCTTTCGTTGCAGATACTGAGGGCAGAGGAGTCACTTCTGTCTCACAGGTCAAGCCCGGGGACAGAGTCGAAATTTCTGTGACAGACGGTGTGATCCAGGCGGAAGTTTCGGACAGCAGGAGGGAAACATGGCAGAAATAACAGAATCAAAGACAATAGAAGAGGTCTTTCAGGAACTGGATACTCTTGCTGCGAAGCTGGAGGACAGTGAAACGTCCCTGGAGGATTCTTTTCGTTTTTATAAAGAAGGAATGGAGCTGCTCAAATACTGCAGCGGCAAGCTGGACACAGTAGAGAAGAAGATGCTCCAGATGGACGAGGATGGAACATTACGAGAATTTTAAAGAAGAATTGCAGATAAGAACAGCACATGCAGAGGAAGTCATCCGCAGATATCTGCCGGAGGAAGCCGGTTTTGCCAGGACAATGGCAGAGGCAATGAATTACAGCATGTGTGCCGGCGGCAAGCGCCTGAGACCGATCCTTCTTCTGGAAACATTCCGGATGTTTGGCGAGGATGAGCGTGTTGCAGAGCCTTTTATGGCAGGGATTGAGATGATCCATACACATTCCCTGATCCACGATGATCTCCCGGCGATCGACAATGATGATTACAGGAGAGGACGCCTGACTACCCACAAAGTTTACGGAGAAGCAATGGGAGTCTTAAGCGGTGTCAGCCTGCTCAATTATGCATATGAAACAATGCTCAGTGCATTTGATCTGACTTCCGATAAGGACAGAGTGATCCGTGCACTGAAGATCATGTCAAATAAGACCGGTCTTTATGGAATGCTCGGCGGACAGAGCGTGGATGTCGAGAATGACGGCAAGGAGATATCCAGAGAGATGCTGGATTATATCTACGAGCACAAAACTTCTGCGCTGATCGAGGCCTCCATGATGGCAGGTGCCATCCTTGGAGGAGCGGATGAAGAACAGACAGCACAGATCGAGAAGGCAGCTTCTGCTATCGGACTGGCATTCCAGATCCAGGATGACATTCTGGATGTGACGAGCACCAGCCAGGAGCTTGGCAAACCGGTCCACAGCGACGAGAAAAATCATAAAGTCACTTATGTGACACTGTTTGGTGTGGAGAAGGCATCCGAACAGGTTCAGAAACTTTCAGAGCAGGCAGAGACTGTCCTGGAAGGGTTAAGCAGCAAAAATAAATTTCTGACGGCACTTGTTATGGAGATGGCAAGCCGCAGAAAATGAAAGAGGGATACAAAGGATGTTGGAAAAGATCAATAAGCCAAATGATATACACAAAATAGCTTTAGCAGATTTTCCACAGCTTGCAGAGGAGATCAGGCAGTTCCTGATCGAATCTGTGAGTCAGACAGGAGGTCATCTGGCATCCAATCTGGGGGCAGTGGAACTGACACTGGCACTCCATAATGTACTGGAACTTCCGCAGGATAAGATCGTCTGGGATGTAGGCCATCAGGCATATACCCACAAGATCCTTACCGGCAGGAAGGAAGGGTTTAAGAAACTTCGCAAGGAAGGCGGCATGAGTGGTTTTCCAAAGAGAAGCGAGAGTGACTGTGATGCATTTGATGCAGGACATAGCTCGAACTCTATCTCAGCAGGCCTGGGATATGTGCGGGCAAGAGACCTTCTGGGGCAGAATTACCGCGTAGTCTCAGTGATCGGAGACGGTGCGCTGACCGGAGGAATGGCATATGAAGCACTGAATAATGCCGCAGAGCTTGAGACGAATTTTATTATTGTCCTGAATGATAATAATATGTCCATTTCCAAGAACGTAGGCGGGATGTCTTCCTACTTAAGTGCACTCCGGACAGCGGAATCCTACACGGGAATGAAGATCAATGTGACCAAAAATCTCAAGAAGATACCACGTGTCGGAACTGCACTGGTAGATACGATGCGCAAGACCAAGAGCAGCATCAAGCAGCTCATCATCCCGGGAATGCTTTTTGAAAACATGGGGATCACATATCTGGGACCGGTGGACGGACACGATATGCGCCAGATGATGCGCCTTTTTAATGAGGCGAAGAGAGTGGAAGGACCGGTGATCGTGCACGTCCTGACAGAGAAGGGCAGAGGCTATGAACCGGCACGGCAGCATCCGGATCAGTTCCATGGGACCGGACCGTTTGATATCCAGACCGGAAAGCAGTTAACTAAGAAAAAAGGACCGACTTATACCGATGTTTTTGCAGAGACCATGGTAAGCCTCGGAGAAGAACACGAGAAGCTGGTCGGAATCACCGCAGCGATGAAAGAAGGAACAGGACTTGTCAAATTCGAGAAGAAATTCCCGGAGAGACTGTTCGATGTGGGAATCGCAGAAGAACATGCCGTTTCTTTTGCAGCAGGTCTGGCACTTGGCGGGATGATCCCGGTCGTGGCAATCTATTCTTCCTTCCTGCAGCGAGCGGTGGATCAGATGATGCATGATGTCTGTATGCAGAATCTTCATGTGATCTTTGCGATTGACCGTGCGGGTCTTGTCGGTGCGGATGGAGAGACACATCAGGGATGTTTTGACCTTTCCTATCTGACGATGATGCCGAACATGACCGTGATGGCACCGAAGAATGCATGGGAACTCAGGAAAATGCTGGAGTTTGCAGTCTGCGCCAGTGGACCGGTTGCGATCCGCTATCCGAGAGGCGGTGCATATCTGGGACTTGAAGAATTCGAAAGCCCGATCCAGTATGGCAGAAGTGAAGTCCTGCACAGAGGTGAAGATCTGGCAGTCATCTCCGTAGGAAGCATGACTGAGATCTGTGAACAGGTCTGTCGTGAACTTAAGGAGCGTGGCAGAAAGCCGACATTTGTCAATGCAAGATTTGTCAAACCACTGGATACTGCACTTCTGGATGAACTTTCCAGAGATCACAAATTAATCATAACAGTAGAAGAAAATGTTAAAAACGGTGGATTCGGTGAACATGTGGCAGCCTATATGGAGGCCTGCCATCCGGAAGTGCGTGTACTTCCGATCGCTATCTGGAACCGTTTTGTAGAGCACGGAGAAGTAGGAAGCCTGCGGGCAAAGATCGGCCTGTCAGCACCGGACATTCTCGATGCAATAGAGGAATATGAGGAGCAGCAATGAAAAAAAGACTGGATCTTTTGATGGTTGAGCGTGCACTTGCACCTTCCAGAGAAAAAGCAAAAGCATATATCATGTCCGGAGATGTATATGTAAACGGACAGAAAGAAGACAAAGCAGGAACCATGTTCCAGGAAACAGTAAAGATCGAAGTGCGCGGAAACACACTTCCATATGTAAGCCGTGGCGGTCTGAAACTTGAGAAAGCCATGAACAACTTCGGTGTTTCCCTGGAAGGCAAGGTCAGCATGGACGTAGGAGCTTCCACGGGTGGTTTTACCGACTGCATGCTTCAGAACGGGGCAGTTAAGGTATATTCTATCGATGTAGGTTATGGTCAGCTTGACTGGGGTCTGCGTAACGACCCGAGAGTTGTCTGCATGGAAAAAACAAACATCCGTTATGTAGTTCCGGACGATATTCAGGAAGCACCGCAGTTTTCTTCCATTGATGTTTCCTTTATTTCTCTGACCAAGGTCCTGCTTCCGGTAAGAAATCTTCTGACAGAGGATGGAGAGATCGTCTGTCTGATCAAACCGCAGTTCGAGGCCGGCAGGGAAAAGGTCGGCAAGAAGGGCGTAGTCCGTGATCCGGCAGTCCATCTCGAGGTCATTGAGAAAGTCATGGCTTATGCGATGTCGATCGCGCTGGAGCCGCAGCATCTTTCTTTCTCTCCGATCAAGGGACCAGAGGGAAATATCGAATATCTGCTTCATCTCAAGAAAAGACCGGAAGGCACGATCTGCGAATCCGCACTGGAAGTATCACCGGAGGCGGTGGTGCAGGAAGCACACGGTCAGCTCGACTGATGACCGGGGGAAGGCAGAATTGAGGGATGGATAAATTTTATATCATTACCAACAGTGACAAAGACAAGGACCTTGAATTCACAGGTCAGATCGTAGAATATCTGAAGGCAAATGGCAGGAAATGCATGGTACAGCAGGCGGAGCGCAAGCAGGAAGGTGCGTATCATTACACCAATCCTGCACTGATACCGGAGGACACAGAATGTATCCTTGTCCTCGGCGGTGACGGTACACTTCTTCAGGCGGCGAGAGATGTTGTACACAGAGAGATCCCGATGCTCGGTGTCAACCTTGGAACACTGGGATTTCTTGCGGAAGTGGACAAACAGTCTGTCTACAGTGCACTTGGCAAGCTGATGGAGGACGATTACGAGATCGAGGAGAGAATGATGCTTACGGGAACTGTCTGGAGAGATGGTAAGATCATAGGCAGGGATGTGGCTCTCAATGACATCGTGATCGGCAGGGACGGACATCTTCGAGTTGTCCGCTTCAAGAACTATGTCAATGATGTGTATCTGAATTCTTATAATGCGGACGGTATCATCATTTCAACACCGACGGGATCCACAGGATACAGTCTTTCCTGTGGAGGCCCCATCATGGCCCCAAATGGTTCCATGACTCTGATGACTCCGATCGCACCACATACGCTGAATACAAGAAGCATCATTTTTCCGGCAGAGGATGTGATCACGGTGGAAATCGGCGAGGGCAGGCGACAGGTTCAGGAATACGGTGTGGCTTCTTTTGATGGAGATACAGCGATCCCGATGATAACCGGAGACAGGATCGTGATCCAGAAAGCGGCTGTAAGCACAAAAATACTCAAGTTAAATCATTTAAGTTTTGTTGAAGTACTTCGCCAGAAAATGCGCGACAGTTAAGTGTAATGGAGGTTGGATGTGAAGGTAGCAAGACATGAAAAAATAATAGAACTGATCCGTCAGTACGATATAGACACACAGGAGGAACTGGCAGCACGGCTCAATGAAGCCGGGTTCAAAGTAACTCAGGCTACCGTTTCCAGAGATATCCGTGCACTCAAGATGACAAAGGTCGCAGGAAAAGACGGGAAATCGCATTATGCGATCCTCTCAGGTTCTTCCGCGGAACTGGGCGACAAATATACACGAGTGCTCCACGATGCACTCACATCGATCGACGTAGGTCAGAATATGATCGTGATCCGGACGGTTCCGGGCATGGCGATGGGTGTGGCAGCAGCACTGGATGCACTGAAATGGAAAGAGATCCTGGGCAGCATCGCAGGGGATGATACTGTGATGTGCGTGGCGCGGGATGGAGAACAGGCACAGACTGCAGCAAGGAAACTGAAAGGAATCTTGAAATTATGTTAGTACATCTTCATGTGAAGAATCTCGCACTGATTGAAGATATTGAAGTAGAATTTGGTCCGGGGCTGAATATCCTCACCGGTGAGACCGGTGCAGGTAAATCGATCCTTCTTGGTTCGATGCAGCTGATCCTGGGCGGCAGAAGCACCCGGGATATGATCCGGGCAGGAGCGTCTTATGCACTTGTAGAATTACTGTTCCAGGTGGAGAATCCGCGTGCAGAGGAAGCTCTTAAGGAACTTGGAGTAGAACTGGAGGACGGACAGGTTCTTCTGACACGTAAACTCATGGACGGCAGGAGCATCAACAAGATCAACGGCGAGACCTGCACGGTAAGCCAGATGAAGGCGGCTGCTTCCTGCCTTCTTGATATCCACGGACAGCATGAACACCAGTCTCTTCTGTATCAGGACAAACAGCTTGAGATCCTGGATGAATACGGCAAGGACGAGATCTATCCTGCAAGGGACAAAGTCCAGGAGGCATACAGAGCATACCGCAAATGTATGCAGGAACTTAAGAAACTCGATACAGATGAGGAACAGAGAAACAGGGAGAGAGCTTTCCTGGAATTTGAGATCAACGAGATTGAGACAGCGCAGCTCCGCCCGGGAGAGGACGAAGAACTGGAAAGTCTCTACCGCAAATTAAACAATGGAAAGAAAATCCTTGAGACACTCCAGAGCGTCCGCGATCTGACCGGCTACGATTCTGCACAGGGAGCAGGGGACTCTGTCGGAATGGCAGTGAGAGAACTGACCAGAGTGACAGAATTCGACAGCCAGCTGGAATCCATGTCAGGGACTCTTCAGGAAGTGGACAGCCTTCTGAATGATTTCAACAGAGAGCTTTCTTCCTATGTGGAGGATCTGAATTTTGATGATGAGACTTTTTTTGAGACAGAGAAGCGTCTGGATATCATCAATAATCTCAAGGCAAAATACGGCCAGAGCATAGAAGAAATCCAGAAATATGGCGAACGCCAGAAGCAGAAACTGTCAGATCTTGACAGATATGAGGAACTTTTCCAGGAATCCAGAGAAAATCTTTCGAAATCCCAGAAAAAACTTGAAGAAGTTTCGTATGCACTTTCAGAAATCAGGCAAAAATACAGTAAGACACTTACCGACAAGATCATCGAAGGTCTCAAAGATCTTAATTTCCTGGATGTGCAGTTCAGGATTGATTTTAAACGCAAAGAAGAATACACAGCAGGCGGATTTGACGACATTGAATACGAAATTTCGACAAACCCGGGAGAGTCTGTGAAACCGCTCGGAAAAATCGTATCCGGTGGTGAGCTTTCCAGGATCATGCTGGCAATCAAGGCGATCCTCGCAGACAGAGACCAGATCGAGACACTGATCTTTGACGAGATCGACACTGGTATCAGCGGAAGGACTGCACAGAAAGTTTCAGAAAAGATGTCAGTTATTGGAAGACATCATCAGGTACTCTGTATCACACATCTGCCACAGATCGCTGCGATGGCGGACACGCATTTTGAGATAGAGAAGCACCAGAGGGGTACGGAGACGATCACGGAGATCCATCCGCTTGAAGGTGAGGATTCCATCCGGGAACTCGCGAGACTTCTCGGCGGTGCAGAGATCACACAGGCTGTGTACCAGAATGCAAAAGAAATGAAAGAATTGGCACAGGTACATAAAAATACAAGACTCAAATAAAACGAATCACAGCATAATAAGAGAGGAAGATCCAAAAGAGATCTCTTCTCTTTTTTTATTGCTTTTTGATGCAGAAATAATCACAAAAGAAAGGATGTGACAGAGTGAATACAAAAAAACGGTACAGAAAGCTGATCCTCTGGTGTCTGGGGCTTGATCTCATTGCAATGCTGTGCCTTGGGTATCGTTATCTGGACCGGAGGATTCCGGATGAACTCCATGTCGAAGAAGGCCAGGAAAGTCAGGTTCAAAAGGTTCTGGAGCATCCGCTTCTGACCTTGGAGGATTCAGTCTCCGTTTCCGGAGAGGGCAGTTATACGCTGAAATGCAGCATTCTCGGAGTGATTCCGTTCAAAGAGATCAAGGTCACGCCGTCCGTCAGCCCATCGGTTTATGTCAGCGGAAGTACTGCGGGCATTTACATGGAAACAGACGGCGTACTTATCATTGATACCGGTGAGATCCTGTCTGAGAAAGGCACGACAGAAGAACCGGCGAAAGACGTCGTAAAACCAGGAGATTATATCGTGGCATTTGATTCACAGACCATCCGTTCAAAAAAAGATCTGATCGAGGATATCAAAAAACTTAATGGAGAAAGTGTAGAACTGGAGGTGCTTCGAAATGACAGGATCATTCCGCTTTCGCTTACTCCGGTAAAGGATATGCAGGGCTCTTATAAACTTGGAATCTGGGTCAGAGATAATACACAGGGCATAGGAACGATCACTTTTGTTGATGAAAACGGCAGTTATGGTGCACTGGGACACGGGATCAGCGATGTGGACACCGGAGACCTCCTCAAGATAGAAAAAGGTGCTCTGTATCAGGCAGAGATCCTTGGAATCCAGAAGGGAAGCAATGGAAGCCCGGGGGAGCTTGCCGGACTGATCCGCTATGATCCTGACAGGGTGATCGGAACGATCAGCAAAAATACGGAGAATGGTATTTACGGCACATTTACTGCGTCTTCAGACAAGATTGCCATGAAACGGATGACGGTTGCCTACAAACAGGAACTGGAAACAGGTCCGGCACAGATCCTGTGCTGTGTAGATGGAACAGTATCAGCATATGATGCGGAGATCGTAAGGATCGATCTTAATCACGAGGATACAAATAAGAGCTTTGTGATCCGTGTGACCGACCCGGACCTGCTTGAAAAAACAGGAGGGATCGTACAGGGAATGAGTGGAAGCCCGGTGATCCAGAACGGGAAATTTGCCGGAGCCGTCACCCACGTATTTGTACAGGATTCTACAAGCGGTTATGGAATATTTGCAGAGACCATGATGGAGAATGAAGAAAACGCACAGGAACGCGCCGCATAAAAAGTTACAGAGAATGCCGCAGAAAAAACAAAATAAAAGATTTCTGGTGATCATAAAAGTCGAAACAGGTAGATTTAAAGTGAACGAAAGTCCGGTGTTTCTCCCTGTTTCGGCTTGATTTCGCAGGGAAGTTTACTCTATAATATCTTCTGTCAGCACATAAAAATATTTGATGAGTAAGGTCAAATGACAGACAGTAGGTTAGGAGGAAACGGGCCTCATGGAAAAGTTAAATGTAGCAATCGCAGATGATAATGAAAAAATGGTAGAAATACTTGGTCGTATGATCGAAGAAGATAAAGACCTCACATTGGTAGGTAAAGCACACAACGGGGAAGAAATCTGTAATATCATAAAAGAAAAAGAACCGGATGTTGTCGTCCTGGATATTATCATGCCGAAGATGGACGGGCTCACCGTCATGGAAAACTGTCAGCACGACCATAAACTCAGGAAAGCCCCGGCGTTTATCATCGTGTCAGCAGTTGGACAGGAGCGGATCACAGAGGATGCTTTTAATCTTGGGGCAGAGTATTATATGCTGAAGCCTTTTGACAATCAGGTCCTTCTGAACCGTATCAAGAATCTGAAGCACAAAGGTGACCGAAGGAACCGTGAAAATGTACATCAGAGTGTTGTAAGAGAGGAGAACGCCGCATACGGAACAAGAAATCTGGAAACAGATGTTACAAATATCATCCATGAGATCGGCGTTCCGGCACATATCAAAGGCTATCAGTACTTAAGAGACGCGATCATCCTGTCAGTAAACGACATCGAAATGCTCAATTCGATCACCAAAGTCCTCTACCCGACAATTGCCAAGAAACATCAGACAACACCAAGCCGTGTCGAACGTGCGATCCGCCATGCGATCGAGGTAGCGTGGAGCCGTGGCAAGATGGATACGATCGATGCCCTGTTTGGTTATACGGTAAGTACAGGCAAAGGCAAACCGACAAATTCCGAGTTCATTGCACTGATTGCTGACAAAATTCGTCTGGAATATAAAAATCGCTCTTTCCAATAAGTACTTTTTAGGGTATAATAAACAAAAAAGCCGTTTCAGGACTGAGATATCTGTACAGCTTTTATAGAAATGGAAGCAAGGAGGGCAATCACAGATGAAAAATATTTTATTTGCAACATCAGAGGCAGTGCCGTTTATAAAGACAGGAGGACTTGCCGATGTAGCAGGAGCACTTCCGAAATGCTTTGACAAGCGTTACTTTGATGTGCGAGTTATTCTGCCGAAATACGCCTGCATGAAGCAGGAATGGAAAGACAAAATGGAATATGTCACCCATTTTTATATGGATCTGGGATATAAGAACTGTTATGTAGGAATCATGCATATGGAGTATGATGGGATCCAGTTCTACTTCATTGACAATGAATACTACTTCAGCGGACCAAAACCATACGACAGCGCACCTTGGGATCTGGAGAAATTTGCATTCTTCTCCAAAGCAGTCCTCTCTGTGCTTCCGGTCATCAACTTCCGTCCGGATGTGATCCACTGTCATGACTGGCAGACAGGTCTTGTACCGGTTTATCTGCATGACTCTTTCCAGCAGAATGAATTCTTCTGGGGCATCAAGACTGTCATGACGATCCATAACCTCAAATTCCAGGGTGTATGGGATGTCAAGACGATTCAGGGAATCACAGGACTTTCCGATTACTATTTT
Organism: uncultured Blautia sp.; assembly: GCA_934424575.1. GTDB lineage: Bacteria > Bacillota > Clostridia > Lachnospirales > Lachnospiraceae > Blautia_A. The sequence goes on from CAKRXU010000006.1 coordinate 105,470, forward strand.
GCACCGGACAAGCTGGAGGCTTACAAGGATGCAAACTTCTTAAAGGGCGGTATCGTCTTTGCTGATGCAGTGACAACAGTAAGTAATACTTATGCAGAGGAGATCAAGACACCGTTCTATGGAGAGCGTCTGGATGGACTTCTCTGTGCGAGATCTCATGATCTTCGAGGTATCGTTAACGGAATCGATTACGATGTATTCAATCCGGAGACAGATGCCTGCATCACCCAGAAATACAATGCAAAGAACTTCCGCAAAGAAAAAGTCAAAAACAAGATCCAGCTCCAGAGGGATCTCGGACTCAATGAGGACCCGAATGCAATGCTCATTGGTATCGTTTCCCGTCTGACAGACCAGAAGGGCTTTGACCTGATCGCCTATGTGATGGATGAACTCTGCCAGGATGCAGTGCAGATCGTTGTTCTTGGAACAGGTGAAGAGCGTTATGAGAATATGTTCCGTCACTTCGACTGGAAATATCACGGCAAGGTATCTGCACAGATCTACTATGATGAGCCGCTGTCCCATCGTATCTATGCGGCTTCTGATGCATTCCTTATGCCGTCACTGTTCGAGCCATGCGGCCTCAGCCAGCTTATGAGCCTCCGCTATGGAACACTTCCGATCGTTCGTGAGACAGGCGGACTTAAGGACACTGTAGAGCCGTACAACGAGTTCGAAGGAACAGGAACAGGATTCAGCTTCACAAACTACAATGCACATGAAATGCTTGCAACTGTACGTAATGCAGAGCGTGTCTTCTACGACAACAAACGCGAGTGGAACAAGATGGTCGACCGTGCGATGGCAGCAGACTTCTCATGGGATCATTCTGCAAAACAGTACGAAGAGATGTACAACTGGCTGATCGGAGACAAATAAATTCTATTTAGATAAGGCAGATTTTTCGGGGGATACCAGATAAAACGGTATCCCCTTTTTCTTTCTGGAATCGAAAAAACAGAGATTTTGGCGAAAAGTTTTCCTTGACATCAGAGGGGATTTATAATAGCATATAAGAAGGAAAAACGAACATAGGTTTGTGAAACATAAGTTCGCATGAACCATATCTTCATAATCAGATTCTATTTTGAATAATCTTTTGTCTACCTATGCATGAGGTAGTGAGTTGAAATTTAGAAAAAAGGAGATCCACAGGTATGATAAACGAAGAGAAACAGAAGGCACTGGAGGCAGCACTTGGACATATCGAGAAGCAGTACGGCAAGGGCTCGGTAATGAAACTGGGAGATTCCAGTGCACATATGCAGGTAGAGGCGATTCCGACAGGATCTCTTGGACTGGATATCGCACTCGGTGTAGGCGGCGTTCCGAAGGGACGTATCGTCGAGATCTACGGACCGGAATCCAGTGGTAAGACAACCGTTGCACTCCACATGGTTGCAGAGGTTCAGAAGCGCGGCGGGATCGCAGGATTCATCGATGCAGAGCATGCACTTGACCCGGTCTATGCCAAGAATATCGGTGTAGATATTGATAACCTTTATATTTCCCAGCCGGATAACGGCGAGCAGGCACTTGAGATCACAGAGACCATGGTACGTTCCGGAGCCGTGGATATCGTGATCGTCGACTCCGTTGCAGCCCTTGTTCCAAAGGCTGAGATCGAGGGAGACATGGGAGACAGCCATGTAGGTCTTCACGCACGACTGATGTCACAGGCACTCAGGAAGCTCACAGCTGCGATCAGCAGATCCAACTGCGTGGTCATCTTTATCAACCAGCTTCGTGAGAAGGTTGGTGTTATGTTCGGTAATCCGGAGACCACCACAGGTGGACGTGCCCTCAAGTTCTATGCATCTGTCCGTATGGATGTCAGAAGAACAGAGACCCTCAAGCAGGGCGGTGAGATGGTCGGCAACCATACCAAAGTCAAGGTAGTCAAGAACAAGGTTGCACCGCCATTCAAGCAGGCAGAATTCGATATCATGTTCGGTACAGGTATCTCCAGAGAGGGTGAGATCCTGGATCTTGCAGCAGAGTGCAACGTAGTCAACAAGAGCGGCGCATGGTACTCTTACAACGGTGAGCGGATCGGCCAGGGACGTGAGAATGTCAAGATCTATCTCAAGGATCACCCGGAGATCTGTGATGAGATCGAGAAGCAGGTAAGAATCCAGTACCACCTTCTTCCAGAGGAAGAGAATACCGCCAGTGAAGCAGATAAGGCAGCAGCACCGGCTGAGACTGAGGAAGAATAAGCAGTACCATGACAGACTATTATCAGGAACAGCAGCAGGCACGCAGGAAGGCCCTCCGTCTTCTGGAACACATGGACAGGACGGAGCGGGGACTTACAGACCGTCTCCGCCAGGCCGGTTTTTCGGAGGAAGCAGCAGAGGATGCCGTCTCCTATGTGAGAGAGTTTGGCTATATTAATGATGAGCGGTATGCATTCAATTACATCATGTACCGGATACATGACAAGAGCCGCCAGAAGATCTTTCAGGAACTCCAGCAGAAGGGTGTGGACAGACAGACGATCCAGTCTGCCTGGGAGGAAGCAGAGGAACTTGAAGCCCCTGATGAACACGCACTTCTTCTGAGGCAGATTGAGAAGAAATATCCACCGGATACAGAGATTGATGAACGGCAGATGCGTCGTCTTCTGGGATACTTTGCAAGGAGAGGATTCAGGCAGAGCGAGATTACTTCCGCACTGGAAGAACTGAACATTACCCTTGTCAAAAATATTCAAACAAATAACTAGAAAAACTTGACATAATTCTTAAAAACAGCTAAACTTGTATTGTTGTATTTGTACAATGAAAACTAAATAAGGAGGTGCTCCTGTGGCAAGCACAATTATTGTTGCAATTGTCGCTGTAGTGGTCGCACTGCTTATTGCGGTTCCTGTTACTTGCAAGGTTGCTGTTAACAATAAAGCTCAGAAGGACGCTGAAATTGTTGGTACAGCAGAAGACAGAGCAAGAAGCATCATAGATGAAGCTTTAAAAGCTGCTGAAACAAAAAAGCGAGAAGCATTATTGGAAGTAAAGGAAGAATCTCTCAGAACAAAAAATGAACTGGAGAAGGAAACCAAGGAACGTAGAAACGAACTGCAAAAATACGAAAGGCGTGTATTATCAAAGGAGGAATCCGTTGATAAGAAAGCTGATGTAGTTGAGAAGCGTGAGGCTGAGTGCACAGCAAAGATTGCTGAGTTACAAAAACGAGAAAAGAAAGTAGAAGAACTTGAACAAAAAGGAGTACAGGAACTGGAAAGAATTTCCGGTCTGACCTCCGACCAGGCAAAAGACGAGTTGCTCAGAAGTGTAGAAGATGATGTCAAGGTAGACGTAGCCAGACTCTACAAGGAATTAGAACACAAGGCAAAAGACGAAGCAGACAAAAAGGCTAAGGAATATGTGGTCAATGCCATTCAGAAATGTGCAGTAGATCATGTGGCTGAAACCACAATTTCAGTAGTACAGCTTCCAAGTGATGAAATGAAGGGAAGAATCATCGGACGTGAGGGTCGTAATATCCGTACCCTTGAGACACTAACCGGTGTAGATCTCATCATTGACGATACTCCGGAAGCAGTTGTTTTATCTGCTTTTGATCCGATCCGCCGTGAGATCGCCAGAGTTGCTCTGGAGAAGCTGATCGTTGATGGACGTATCCATCCGGCAAGGATCGAAGAAATGGTAGAGAAAGCACAGAGAGAAGTAGAAGCACAGATCCGTGAGGATGGTGAGAACGCAGCAATGGATGTTGGCGTTCATGGTATCCATCCGGAACTTCTCAAACTTCTTGGACGCATGAAATTCCGTTCAAGCTATGGACAGAATGCACTGAAGCATTCTATCGAAGTAGCACAGCTTTCCGGAATTCTTGCAGGAGAGATCGGTGTGGATGTCCGTATGGCGAAGCGGGCAGGTCTTCTTCATGACATTGGTAAATCTATTGACCATGAGGTAGAAGGTTCTCATATTCAGATTGGTGTGGATCTTTGTAAGAAATACAAAGAATCTCCGATTGTTATCAATACAGTTGCATCACATCATGGAGATGTTGAACCGGAATCTCTTATCGCATGTATCGTTCAGGCTGCCGATGCAATTTCAGCAGCAAGACCGGGTGCAAGAAGAGAGACACTTGAGACCTACACAAACCGTTTGAAACAGTTGGAAGATATTACCAACGAATTCAAGGGTGTAGACAAGTCCTTTGCTATACAGGCGGGCAGAGAAATCCGTGTTATGGTAGTACCAGAACACGTGACAGACGCAGATATGGTTCTGCTGGCAAGAGACATTGCCAAACAGATCGAGGCTGAACTGGAATATCCGGGACAGATCAAGGTAAATGTCATCCGAGAGAGCAGAGCTGTAGATTACGCGAAGTAATCAGTTCTGGATTATAGAAATACTTACAAAGAGTGTGATACATAGAAGTGTCGCACTCTTTTTTTGGTTCTAATTCCTGTCCGAAATCCGTAGACTGGTACAGGGTGAAGCTATGAAAAAAAATCCGAACTGGTACAGGAATACAGGATGTCCGGTGCAGCTCCTGTTTATGACGGGATTTCTTATTGGGATGATCCTGCCGGATATTGCGTGGAAGATGGAATGGCATCAGAAGACAATCTCTGCAATGTACCTTCTCAGGACTTTTGCGGCAGGAAGTGAGGCAGGAGTGGAGTATTTTCTTCAGGTACTGGGAATGAGAGGAAGTGTCTATATCCTTGGGGCAGCCTGTGGAATCTCTGTTTTTGGAGTACCATTTGCTGTTGCAGGCAGCATTTATCTTGGAATAAAAATTGGTCTTCTCCTTACCATGTCTGTTCTTCAGTTTGGATTTCAGGGAGGACTGGCAGGAGTGGGACTTCTGTTTCCGCAGTATTTATTTTATATTCCATGTATCTTTTATCTTTACAGGCAGAGTTATGACCAGTCTATGAGGATATGGAAGAACAGAGGGATGGTTCCAGGGGGAGTGACGCGTTATTTCCTGAGAGTATTCCTGTGTGGGATGTTGTATCTGACCGGAATGATAACGGAGGCGTATTGCAATCCGTTTGTACTGGAATGGCTGGTAAAAAAAGTGTTATAAAAAATTAATATTTACAGAAATACAAGATATGGTATGGTTTACCATAATCGGAACGATATTTTGTATAAACCGTCAAAAACCTTGATTTTACGTTAAATTTCGCGAAAAAATGGTTTGATTTTATGTAAAATAACAAGTATAATCATGGTACATCAGATACATAACAAGAATCGACAGGATATCCTCCTGTCGGACAGACATGGTACAGGGTTAGGCAGGAAATAAAAGAAATGGAAAGAACACTCGCGGAATTTATTGCGTATTTGCATAGAATAAAAAATACATCAAATAATACAGAAATTTCATATCAGAGGGATTTAAGGAAACTGATCCGTTATCTGGACGAACAGAATATTCATGATTTCGCAGAAGTGACCAGTCTGGATCTCAAGGGCTACTTAAGCGAACTTAAGTCTGAGAATCTGGCATCTTCCACGATTTCCAGGAATATTGCGTCCATCCGTGCACTTTTTCAGTACCTTTTTAAGGAAGGCAGGGTTACAGCAGATCCGTCCGAAGAACTGAAACCTCCCAAGGTAGAGAAGAAGATGCCGGAAATCTTATCCGTTCAGGAAGTGGACCGTCTCCTGAAACAGCCGAATATCAACACAGCGAAGGGACTTCGTGACAGTGCGATGCTGGAGCTCCTCTATGCGACAGGCATGCGTGTCAGCGAACTGATCCATCTGCAGGTATCCGATCTGAATCTGCAGTTTGGCTATGTCATTTGTCATGATACGGATAAGGAGAGGATCATCCCGATCGGAAACGTCAGCAAAAGAGCACTTGCAGAATATATGGAGCACGGACGGGATTATTTCGTCAAGAACAAGAATGAGAAATCTCTGTTCACCAACTGTTCCGGCAGATCCATGAGCCGGCAGGGATTCTGGAAGGTCCTCAAGGGATATGCAGAGGCGGCCGGTATTTATCGCGATATTACGCCGCATACACTCCGGCATTCCTTTGCAGTACATATGCTCCAGAATGGCGCAGACATCAAGAGCGTGCAGGAAATGCTTGGTCATTCTGATATTTCATCCACGCAGATCTATCTGGGGATGAATGTGGCAAAGATGCGCGACGTCTATATGAAAGCACATCCGAGACACTGATATTAATACAGATAACAAAGCAATGAAATAAGAAACCCGCAGTACAGAATATCACAATTCTGTATTGCGGGCTTTTTACATCTTAAAGTTAAAGTTCAAAAGTTACTGCTTCCAATCAGAACAATAACAATACTTAGCAAAGTTCAGCAATCGTATAAAGCAGTTTCTCAGACTCATCCCATCCAAGACACGGGTCAGTGATGGATTTTCCATAAATATGGTCACCGCCGATCTTTTGATTGCCTGGCTCGATATAGCTCTCGATCATCAGACCCTTGACAAGCTTATGGAGTTCCGGATCAACATTGCGGCTGTGCAGAACTTCCTTCGCGATACGAACCTGCTGGTCGTACTGTTTGTTGGAGTTGGAGTGGTTGGTATCCACGATCACTGCCGGGTTCTTGAGATCTTTTTCCTGATATTTCTCAAGAAGAAGACGGAGATCCTCATAATGATAGTTCGGGATAGCTTCTCCATGTTTGTTGACAGCACCACGAAGGATCGTGTGAGCAAGCGGGTTTCCGGTGGTCTCTACTTCCCAGCTTCTGTAGATGAAACGGTGAGAAGCCTGAGCTGCAACAACAGAGTTCATCATAACGCTGAAATCACCGCTGGTCGGGTTCTTCATTCCGGCAGGAACATCCATACCACTGACAGTCAGACGATGCTGCTGATCCTCAACAGAACGTGCACCTACTGCAACGTAGGAAAGGATGTCGGAGAGATAACGGTAGTTCTCCGGATAGAGCATCTCATCTGCGCAGGTAAATTCACTTTCCTGGATTGCATGAATATGCATTTTACGGATAGCAACCAGTCCTGCGAGCATGTCAGGAGCTTTTTCCGGGTCAGGCTGATGGACCATACCCTTGTATCCCTCACCGGTAGTACGCGGTTTATTGGTGTAAACACGTGGAATGATCAGAACCTTGTCTTTGATCTTTTCCTGGACCTTGCGGAGACGCAGAAGATAGTCACAGACAGCATCTTCATTGTCAGCAGAGCATGGACCGATGATTGCGAGAAATTTATCTGATTTGCCTGTAAAGACATCACGGATCTCCTGATCACGTTTTTCTTTTAATGTCTGTATTTCAGCATCAATGGGATACTGATTGCGGATTTCTGCAGGTGTAGGTAATTTCTTAATAAAATTGAATCCCATAGTTTCCTCCCTTTTGCGTTTTAACGCAATGCTTTTGTATACAACTAATTATTATAAACGATTCAAAACTTCTTGTCGATAGGTAATGCGGTGGAATTGTGCATAAGTGCATAAATATGAAGGCCGCTGGAAAGAATCTCGCTGAAAAGGATTCCATACAGATAACCGCGGATCCCGGCAAGGGGGATCGAGAATACTACAAAAAGGATCCGGACCAGGATTCCCAGGGCACTGTGTACAAGACTCCGTCCCGTCTGACCAAGCCCATGCAGGATACTCGTGAGCGTTGTGTTCAGATAAAGAAACGGGCAGACGAAAGAAAGTGTCTGTATGTAAGTCCCGGCAGTCGGACTGTGAAACAATACTGTCCCCATAAACGGACCGATACAGTAAAAAACAAATGCACACAGAAATCCAAGCAAAAGGCTTGCACGGATCGTCTGCCAGGTAACATACCGGATGCGTTTTTGATATCCAAGAGCCTGCATTTCCGCAACAGAAGGCATGAGCATCATGGAAGCAGAGTTTGTGATCGTAGCCGGAAAAAGAATACACGGAAGTGCCAGCCCTGTAAAAATACCGTAGATACTGAGTGATTCCGAAACAGAAAGCCCATACATCCGAAGACGCTGCGGGATCAGGACGACCTCGATACCGGCAAGCACAGAAAGCAGCAGGCGGTTCAGCGTCACAGGAAATGCAGTCCGGCAGATTTCGCACAGACAGGAAAAAGGCAGCTCAATATGAAAAATTTTATGCGCATATTTCTGAAAATGCAGAGAAAGTATAAGCAGTGCCAGAACAGCTACAACAAGTTCCGAGATCAGTGTGCCGCCTGCAGCGATCACGGCAGTTACAGGCGTACCTTCCGAAATGCAGACAAGATACAGAAGATACGAAGAACCGACGCGCACGATCTGCTCAATAAGCTGTAATCCGGAGGGAAATTCCGTTTTTTTACGGGCAAAATAATAACTGTTGACGCAGCAATGAAGCGTAGCAAAGGGAATACTGAAAGAAAGAATCTGAACAAGTTCCTTCGTGCGTGCTTCCTTTAAGATCTGCACAGCAAAAAAATCCGCCCGCAGATAAAGCAGAGCAGAAGCCGCACAGGAAAGTGCAAAGGCAAAAAAAGTCCCCAGACAGAAAAAGTCCCGGGCTTTTTTGTCCTCACCGGTTGCAAGATGAGCGGCGATCAGCCGTGAAAGGGCGGTCTGTATTCCGGAGGCAGTGACGGCAAGCAGAAGCGTCTGAAGCGGAACAGCAAGCTGGAACAGGCCGATCCCCTCTGCACCAATCGTGTGAGACAGGAATATCCTATAAAAAAAGCCGATCACGCGGCTCAAAAGACCGGCGCATGTGAGAAGAAAAGTCCCCTTGAAAAAAGCTTTTTTTGACATAGAAAGCACCTGGTGCTTTTTTGTCAGTATATGCACAAAACCTCCTTGACAGAACAAATGTATTCTGTTAAAGTAAGTCTTGAAATAAATCCGACGAAAACACTAGGAATTAAAGAGGTGAGTGGATGAAACTGTCAACAAGAGCAAGATACGGTCTTAAAGCCCTGATCGACCTGGGTCTGCATTGTGAAACAGAAGCCGTCTCCATTCAGAGCATTGCAGGCCGACAGAATATTTCAGACAGTTATCTGGAACAGCTCATGGCGAAGCTCAAGAAAGCTGGTCTGGTGGAGAGCACCAGAGGTGCGGGCGGCGGTTATCGTCTGGGTCGACCGGCAGAGGAGATTTCCGTGGGAGATGTCTTAAGGGTCCTCGAGGGAAGCCTGGAAGCGGCACAGTGCTCCGGGATGGAAGATGAGAGTACCTGTGAGAACCATGATATCTGCGTCACGAAATATGTGTGGAAACGAATCAACGACAGTATCACACAGGCGGTAGACACCATGATGCTGGATCAGTTGATCGAGGAAAGCCGGAAAAAACAAAAAGAAAAAATGTAAAATTCATTTTTATTTTTAAGCAGGAGGAAAAAAACATGAGTAAATTAATCTATCTGGACAACGCAGCTACAACAAAGACTGCTCCGGAAGTTGTTGAGGCAATGCTGCCATATTTTACAGAATACTACGGAAACCCGTCAAGCATCTATGATTTTGCACAGAAAAGCAAAGAAGCAGTGACAAAAGGAAGACAGCAGATCGCCGATGTCCTGAACGCAAAGAAAGAAGAAATCTACTTTACAGCAGGCGGAAGCGAGGCTGACAACTGGGCACTCAAAGCTACTTTTGAAGCATACAAATCCAAAGGAAACCATATCATTACAACCAAGATCGAGCATCATGCGATCCTTCATACATGTGAATACCTCGAAAAAAGAGGCGCAAAGATCACATACCTCGATGTAGATGAGAACGGTATCGTCCGTCTTGATGAACTGGAGAAAGCAATCACACCAGAGACCATCCTGATCTCCGTTATGTTTGCAAACAACGAGATCGGTTCCATCCAGCCGATCAAAGAAATCGGACGTATCGCCAAAGAACACGGTATCCTGTTCCATACAGATGCAGTTCAGGCATTCTGCCAGGTTCCGATCGATGTAGATGAATGCAACATCGATATGTTAAGCTCCAGCGGTCACAAGATCAATGGACCAAAGGGAATCGGTTTCCTCTACATCCGTAAGGGCGTTAAGATCAGATCCTTCGTACATGGCGGTGCACAGGAGCGTAAACGTCGTGCAGGTACAGAAAATGTTCCTGGAATCGTAGGATACGGCGCAGCAGCAGAGCGTGCAATGAAAAATATGAAAGAGCGTACAGAGAAGGAGATCGAACTGAGAGATTATCTGATCAACCGTCTTACAACAGAGATCCCATACTCCAGACTGAACGGTGACAGAGTGAAACGTCTTCCGAACAACGTAAACGTAAGCTTCCAGTTCATCGAGGGAGAATCCATGCTTCTGATGCTTGACCAGAACGGCATCTGTGCATCAAGCGGATCTGCCTGCACATCAGGTTCCCTGGATCCGTCCCATGTACTTCTTGCTATCGGTGTGCCTCATGAAGTTGCTCATGGTTCTCTGAGACTTACCTTAAGTGAAGAGACAACCAAAGAAGACATTGACTTCACAGTAGACAAACTGAAAGAGATCGTACCATATCTGAGAAGCATGTCTCCTCTGTATGAAGACTTCATGAAAAAACATCAGCAGTAATAAACCAATAATCGGATAAAAGACGAAAACAGGAGGAATAAATATTATGTACAGCGAAAAAGTTATGGATCATTTTCAGCATCCAAGGAATGTAGGAGAAATTGAGGACGCAAGCGGTGTAGGAACAGTTGGTAACGCAAAATGCGGTGATATCATGAGAATGTTCCTCGATATCGATGACGAAACACATATCATCAAAGAATGTAAATTCAAAACATTCGGCTGTGGTGCAGCAGTTGCAACAAGCAGCATGGCAACAGAGATGGTTAAGGGCAAAACGATCGAAGAAGCAATGCAGATCACAAACAAAGCCGTTATGGAAGCACTTGACGGACTTCCGCCGGTCAAAGTACACTGCTCCCTTCTTGCAGAAGAAGCGATCCATGCAGCTCTGTGGGACTACGCACAGAAACACAACATCGTGATTGAAGGACTGGACAAACCAAAGTCAGACATCAGCGAAGGCGAAGAGGAAGAAGAATATTAATTAAAACACGGCTGTGAGGGGAGAAACATCGAAACATCGACGGTAAAATAGAAATCACTGTTTGCAGGAAATTGACTGTGAACAAAGTGATCAGTAAATTGTGAGGTGAAATGTTGACAGGACTTACAGACGAACAGGTAAATGAACGGATCGAGCAGGGTAAGGTCAATGCGGACGAGAATCCAAATACTAGGACTTACAAGCAGATCGTCAGAGAAAACACCCTGACGTTCTTCAACTTCCTGAACCTGGTACTCCTTATCCTGGTATTGATGGTTGGCTCTTACAAGAATGCATTTTTTGTAGGGATCATCATCATAAATACCCTGATCGGAATCGCACAGGAGATCCGTGCGAAAAAGACGATCGACAAGCTGGCTATCCTGACAGCGAAGAAATCCATCGTTATCCGGGAAGGAAAGAAATGGACCGTTCCTACCGAAGAACTGGTACTTGATGATCTGGTCTGTCTCAAGACCGGAGATCAGGTTCCGGCAGACGCGAAGGTGCTGGAGGGCAGTGTAGAGGTCAACGAATCTCTCCTGACCGGTGAATCCGATAACCTTCCAAAGAACGTGGGTGATGAGCTTTTTTCCGGAAGCTTTGTGACATCAGGAGAAGCCTGCTGTCAGATCATTCATGTTGGTAAGGATAACTATGCAGCACAGATCACAAGTGAAGCGAAGGAATTCAAGCGTCATAACTCAGAACTCAAGAATTCCCTGAATGCGATCCTGAAAGTGATCAGTATCATCATCGTTCCGCTGGGCGCATTGTTATTCTACAAACAGTACTATGTAGTAGGAAATACTTTCAAGGATTCTATCGTAAGTATGGTAGCCGGTGTTCTGGGAATGATCCCGGAAGGATTGGTTCTTCTTACCAGCGTGGCACTGACGCTCGGAGCACTCGTTCTGGCGAACAAGAAAACTCTGGTACAGGAGCTGTATTGTATTGAAACACTGGCAAGAGTAGATACTCTCTGCCTGGACAAGACAGGAACCATCACAGAAGGAACCATGTGCGTAGAGCGCGTGGAACCATGGAGTGAAGTTTCTGAGAATAAAGATACTGATGAAATTCCGACAGATGATGAGGATGAACAAAAAGTAGTCCTGACGAAGGAAAAACATCCTGAAGATTCTGAGACATCAACAGAAATGGTCTCAGCGGAAAACAGTGCAGAATCGACGGAACAGTCAGATCTTCACGAGATTGAAAACATGATGGCAAACCTCATGTACGTTCTCAAGGATCAGAATGCAACGATCGATGCTCTGCGTAAGCATTTCCCGGCGAAGTCTTCCATGACACTGGAACACATCATTCCATTTTCATCCGACAGGAAATACAGCGGAGCCGTATTTGAAGACAACGGAACATACCTGATGGGAGCGGCACAGTTTTTGTTCCCGGAGGGGAGAGAAGACATCCTGGATGTCTGTCAGAACTATGCCGAAGAGGGACTTCGTGTCCTGGTGCTGGCACACAGCACGCAGATGGCAGAGGGAACAGAACTTCCAGAGAACCTGGAACCGGCTGCACTTCTCCTTCTGACAGATGTCATCCGAGAAGAAGCACCGGATACGTTACAGTTCTTTGACAGCCAGGAGGTTGACCTCAAGGTGATCTCCGGTGATGATCCTGTTACAGTTTCCGCGATCGCAAAACGTGCAGGACTCAAGAATGCCGAGAGTTATGTAGATGCGACAACCCTGGAAACAGAAGAACAGCTTGAGGAAGCTGTTGCGAAGTACAGCGTTTTCGGACGTGTAACACCGCAGCAGAAGAAAGAAATGGTACAGGCTCTCCAGAAACAGGGCCATACCGTAGCAATGACCGGTGATGGTGTCAACGACGTTCTTGCCCTCAAGGAAGCTGACTGCAGTATTGCGATGGCACAGGGCAGCGATGCCGCCAAGAACATTGCAAATGTGGTGCTTCTGGATTCCAACTTTGCATCCATGCCTCACATTGTAAATCAGGGACGGAGAGTCGTGAACAACATCCGTACAGCAGCATCTATGTTCCTGATCAAAACGATGTTTTCCGTCATGTTGTCACTGCTGACCATCTTCTTTGGAAACGCGTATCCATTTGAGCCGATCCAGATGTCACTGATCAGCGCCTGTGCAGTCGGAATCCCGACATTCCTTCTTGCCCAGGAAAACAACTACGACAAGATCGATCATACCTTCCTGAGGCATGTGTTCCTGAATGCATTCCCGGCAGCACTTACCATTACATCCTGCGTATTCGCAGTCATGCTTGTCTGTCAGAATGTTTACCATTCCAATGCCATGCTGAGTACGGCCTGCGTACTGGTAACAGGATGGAACTACATGGCAGCATTAAAGACGGTCTATGCGCCGCTGAACACTTACCGTAAGGTCATCATCTACGGTATGCAGTTCATCTTCTTCAGTGCGGCAGTCATCTTCCAGAAGCTCCTTGGACTTGGTTCCCTGGATTTCGGAATGATCATTCTGGTGTTTATCCTGATGACTTTTGCACCGGTTCTGATCGACGTGATCACAAGCTGGATCAAAGGCGTCTACGCGAAGTCACTGGACAAAGAAAATCCGGGGAAATTTACAAGCTTTGTGAATAAACTCAGCAGAAAAAAGAAATAAAGATAATTAATTTAAGAAAACAGCGTTGTAGTGCGATAAAGCTACAACGCTGTTTTTTTCATATCTAAAAAAATATAAAAATTATGTATGTTAATATACTAAACCTGAATTATTCACAGCGAAGCTGTGAATGTGGCTAAAAGCCATATAATTACCGTATTTTAACTGCACATTGC
>CAKRXU010000007.1 GCA_934424575.1 uncultured Blautia sp.
ATTCTATTGAATGATGATTCTTAAAGAATTTTCGAGAATCGTATGTGTTTCACTGTTTAGTTATCAAGGTTCTTTGTGTTTCGCTCTCTTTCGACAGCTCATTTAGTTTATCACGTTCATTTTCGTTTGTCAAGAACTTTTTTAAGTTTTTTTCAAAACTTTTTGATGAACTTTTGTGATTTCGTTGCCCATCAGCAACTCATTTATTCTATCGCATTCATTTCTGAATGTCAAGAACTTTTTTTATTTTTTTCTGTTTTTATTTCGCATCTACTTCATAAAACCCAGTAAAAAATCCGCCTCATCTCGAAGCGGATTTAAGTATATCATCGTTGTTTTTATACGTCAAGCGTTTTTTATAAAATTTTTGAAAAAATTCGAACTAACGGATCATATTGATAAAGAGTGCTCAATAAGGTATCTTTTTCGATCAATTCGAGGGCTGTTTTGCCTATTTCGGTGCTGCATAATACAGTCAGTACCAGAAATGCGATCCATATAAATACGATTCCCTTGAGGAATCCTACTGCGCCTCCGGTCAGTTTGTTTGCTGTTTTGAGGACCGGAAGTCCTGCGATCAGATTCAGGACATAGGCGATAAGTCTGATCATGATCGTAGATAAAATATATGCCAGCACATAGGACAGCCCGTTGACAACTGTCCTTACAAGATATCCCGAGACATATTCTGTCATGGTATCCACGGAAAGTGCTGCGTATGTTTCCGCATTATTGTTCTCTTCGAGATTTTTTCTGAGGAGATCCGGAAGTTTCAGACCATCGATGAGATTTCCGGTGCTGTCCGTCTCGTATTCTGCTTTCTCTTCGCCCTGGCTCTGCACGAAATTTGTACAGGTTTCCTGTATCGTATTATAGATTGGTGTTTTCTGCACGAGGAATTCATTTATATATGGATTGATCGCCCATGCAAGAGAAAGCGAAAGGAATACAAAGAAAAAAGAAACGATTTCTTTGATAAAGCCCCTCCTGTATCCTCTCCATACACACAAGATCAATATGGCCAAAACAACGATTCCAAGCCATGTTACATTCATCTGCTGCTCCTTATTTAAGTTTTATCACATTGACACCGTTGTCCAGCACAAGCATATATTTGTTCCATCCGATCTTGAAGAAATTATTGATCGTACCGTCGATGGTTCCATTATAACGTTCTACTCCACGGCTGTTCATAACACAGATCTGAGAACTGTTGTACATGAGAATACAGCCATCACTCATTTTGATCGTTGTATAAGGAACATTGAATTCTTTTTCAAAGCGGAGATTTCCATCTATGCTGTATACCTGCATCGTGTATTGTTTGTCCTTATTTCCACTCTTGAACACAAGACCGATCGTGTTTTCATCAAAAAATGTACTTACAATTTCTTTCTTGACTTCTACGGTTGTGCTCTCTTTTGGAATCTGAGTCCCAGAATAAGTTGTGAATCCATTGTCTTTGAGTGCTACAGATCTGGTCGCATCAATATATTTCACCTGTGGTATCACAACACCCTCATAAGTATAACCACTTACAATATGGTCGTCCTCACTCTGTCCTATATCACCAAAATTGTAAAAAGCTACATAACTTGTCGTCTGGCTTCCCTCAACAAACTGATAGGTCACCATCATGATATCACTGTTATCAGAAATTGCCACATCCATAGGATATCCCGGATCAGCAACATGTGTCTGGTTCTCCGCGATCAGAGAACCGTCAGAGCCATAGAAATTGATCCAGGTAGCATCTCCACCATCCAGGATCGCAGCCACCATTCCCTGTGAAGAAACTCTCGCCTTGACAATATTATAAGATGTCGTTACACTTCCTGTCTCACCATTCTGGTCAAAAATCTCGATCAGAGTCCCATCCTGATCTGCTACAACGGCTCTGTCACCCTTAATATCTGCCACAGGATTTTTCATCTCGTACAGAACACTCCAATATGATTCCATACTGCTGTTTACCAGAGAAGCTCCCTCAGGACTATACCGCAGGATTCCGTCTGCCATCTCCTCATAGCCCGTAGAAACAACATCCTCTTGTTCACTTGTCTGAAGGATTTCATAATCATGATAACTTCTTTTCTCTACATAAAAATAAATCAGTGCCGCCACAGCCGCGATCACGCCAATCGTGATCACTGTACTACGGTGCACAAATGAATTCTTCTTTTTTCGTTTTCTTTTTAGATTCTTTAGGATATTCACCATCTTAGCCCTTGCCTTATGTGATCATTTATTTTGTGTTACATGCCGATTATAGCAAACTTTTCAGGGCAATACAATTATTTGTCCCGGATAAATGATCTCGTTCTCAGAAATACCGTTTGCGCGGCAGATATCTGCAACTTTGTCCATGGTTCCATAATTTTCGATGCTGATCTGGTACAAAGTATCTCCCGGGCGGATCGTATAGGAATTCCGTGTCTGCATTGCAGATGTTGTCTCGCTATCCTGATCTGAACTGGCCTGACCTGAGTTATCCTGTTCTGCGCTCTCTTCTTCATTCTGCTTCTTCTGCTGAATCCTGCGCTGTGCCTTCCTGGTATCGGATTCTTCCTTGTATATCCGAGCCTCTTCTGCGCTGATCGTAACAGTCGGAATAAATGTCGGCCCTGCTGTCGGCGTCATCTCCGGAGCTTCTGTCGGCTCTGCCCAGGAAGTCGGTGTCACCTGCTGCACAGACGCGGCAGGAATCTGTGTGGTCTTCGTCTCCTGCATAATATTCGCAGAAGCAGTCCTTGTCTCTCCTTCAATGCTCTGCTCCATCTGATAATTCCGGTAAAAGCGCACGCCCACCACTGCAAGTGCCAGTACGATACACGCCGTCGCCGCATAAGAAAAAACAGAAGTCTTCTCTTCTGTTTCCTCGGGTTCTTCTTTCTTCTTTTTCTGAATGAGTGATCGAAATGCCCTGACCGCATCATCCTGAACGGTTTCCTGTGGCTCTTCCTGGATCTCAGGATTCTTTTCCAGCATATAATTCTGCATCTGGGTGTTTTTTTCATAATAGATATAATATCCATTCTGTCTCACCAGGAAATTATTTTCGTATCGGAAAAAAGCTTCTTCCTGTTCTGCTGGATCCATAAGCATCAGGATCTTCTCGCCACCGAACTGGTTCCTGTGTACCTTCCCGATTAGTTCAGAAACCACCATCGGCAGCGACTGCCTTGCCAGAAACCATCCTACGATCTCCTGCCCTTCAAAATATTTCTCCTGTTCTTCGTGGATCTTCTGCCACATATTCTGTGTGATCTCGATATGTTCTTCTGTGATCTCCCCGGCATCTGCCAGAAGTGCTCCCCTGATAAACGTATACCCCGTCCCGGACTGCCACCGGTTCTCTCCGAGAAAAACTGCCAGAATACCACTGTCCTCTTCTTGCTGGCACTTCGCCTGTGCCGCCCTGTGCAGGAATGTATAGACATAATCCTCTATATAGATCCTGTAATTCTCCCCGGCAAGTCCGATCTGGCGTATATTCTTCGGCAGGTTCCACCCTGTTTCTCCGTCATTTACCTCCTGTTTCTCATCCTTATAAATGACTTCTATCATATCCTATCACCCCTTCAGGCATCAGGATAGCATATCCAAACCGCGGATTTTGGCATAATATAAGAGCCTTTTCTCAAAATTTAACGACAGATTCTGCATCTGCATAATTCAGGGCAGATACGGATACAATGAAACAGGAAATGAAGCAGTATCCCCCGGACTCAAACATTATGAGGATTTTCTTATGACTTTTTATATCAACGCCAGTCAGACAGACTCGGCACTTCAGATTTCGTACACTTTGAAACAGTGTATCCGTAATTATCGGGAACAATGGTCAGAACTTGTCTTTCTCTGTATTGGGACTGACCGTGTCACAGGTGACTGCCTGGGACCTTTTGTCGGACAGAAATTAAGCAGCTGCTCCGGTATGAATTTCACCGTCTACGGAACGCTTTTTCAGCCCGTTCACGCCCTGAACCTTACTGACATATATACCCTCATCCGAAAACGTCATCCAGAGGCTCTGATCATCGCTATAGACGCTTCTCTGGGACAAAAAAAGCACCTGGGTTATGTGACCATCGCAAATGGTGCACTTTACCCAGGTGCCGCAATTCATAAACAGCTGCCGTCAGTCGGTCATATTCATATCACAGGAATCGTTAATGTCTCCGGTGTACTCGAGCAGTTAACATTACAGACTACCCGTCTGTCTACGGTTATTTTTCTCGCAGACACAATCGTACAGGGCATTCTCGAGACGATTCCCATAACAGGGCTAAAATCTTAGACGAATTCTTTGACCTGTTTGTAGATGCCTTCTCCATCCAGACCATATTTCTCAAGAAGAGCAACTGCCGGTCCGGATTCACCGAATCTGTCGTTGACACCGATACGTTTTACCGGTACAGGAGCTTTCTCTGCAAGGCATTCGCATACAGCGCCGCCAAGTCCGCCAATGATAGAATGTTCTTCTACTGTGACAACTTTGCCGGTTTCTTTTGCTGCTGCAACGATCAGGTCTTCGTCAAGAGGTTTGATCGTGTGGATATTGATAACTTTGGCTTCGATTCCGTCTGCTGCCAGTTTCTCTGCTGCTTCAAGGGAAGCTGCTACGCAGAGGCCGTTTGCAACGATCGTAACGTCCTTACCTTCGCGAAGAACGATACCTTTGCCCATCTCAAATTTGTAATCCGGGTTGTCGTTGATCACCGGCACTGCCAGACGACCGAATCTCATATAAACTGGTCCCTCGTATTCATAAGCAGCTTTTACCATAGCTTTTGCTTCGATATCATCTGCCGGGGACATAACTACCATGCCCGGAACAACTCTCATAAGAGCGAAATCCTCGCAGCACTGATGTGTTGCACCGTCTTCACCAACGGAGATTCCACCATGAGTTGCACCGATCTTAACATTAAGATGCGGATAGCCTACGGAGTTACGGATCTGCTCGTAAGCACGTCCTGCTGCAAACATAGCAAATGTGCTGGCAAACGGAACCTTGCCTGTAGTTGCAAGACCTGCAGCGATTCCTACCATGTTGCACTCTGCGATACCACAGTCGATGTGACGATCCGGGAATTCTTTCTTGAACATTCCTGTCTGAGTAGCTGCAGCAAGGTCAGCGTCCAGAACAACAAGATTCTCATGTTCTTTACCAAGTTCCACCAGAGCTGCACCGTAGCTTGCTCTTGTAGCGATTTTCTTTACTTCTGACATAATGCTTCACCTACTTTCTCCAGATCTTCCATTGCCTGTGCATACTGCTCGTCGTTCGGAGCTTTGCCATGCCATCCAGCCTGGTTTTCCATGAAGGATACGCCTTTACCTTTGACTGTCTTCATGATGATCGCAGTCGGCATTCCTTTGGTTGCTTTTGCTTCGTCGAATGCAGCTTTGAGCTGATCCATGTCATTTCCGTCTGCAACGTTGATCACATGGAAATTAAATGCTTCAAATTTCTTGTCGATCGGGTATGGGGAGCATACTTCGTCAACTTTACCGTCGATCTGAAGTCCGTTGTTGTCCACGATCACTACCAGGTTGTCCAGTTTGCGGAATCCGGCAAACATAGCTGCCTCCCAAACCTGACCTTCCTGGATCTCGCCATCGCCAAGAAGTGTATATACTCTGTAAGATTCATCGCTCAGTTTTGCGGAAAGTGCCATTCCTACTGCTGCGGAGATTCCCTGTCCAAGAGAACCACTTGTCATATCAACACCCGGGATGTGTTTCATATCCGGATGTCCCTGGAGATAAGATCCGAGATGACGAAGTGTCTTAAGGTCTTCTTTCGGGAAATATCCTCTCTCAGCCAGTGCAGAGTAAAGTCCCGGTGCTGTATGTCCTTTGGACAGTACGAAACGGTCTCTGTCAGCTTTCTTAGGATCCTTCGGATCAATGTTCATTTCCTGGAAATACAGGTATGTGAATAAATCTGCTGCTGATAAAGATCCGCCCGGATGGCCGGCTTTTGCAGCATGAACTGCGGTCACGATGTCTTTGCGGACTTCGTTCGCAATCTTCTGAAGCTCTAATTTCTCCATGATTATTTCTCCTTAATTATTAGTATACAACAGACTCATGCTACAACCAATTCCAGCATTCGTCAAGCGATATGTATTGTTATATTGTTACTGTTCACAGGTAGTATCCCGAGACATACAGGGCAAAATCCCATCACCATAGGTGATTTGGAATGGATTTTGACCAAGTTACTGTGAACGGAGTGAACAGTAACTTTATATTATTCACCAAATACTGCTTTGTAGTCTTTCTGGAATTTCTCGATTCCAGCGTCTGTCAGAGGATGTTTTGTCATCTGCTCAAGAACTTTGTATGGAACTGTTGCGATGTCTGCACCAGCAAGAGCACACTCTGTTACATGGATCGGATGACGAACGCTTGCGCAGATGATCTCTGTTGTGATTCCTGCTACTTCGAACATTTCAACGATCTGACGGATCAGCGGAAGTCCGTCTGTGGAAATATCATCAAGTCTTCCAAGGAACGGAGATACATAGGTAGCACCTGCTCTTGCAGCAAGTAAAGCCTGGTTAGCTGTGAAGATCAGAGTAACGTTTGTTTTGATTCCTTCTTTGGAAAGAACTTTGACTGCTTTCAGTCCTTCTACTGTCATAGGGATCTTAACTACCATGTTCGGATGGATCTTTGCAATCTCACGTCCTTCTGCGATCATTCCTTCTGCGTCTGTTGTGGTAGCTTTAACTTCACCACTGATCGGTCCGTCAACAATAGATGTGATCTCTTTGATTACTTCGTTGAAGTCTCTTCCTTCTTTTGCGATCAGGGACGGGTTTGTGGTAACACCACAGATGATTCCCATGTCATTTGCTTTACGGATGTCTTCTACATTGGCTGTGTCGATAAAAAATTTCATGATTGATTCCTCCTGAATTCTGCTGTTTTTGAATAGCATCACTTTGATGATTTCATTATAGCAGATAGTTTTTTGAGGTCAAGGCGGGCAAAAATTATTAATAATTTTTTTATTAATAATTTCGCGTTTTATTAATAACTTCGAGTGAAAATCAACTGGATTTTGTATAAATCTAAGTACATTTTATGGTTTTTTTGACTGTTTCCCGGAGGGGATTTTAAATTATTAATAATAATTTCAGCCCAATATATTTATTTTATTTTTTTATCTTTCTCATCTGTCGTTCTCGCGTATGCAGTTGTCTTGCGGACGATCAGCTTCGGTGTGTATTCGATGTTATAAACACTCGTCGGCTGAAGCCCTGTATAAAACTGATCATTTGTAGTGATCTTTCTTATGATGATATCGCAGGCATCCCTGCCCTTGAGGGCGACAAAGTGATCGATCGTCGTCAGCGAAAGCCTGCGGATCCCTGAATAAAAAATATCATCGCAGCCGATCACGGACACATCCTTCGGAACACGGATTCTGGATTCCTCCAGTGCATCGATCGCGCCGATCGCCATCATGTCATTCTGACCGGCGATCGCGGTAAACTTGCGCTGTTCTTTGAGAAGTTCCATCGTAAGCTGATAGCCCATGGAATATTCGGAATCCATACGGGGCATCCTGCGGTCGATCGACTCGTCGGCTGCTTTGATGAGGACATGTCCTCCAAGCCCTTCCTTCTCGTATTCCTTAACAAAACCGTCAATCCTCCTGGAACGCTGCCACTGTCTCCTTGTCAGAGGCGGTGTGATAAACGCCACATCTCTGTGTCCAAGATCCAGAAGGTGACGTGCCATCAGTCTGCCTACCATGGTGTTGTCCTGATTGATCGCGTCTACGGTGATCGTCTTTTCTTTGTTGCTGATGATAACCAGCGGGATCCTGCGCGCCAGTTCCTCCACCTTCTTCTGAAAATCCGGGTGCGGGTTGCAGGCATAGATGATCCCCTGTGGTTCTATATTTCCGATCATCCTCAGATACCGCTCTTCCAGCCTGGCATCTCTCTGTGTATTGCAGATAAAAACGCCGTATCCCTTCTCGTTCGCTACAGATTCGATTCCCTGAAGCAGAAGGACATAGTAAGGGCTGGTAAGAGTAGGACAAAAAACAACGATCAGTTTTTCTTTCCTGCCGTTGTTTTTGTGCTTGCGGTGAGGCAGTTCGTACCCCAGTTCTCTGGCGGCACGTTCTACCTTCTCTATCGTTTCTTCCGAAAAAGAAACATTATTTCTGCGATTGAGGATCATCGATACAGTGGCCTGGGAAACCCCTGCCCTTTCTGCCACCTGGGAAGAAGTTGCCTTCTTTCTTGCCAAAGTCTATCCCCTCTTTCTGCTTTTTGTCTGAAATTCTGTCAAAGCTGGACTCTGCCTTCCAGCGCACGGAGCAGGGTCACTTCGTCAATATATTCCAGATCTCCGCCTACCGGCACGCCGCTGGCGATCCTGGTGACTTTGATTCCGGTCGGTTTGATCAGTTTGCTGATGTACATCGCTGTTGTCTCACCTTCCAGACTGGAATTTGTCGCAATGATGACTTCTTTTACGTCTTTCTGCAGTCTCTGCATCAGTTCCTTGAGACGGATGTCATCCGGTCCGATACCGAGCATTGGGGAGATCGCACCGTGAAGTACATGGTACACACCGTCGTATTTGCCGGTTTTTTCATAGGCAGCAAGGTCTCTGGTGTTCTCCACGACCATGATCGTGCTTGCATCTCTCTTGGGATTTGCACAGATCGGGCAGAGTTCCTGATCGGTCAGAGTACAGCAATTTTTGCAGTAGCGGACTTTTGCCCTTGCTTCTGTGATGGATGAGGTAAGCTGCCCTACCTGGTCCTTCGGCATATTCATGATGTGAAAAGCCAGACGCTGGGCGGATTTCGGCCCAATTCCCGGAAGGTGGGACAGCTGCTCAATCAGCTTATTGATGTGTGTGCTGTAATATTCCATCAGAAAGGAAGTCCTCCGCCTAAGCCGCCAAGTCCTCCTGTGAGTTTGGACATTACTGCTGTAGATTCTTCTTCGACTTTGCGCAGTGCTTCGTTTGTAGCTGCTACGATCAGGTCCTCGAGCATTTCGATGTCGTCCGGATCTACTACTTCTTCGTCAAGTTTGACTTTGGTCACTTCACGTTTACCGGAAATGGTTACTTCTACTGCTCCGCCGCCTGCGGTTGCTGTGAATTCTTTTTCTTCTAATGCTTTCTGGTTTTCTTCCATCTGACGCTGCATTTTCTGCGCCTGTTTCATTAAGTTGTTCATGTTTCCAGGCATACCCATGCCCGGGAATCCTCCACGTTTTGCCATGATTGTAAATCCTCCATTAATTTTAAATTTTATTCTTCCAGGCTTGAGCCCGGCGCTTCCTCTATCTGCACATCCATATGGATATTCTGACGGATCGCCTGATCCACCGTGATCTGTGTCAGGTTTGTCTGCTGATGGTCCTCTGCGACAAGCATGTGAAGTTCAATGCTCTTGCCAAGCTGTTTCTCGATGATTGCCTGAAGTTCCTGCTTTGCCTCGGAATCATCCGGATAAAGCCTGCCGAGCGGTGTCTGGAACTCTACATACAGGATCGGTTCACCTGTCTCTCCGTTGTATTTCGGGATCGACTGCAGAAGTGCCTGCTTAAAAGCTGCCGTCGTCTGACCGACGATCACCTTCCAGCCGGATACGATCTTTTGCAGATCCTCCGGAGCGGCTTTCTGCGGTGGTGCTGCCGGAGCCGGGGCTGCTTCCTGTACGGACGCTCTCGCACTCTGGACAACGACCTGCTGCACCGGACGCTCATCGATCCTCTGTTCCAGCACACGGATACGGTCAAGGACAGAATCCAGATTTGTCTCCATCGCCGGACGGCAGAGCTTGATCAGTGCGATCTCCACCAGAACTCGTTTCTGTGTTGCGAAACGGATCTGGTTTGAAAGTTCCGAAAAGATACGGATGTATCTCATCAGAGTATCGATATCCGTCATCTTACTCTCTTCTTTGAGAAGTTTGAGGTTCTCGGATGAGACGTCGATTGCTTCTTCCGGATTGTCGGAAGTTTTGACCAGGAGAAGGTTTCGCATGTACCAGGTAAAATCTCCTACAAACTGGCTCAGTTCCCTTCCTCCTACGATCAGTTCCTCTAGGATACGAATCGCAGCGGTCACATCTCCTGCGAGGACTTTTCGCAGAAGTTTGCTGAAAACTTCTGTGTCCACGGCTCCCAGGACTTCCAGAACTTTGTCATAGGTGAGCGTCTGACCAAGATAAAAGGCAATACACTGATCCAGAAGACTCAGCGCATCTCGCATGGAACCGTCGCCGGCTTTTGCCACATAACGGACGGCTTTTTCCTCTGCCTCTACGCCCTCTGCCTTAAGAAGTTCTGTCAGGCGGGCTGCGATCGTGTCGATCGAGATCCTGTGGAAATCATATCTCTGACATCTGGAAAGGATCGTGATCGGGATCTTGTGTGCCTCCGTCGTCGCCAGGATAAAGATGACATAGGACGGCGGCTCCTCCAGAGTCTTGAGCAGTGCATTAAAAGCTCCCGTAGAAAGCATATGCACCTCATCGATGATGTACACCTTGTAATTGCCCTCCGTCGGACGGTAAGTCACTTCCTCTCGAATCTCTCGGATGTTGTCAACACCGTTGTTGGATGCCGCATCGATCTCGATCACATTCATCGAAGTTCCTGCCTGGATCGCTTTGCACATCTCGCATTCATTACAGGGGCTTCCGTTGACCGGATGCTGACAGTTGACTGCCTTGGCGAGGATCTTCGCCACAGTCGTCTTACCGGTACCTCTCGTTCCACAGAAAAGATATGCGTGTCCGATGCGGTTGGCATTGATCTGATTCGTCAGCGTTGTCACAATGTGATCCTGCCCCTTGACATCAGCAAAATTATCAGGCCTGAACTTCCGGTACAGGGCAGTATAACTCATAATTGTACTCCTTTTCCTGCCTGAGCGGGCGGTTCCCCGTCAATATCCCCAGGCATTAAGCCGCCGCAGGAAAACTCCCGCGGCGGCAGTTATTGTTTAGTCTCAGTCTCCGAAGCTGATACCGATCTGTTTGGCTGCTTTGACGATCTGATCTTTCGGAGAAACCATCTTGAGTTTGCCAGCGCATTCTGCAAGCGGAACTCTCTTGATCTTTCCATTGATGATACCGATCATAATGCCGTATTCCTCATCCAGAATGGCCTCTGCTGCACCTGCACCGATTCTTGTGGAAAGAACGCGGTCATACGGGCACGGCTCGCCGCCTCGCTGAATGTGTCCCGGAACAGTGACACGTACTTCGCTTCCGATGACCTGATTGATCTGATCTGCGATCTCGTAGGAAACTGACGGGTATTTTCTGGCTCTTGCTTCGAGTTTTTCTTTGTATTTCTTCTTAGGAAGTTCTGCATCCTCCTTGGAGATCGCACCCTCGGCTACTGCGAGGATCGTGAAACGCTTGCCTTCTTTGTTACGTTTCTCGATCGCGGAGCATACTTTCTTGATATCATATGGGATCTCAGGGATCAGGATGATATCTGCGCCGCCTGCGATTCCGGCATGGAGTGTCAGGCTTCCAACCTTGTGTCCCATGATCTCCACGATAAATACGCGGCCATGAGAAGTTGCTGTTGTGTGGATGCAGTCGATCGCGTTGGTAGCGATATTTACTGCGCTCTGGAATCCAAAAGTCATATCTGTGCCATAGATATCATTATCGATTGTCTTCGGAAGATGGATGATATTGAGGCCTTCTTCTCTTAACAGATTGGCTGTTTTCTGTGTTCCGTTTCCTCCAAGGATAACGAGGCAGTCCAGGCAGAGTTTGTAGTAGGTCTGTTTCATAGCCTCTACTTTGTCAAGGCCCTTCTCATCCGGCACGCGCATCAGTTTGAATGGCTGACGGGATGTTCCCAGAATAGTTCCGCCTCTTGTCAGGATACCAGAGAAATCCTTCGCGGTCAGCATACGGTATTTGCCGTAGATGAGTCCTTTATATCCATCGTCAAAACCGTAAACTTCCAGGTCGTCCACTGTATTGGACAGAGCCTTTACAACACCTCGCATGGTTGCATTTAAAGCCTGGCAGTCGCCACCGCTTGTCAACATTCCGATTCTCTTGATCATAGAATTGTCCTCCTCACTGCGTATTGTTTTCTACGCAAAGTAGATTTTGCAGTCGTAAAAAACACATCTGCAATTTGATTTCTATTATATAATACTTTGCCCCCTCTTGACAAGTATACAAAAATCGTTTATACTTAAATTCCGCGCAGCCGGGGAGATAGCGGTGCCCTGTACCTGCAATCCGCTACAGCAGGGGTGATGCCAATCTGAGGCTTGTCTCCTGTGGGGCTGCCCTTTATAAGTGGCGTTGACGTTTGGGTCTCACGCAACAGGACTCTGTGAACCGTGTCAGGGCAGGAATGCAGCAGCACTAAGCAGAACCTCTTGTGTGCCGTGAGGGTGCCTGGGCCGAGTTAACTGTAGAGGTAACGTCCATGGGAACATTTCGAAGTGCGGCGCGCGGAAAAAAAGAACTTTCATAATTACTATGCACGAAGTGAGAACAGTAATTATTTACAGTCCGATGGCAGATTGTCACCGGACTGTTTTTATTTTTTACAGGCAGAAGTTTCTTTATACAAACAGACCGGGAACTACAGGCTTTCTTACCTGACAGTTTCCGGTCTGTTTATTCTCTGTTTTATTTGCAGCACTCTGCTACTACCTGATTGATGAGTTTGCCGTCTGCTTTGCCTTTGAGGTCGCCCATGACAGCTTTCATGATCTGACCTTTATTCTTGGTCGCGAGAACTTCTGCGAATTTCTCTTCCAGATAAGTCTTGATCTCTTCTGCGCTCATCTGCTGTGGTGCGTATTTTGCGATTACATCGTATCTTGCCTGGTATTCTGCACGAAGGTCCTCACGGCTTTCCGGGCAGGTGTCGAGCTGTTCTTTGACTGTCTTTAACTCTTTGAGGATCACACGGTCAACCAGTGCTTCCGGAATGTCATCACGGCATCCTTCGTCGATGGCTGCTTTTTTTGCTGCGGAGATCAGAGCGGATACTGCTTCCTTGGTTGTTTTATCCTTTGCTTTCATGGCTGCTACCATGTCTTTTCTTAATGCTTCTACTGTCATTTTCATTTCCTCCTCGTTTATTGGATTGCCGTTCAGTCTGCTGCTTGTGCAATCACTTTTTGTTTATTATCATAGCACGATTTTTGCAAAAAACAAGGTTTACTGATTTTCCTGTTGTGGGTTTTCCTGCCTCTGTATCTGCTGTGCTTCCTGCTTTGCAAGCATTTTGCGTTGTTTTTTCTTTTCGCGGAGTTCGCGGAAAAAATCGGACAGCATTGTGGAGCATTCTTCCTGAAGAATGCCTCTGGTAGTTTTTACCTGGTGGTTGAAGTCTTCTACTTCAAGAAGGTTCAGGACTGAGCCCGCACATCCTGCTTTGGGATTCATGCTTCCGATCACCACCTCGTCGATCCGGGACTGGACAAGTGCACCGGCACACATCTGGCATGGTTCGAGTGTCACGTACATCGTGCAGCCTTCCAGCCGCCAGTCGCCAAGTTTTTTGCTTGCTTTGCGGATCGCGTTCAGTTCTGCGTGGGACAGGGTGTTCTTGTCTGTATTTCTGCGGTTATAACCTCTTGCGATGATCTTGCCTTCGTATACGATCACACAGCCGATCGGAACTTCTTCCAGTGCCCGGGCTTTTTTTGCCTGCCGGATCGCTTCTTTCATGAATTTTTCCTGTTCTGTCAACATGTTTTCTCCTTTTTTGTGTGGTGGGTTTCCGGTCGTCTGGTTGTTACTGCTATCCAGTATAAAGAAATCCGCTTGCAAAAGCAATGAAAAATAACTAGAATAAAATATCAGACATCATGATGAAAGAAGGGGAAAGCATGCCTCATATACATGGTTTAAACAAAACGACATTACTTGATTATCCGGGGCGGGTTGCGGCGACGATCTTTCTTGGCGGCTGCAATTTCCGCTGTCCGTTCTGCCAGAACAGTTCGCTGGTGCTGCATCCTTCCGAGGAGCCGGAGATTTCTGAGGAAGAAGTTCTGCGTTTTCTCAAAAAGCGGAACGGGATTCTGGAAGGGGTCTGTATTTCCGGCGGAGAACCGACATTGAGTGCGGACCTTGAAGATTTTATTGGTAAGATCCGTGAAATGGGATATCCGGTCAAACTTGACACAAATGGAACGCAGCCGGAGGTTTTGAAAAATCTTGCAGAAAAAGGTCTCATCCAGATGGCTGCTGTCGATATCAAAGCCTGTCCGGAGAATTATCCCTCCCTGACGGGGCTTCTGAAACCCGATCTGGATGCGGTAAAGGAAACGGTTGATTTTTTGCTGCATGGAGAACTGGATTATGAATTCCGAACGACAGTTGTGCGGGAACTGCACAATGAAGAAGATTTCCATAAGATCGGCGCATGGTTAAAGGGTGCCAAAGCCTATTATCTCCAGGCTTACAGAGACTCGGACGAGGTTCTGCAGCCTGGATTCAGCAGTTATTCTCTGGAAGAACTGGAACATTTCCGGGAAATTCTTCTGGAAAATATCTCAAGAGTTGAGATTCGGGGCATCGATTAAGCGATACCAGTAGCCTCCTTTGCCTTTTGGAATACGTATGTTGGGGCTTTCTTTGAAGTAGGAAAAACCGAACATATTCGCCATGAAGCGTTCCTGCTGATCGTAACCGCCGGGGACGCCGAGGATCCATTGTCCGCAGGTATTACGACAGAGAAGAAGATGCCCGAAATTATAATAGCCATATTGTAAGAAGCGATTGTTACGCAGCATGCAGGCGCGGCGGCCCAGGAAACAGAGCTCTTCCGGGGTGATCTTGCGGCAGTCGGTCAGCTCACCATCGTTGAATGCGTCACATGGTGTACCGATAGGCTTCGATGTACGAGCCTGCCCGAACATGTGTGGTGGACGCGGTGGCGGGGGTGGTACTGGACGACCTGGACCCGGCATCGGTGGCGGTACCGGATGACCTGCCCCTGGCTGATGCGGTGGGCGCGGTGGCTCCGGTGGGCGATTCGGTCCTCCCGGTCCTGGACCATACGGTGGGCGCGGTGGCTCCGGTGGACGATTCGGTCCTCCCGGCCCCGGACCATGCGGTGGGCGCGGATATTCTTCGATTTCCTGCCCTTCTATGGACTGAGTATGGATTTCCAGCCGCGAAGTGTCCATATCCTGCGACGATTTATCCTGAGATTTCATCGCCCCTTCACCTGCACTCTGTTCCGTTATGTTTCCATCCACTATATCTCTTTCATCCTCGCCAGCATTTTCTACATTATTGTGTAGACTTCCCATCAATTTCGCATCTTCCGTTTCCTGCTCCTGTCCTCCACGATCAGTCTTTCCTTCTTCCGTTCCAACACGCTTCGATTCCCCATCAGATTTCGGCTCCTTCCGTGCCTCCGGCATCACCCGGAAGTCCTCCGGCCGGATCGGCTGGTCATCCCATTCTGTGCCAAAGAATCCTCCACTTTCCAGGATCAGCACCATACCATTCATTTCCTCAAGCGGGATCTTCCCATGCCCGACAGCCATCGTCTCTGTTTCCAGCAGACAGTCCATCTTTCCCTCTTCCGTCCGACAGTTTCCGATCCTGCTGCCATCAAGCAGTCCTTTTTTCCTTACAAATCCATAAACACTACAGTCCGTTCCCGCAAGCAGTCCCGGACAGCGCAGATGGATCTCCATCCTGCACAGTTTTCCCCAGGCCTCTACCCTGATAAAACCACAGTTGCTCCCTTTTTTTCCTTTCAGGTATTCATATACATACGCCACAAAGCGTCGATATTCCGCCAAAGTTATCCTCCTGTTTTTTTACATCACTTATGTATATGAACCCCCATTTCAAAATAGACCTTACAGTTTCTCGCATCCATCCATGATCCATCGCTCATGCCACTGCTCATACCCCGCGCGAATCCACTTTCTCAGAGACTTTTTCATATTTCCGCGAAGCATCTCCTTATCTTTCCCATATCCGATGCACCCCGGCAGTTCCGGATAAAAACCGACATAACCTCTGTTCGGATCTTTTTTTATTTTGTAGGCATCCTCCCACAGATTTTCCGTCACCATTTCCAGAGTCATTTCTCCCGCTTCCACCGTCTCATATAATCCATCCAGAACTCTCTGATACAATCCATCTGATTCATCTTCTGCTCTGCCTCTGCGCCAATTCAGTTCTCCGCTTAATTCTCCTTCCCTGCTCCACACATCATAAATCTGCTGAAATTCTTTTTCCCCGATCCCATACTTTTTTCTCATCAACTTCAGATAATACACCGCATCCGCATAACACAGTTTCCCGCTCTCGATCATTGCACACATCTGTGACAATTCATTTTCTATCCCCATATTTACTCCTTCTTTTCCTGCGGATCAGACGTGTTGTTTTTTATGTTATGTCTTTTCCGTTTCAGGACAAATGTTTCCCTATTACGAAACATTATAAAAGAATTCGTCTATATCATCAATGCATAAGAGCTTTCTTTATTGCGAAATTTATTTATGAGGAAGACGATATGCAGAAAATACGACCGGACCTGGACATCGGCGGGAATATTCAGCAGATGCGTTATCAGAACAAGCTCACACAGGATCAGGTGATCGCCCGTCTGAATCTCATGGGAATCCCGATCTCCAAGAGCACTTACGCAAAGCTGGAAACAAACCGTATGAACATCAAAGTCAGTGAACTGCTCGCACTCTCACAGATTTTGCACTGCGATGTCGGGGAATTTTTCAAAAATCTCATATGATCCGTTTTTTCACTTTCTCATAAATTTTCTTTTCATGTAGTCCATTTCGTACTTTTTTATTTTCCCACTCAGATCCACCATAGAATTCCCAGAAACACTACCGGCACTTTCTCAATATACAAAAACACCGCCAGTCATCTCTGACCAGCGGCATTCTTCATTCCATATCCATTTTTTACTTTCCGATAAAAAATAATCGTCAATACAGTTGCTGCGATCCACCCGAACGGCCACGCCATCCAGATTCCCGTACTTTCAAATCTAGGTGAAAGCATCAGTGCAAATCCGATTCGAAGAATCAGGTCCGGAATCGTCGCAATAACAAAGTAGATCATTGCCCCGGAACCCCGGATGATCCCATCTGTCATAAGTTTCACCACGATCATGAAATACCACGGCGAGACGATCCGAAGAAACATCACACCTGCATGGATCGCCGCTGAACTTTCTGCATTCAGGAAAAGCCCCATCATCTGCTGGCTGAGTCCGAAATAAAGGATTACAAATGGAAGTGCTGTCAGCTCCGAAAGTTTCAGACCTGTCCGAAATCCCATCGGAATCCGCTCCTGTTTTCCTGCGCCAATGTTCTGTGCCGTATAACTCGAAAGGCAGGAACCAAGCGTCATAAAAATATTGATCGCAAATGTATTCAGTTTGATCGCCCCGGAATATCCTGCAACGACTGCTGACCCATATCTGTTTACGATATCCTGGACAAAAAGGTTACCCACGCTCAAAACACTCTGCTGCAGAATACTCGGCACCGCAATTGCAAGGATCTGTACAAAAAGTGTCCTGTCAAACAGCTGCACTCTTTCCATTCCTGCAAACTTCTGCAGTCTCACCAGCAATGTGACAAGCGCCAGCACCGCCGAAATCCCCTGTGCAATAAAAGTTGCCCATGCAACACCGGCTACGCCCCAGTGAAGTTTCGCCACAAACAAAAGATCCAGGGCAATATTTCCTGCCGATGATCCAAGCAGAAACCACAGCGGCGTCCTGGAATCACCAAGCGCAGTAAAAATCCCCGTGCAGACGTTGTACAGCATCAGAAAGATCAGTCCAAACACATAAATCTTAAGATACAGCACTCCGTCCTGCATGATATTCTGTGGCGTGTGGATCCATTCCATCATATTGCGGCAGAAAAAATATCCATACACTGTCAGGATCACAGCTAGACTCAGTGATGAGACAAAAGCCGTCGTAACAGCACGCTTCACACCCTTGCGGTCGCCCGCTCCAAACAGTCTCGATACAATCACAGATGCCCCAAGGTTCATTCCCACAGCAAATGCCATAAAAATAACAGTGATCGGGTAAGACGCCCCAACCGCAGCCAGCGCATCCTCTCCCGCAAATCTTCCCGCGATCATACTGTCCGCAATATTGTATATCTGTTGAAAAGCCACACTGAACATCATCGGAAGCAAAAAACGCCATAACGTTTTATCCGGATGTTCCTTTGTCAGGTCTGTAACCATTTTTCCTCTTTTCTTCATAAAAGGGACGATCGCTCGTCCCTCATGATTTCTGTAAAATTATAACTGATGTGTACTTCCGTTCAAAGTATCCGTAATGTCCTTGATGCTGACAGGTTTCGGGATATATCCGTTCATTCCCGCATTGCGGCAGTTTTTGCGGCCGCTTGCAAAGGTATTGGCTGTCATCGCAAAGATCGGAATATTATTGTCATCGCGGTCACTGTGGCGGATCATCCTTGTCGCCTCCACACCATCCATGACAGGCATCTGCATGTCCATAAAGACGGCAAAATACTCACCCTGTCTGGAACTCTCAAAACGTTCCACGCCGACTTTACCATTATCAGCCCAGTCGACATTGAGCCCGATGCTCTGCAGAAGTTCCATCGCGATCTCGGCATTCAGAACATTGTCCTCAACGAGAAGGACCTTTTTGCCAGTGAACCGCCCATCAGATCCGTAAAGCCCTTGACAACGGACATTCCAATTCCGTTATCTGCACAGCTGAAACGGTATTTATGCTCCGGAAGACATTCCAGCTTAAGAGAAATACTTCCTCCCGCATCCGTATATTTGATCGCATTCGACACAATATTGATAATAATCTGTTTCAGCCGGTTGACATCTCCGAGAACCACTCGGTCCATCTGGTCACAGTCGACAGTCAGATGCTGTTCCTTCTTGTCTGCAAGCGGCTGAAGGACTTCCGCACTTTCCATCAGACAGTATGCCGGGTTAAAAGCCTCCTCTGTCAGTTCCACCGCACCGTGCTCCAGCTGATTCACATCAAGGATGGAGTTGATCAGGACAAGAAGATAATTTCCCTCTGTGGAAATATTATCCAGTGCTGTCTCAAGTTCTTCTGAGATTTTTTGCTGGCGTTTCCGGCTCTGTACGGACTGTCTGTACAGAAGGAGCAGACACAGGATCATAAAAACGCCCATACAACAGATAATGAGATATATTGGATGGTCAAACAGATAGGCGAGCATTGTCGGTGTTGCCGTCTGTTCAAGATAAGGCTGAACAACTTCTGCAAGAATATTCTCAGAAACATCTGCGAATGTTTTTTCCCAGATTCCATAGAAATGACAGTCAATATCTGCATGAACACCCATCTGCAGATCCAGGGACGCTCCCGGAACGATATCTACACGGAGCCGGTTCTGAACATCATCTCTTGCAAGCTTCTGTGCTGCATAAGACATGATCAGAGCACCGTCTGCCTCACCGCTCAGGACTTTTTGCCTGCATTCCGCAAGACTTCCGGCTTCGATGATCTCTGCCTTTGGCCAGGTTGAAGAAATGATCTCCCTGACTGCAATATTATTGTTTCTTATAACAAGTTTCTCGATTTTTTCGGATGCACTTCTGGAACGCAGAACAAAAAGCAGTATTCCGATCAATACTGCTGTTGCTCTTTTGCCCATATTTTACTGTTTTTATTGTAGACCTGTATATATTTTTTTGTCAACAAAATTCTTGGACTACCGGCAACTTTCCTACACTTTTTCGTTATATCTCCGTGTAAAAGTCCAGATCTTTTTTGCTGACTTTGGAGCAAAGATATTGACACGTTTTTTGTTTACGTTATAATGTTAGTCGAAACTAATCAATTTTGCACGATCATTACCATAAATGGAGGGATTATGCCACTTAATTTAGCTGATATCGGCACACCATATATCATACAAAAGATCTGCGGAAAAGAGGAACAGCGGCACCATCTGGAATCTCTGGGGCTGGTGGAGAACACAGAAATATGCATTCTTTCATCTTTTTTCGGATATTTCGTCGTCCGGGTCAAGGACAGCAAGATTGGAATTGACAAGGATCTTGCCAAAATGATCATTGTACGGGACGAATGATTTTTTATTAGTTGTTACTGAGGGAGAGTTTTTTATGAAAAAAAATAAAAATATACTGTATCTCTGCGAGATCATTCTGGGGCAGCTGCTTGCGATGCTGGTTTTTGACCTGTATCTTCTGAAACTGCAGCGCAGCCCGGCAGTCTCGTATGAGCCAATACACCGGCTGATCCAGGTATCGCTGGTGCTGCTGATCTTTACGATCGTACTCGCTCTGATCGAGAGGGAGATGCTTTCACGACTGCTCGTCAATGCGTTTCGCGATATCACAGGCGTACATAACAAAAAATCTCTGGAAAAAAAGATCCAGGAGCTGAATGACCGTCCGGATACGTTTGATATCGGGGTTATGATGTTTGACCTCAACAATCTGAAATATGTAAATGACACTTATGGTCATGAAAAAGGAGACGAATTTATCCAGGCATTTACCTACTGTCTGACACGGATCCTCGATGAACACAGTTTCCTTGCTCGTTACGGAGGAGATGAATTTATCATCATCCAGAAGGAAACCTCACCGGAAAAGCTTGCCGGAACGGATGCGCGGCTCGGGGAGCTTGTACAGGAGTACAACAGTCATTCGGATCTGCCGCTGAGTTATGCAGTCGGGTATGAAGTCAGTTATCGAAACCATTATTTCATGATGGAGGATCTGATCAATGCCGCGGACAAAAAAATGTATCAGGACAAGGCGCACAAAAAACAGCTTGCCGCAAAACAGGGGAATGTGCATGTGTCGCGGGTTAAAAATGTAATTCCTACAGTGTCCTCAGAGGTGCTTTTTGAAAAGATCCGACAGATTCAGGCAAATGCCAGAAGCGGACATCAGATCGCGATGATCTCTACGGATATTGAAAATTTTCATTATATCAATGATAAATATGGATATCCTATGGGAAATGAGATTCTTAATATTGTCTATGAGGAGCTGGCGGCTGCATCATTTTCACTCTACACGGCAAGGTTCTTCTCGGATGTATTTGTGAGTCTGACAGATACGTCCTCGCTGGATACCGTTGCACTGACGGAGCAGATCAGGAAGCTGGACGAGCGGATCAGCCGCAGGATGCTGGATACGTATCACATCAGCTTCTTCCGGACAAATTCGGGAATCTGCTTTGTGCCTGAGGAACCTTCTCCGGAGTCTACACTTTCATGTGCGAATGTCGCGCGGCGGATCGCAAAAAAAATGCTTTCTCATGTCTGCATCTATTCGGATGAAATCGACCAGCAGGAAAAAATGCAGGCCGAGATTCTTCATTCGTTTCATCAGGCTCTTGAAAAAGAGGAGTTTGAGATTTATTTCCAGCCAAAGGTTGAGCCTGTGAGCGGTGTTCCATGCAGTGCGGAAGTTCTGGTCCGCTGGATCCACAATGGCAAAATACTCTGGTCTCCGGCGGTTTATATTCCATTGTTTGAGCAGAATGGGGTTGTTGTAGAGCTTGATTATTATGTCTATGAAAAAACGTTTGCGTGGCTCAAAAAATTTGAAGACCGGCTGCCGGAATCGTTCCGTATCTCGCTGAACATATCTCCGTTACACTTCGAACAGCCACAGGTTTTTGTCGAAAAGGTCCAGTCACTGCTTGATACTTATGGGGTAAAACCTTCGCATCTGACGTTTGAGATCACAGAATCGACTTACGTGAACAACCCAGAAGCAGTCAACCAGGTGATCCGGTGCCTGCAGCGGCAGGGCATCCAGATCTCGATGGATGATTTCGGATCGGGATATTCTTCGTTGAATACGCTGAAAGACCTGCTCTTCGACGAAGTCAAGATCGACCGCAAATTCCTCGGCGACTCGCTGAATGAGAAGGCGCAGATCGTGCTGGAGGAGATCTTCCATATGCTGAAACGCATGGATAAATCGATCGTGTGTGAAGGTGTCGAAACCGAAAACATCGCGGAATTCCTCAAAAAAGAAGGCTGTGACGAAATCCAGGGCTTCCTTTATTATCGCCCAATGCGCCAGGAGGATTTTGAGGAGCTGCTTGTGGGGATGTAAAATTAAGAGGGCGATGACTCGCCCTCTATTTTTTCCTGCCTCTCAATTTCCATGAACCTTCAACTCGCTTGCTTCCTGCCTGGTCATCCAGCCAGCTTTCCCGCGCACACAATCATTTACTTTGTGCGGTCAGGTGGGGGACATATCAAGAGAGCGATCACACCATTGCCTCTGAACAGTAACGATATTGTCGAATTTTGGGGAACGAAAAATAAAAAGCTGTTGATTTTCAATAACTTATCACATACAATACAAGTACAGAAAACATCGTTTTCTCTCTTTATCTTTGATGAGATGTGTGACGATTCTGACACATCGATAAAATAAAACGTAACCGAGCGATGAAGAATATTAAAAGAGGCTCAACAGCCTCTCTTTTATATTTGTGTTCTTTTTGGTCAAAAAAGGAACTCCTTTATTTAAGGAGTTCCTTCGTCGTTAGTCGAAGTGACAGGATTTGAACCTGCGACCTCTGCGTCCCGAACGCAGCGCTCTACCAAACTGAGCCACACTTCGTTATTTCGTTGTTTAATTTTGTTATGTCGTTCAACGCAAGACATATTATATTATAGGGTATCGGAATTGTCAACAGGTTTTTTGAAAAAAATTAAAAAAATTTTCTGTTAGGATATAAGTGATTGTATCGTGTGTTTTGTTTATGTTGTTTGGATAAAAAGTTCAATAGTCTCAGCATGCAGGTATGAACAATTTTTTGTGCTTCTGCTTCTGATATCTATAATATATCCCCGCCCGCGGGGTGAGGCTCCGCGGGGCGGGGATATTATTTCTTCGGCGGTAGGAGCGCCGGAGATTGCGTTATATTTGGTCAAAATCTTTCCATTTTGCTGTCATTTCCGGATATCCATGAATGGTTATCCGGTTTATTTCTTATCAGGGCATCCCAACCCCAATCCCAGCCAAAACATCCTTCTCACCACGCCCAGCATTATAAGTAGCCATCTTTATTATTCCTCCTCCATACACTAACTACTCTCATGTACGTCACGTAAAACTATTATTAGTTTAATCTAATTGCAATCCATTATAATTACACCACCCCTCCCCGTCAACCCCCAGCACCTTTCACCCATCTTAGTTCTCCCTAAACATCAGCGCTTTTCGCGCCAGCGAAACAGCCCACCGCGTGACCAGGAGGGGAGCGCGAGGGGAGAACGGTCTTCGCAACTATGAGTGCCCTCCCCTCGCAAAGGTTTGCCACGCTTTCCAAAGCGAAAAAAAACTCTCTCTCCTTGAAAGGCGCAACAATATACGCTATATTATAAATAACACACAAAACTCGCCCGCCAGCGGCGGGCGAAAGGAGATCCTACTATGATAGACGTAAACAGTATCAGTACCCACTGCACCCGCACCGAATTCGTCGGCACCACCGTCCTCGACACCATCGGCCTCGTCATCTCCGGCATAGATGACACCCTCCTGGAAACCATGAATATCGGCACCAAATACCACGCCCTGGGGCTCTTCAGCTCCAGGACCGGAGCCGCCGGTCAGATCACCGCAATAGACGACGCAGTCAAAGCCACCAACACCGAAGTCCTCTCCATCGAATTCCCAAGAGACACCAAAGGCTGGGGCGGCCACGGCAACTATATCGTAATTGGCGGTAATGATGTCTCCGACGTGCGTCATGCGATCGAGCTCGCACTTGAACTCACGAAGCGAAATGCCGGAGAACTGTACATCAGTGACTCCGGACATCTTGAATTTACATTTTCCGCCAGCGCAGGCACAGCCCTGCAAAAAGCCTTCCACGCTGTACCGGGGCAGGCCTTCGGCTTCATGGCTGGCTCTCCTGCTGCGATCGGTCTCGTCATGGCGGACACCGCAATGAAAGCATCTGCTGTCAACATTGCCTGTTACATGACCCCGAGCATCGGCACGAGCCACTCCAATGAAGTCATCCTCGGCATCTCCGGCGATGCCAGTGCCGTCAAAGCCGCCGTCCTCGAAGCCCGTCAGGTCGGCCTCGAACTCCTCATCGGCATGGGTAGCTACCCCGAAATCCCCGGCACACCATACCTGTAAAAAAACAGAAGCACCACCCGTGCTTCTTCGACATGCAATACAACAAAAAAGCCCACCCCCACACCACTCATCCAACCGATAAGTAGTCCTGGGGTACGGGCTTTTTTTATTATAAATCTGTATTAATAATTAAATTTAGTTCAGCTGGTAAACATCTGCGTACTGCAGTCCGAAGCTCAGTGCCTCGCTGTGGCTGCTGCAGTAGATATCTACATGTCCGTATGGTGTTCCAAGGTCTTCTACGGTGTAAACATTGCCGTTGATGAGAAGTTTGGTTCCAAATGGTACGCCGGCCATGGCTACGGTGCGGCCTGCTACCGGCATGGTTCCGCTGGCAGTTGCGTTTCCTGCTGTTCCACAGCAGATCGCACAGTTACAGTAAGCGGTCAGCTTAAAGTTTCCAAGGTAAGTTCCCTGACTGGAGTCAGAAGAAGAACTGCTGTCTGAAGAACTGTCATCCTCACCGGAATCAGAAGAATCCTCTGTATAAGAATCGTCACTGGAAGTATCCTCAGATACATCTGTGTACTGGCTGTCATCATCGATAGTTCCTGCTGTGTCCTCAGAATAATCATCTGAGCCGTCTGATGAGGAAGAATCCTCTGTATAAGAGTCATCACTCTCATCATAGGACTCGTCCTCAGAAT
This sequence comes from uncultured Blautia sp., assembly GCA_934424575.1. Taxonomy (GTDB): domain Bacteria; phylum Bacillota; class Clostridia; order Lachnospirales; family Lachnospiraceae; genus Blautia_A. Next base: position 24,835 of record CAKRXU010000007.1, read on the forward strand.
AAGATCCATCACTTTCATCATAGGACTCGTCCTCAGAATAAGATCCATCGCTTTCATCATAGGACTCGTCACTGGAATCGTACTCTGAAGTATCCTCGCTGTAGGAATCCTCTTCACTTGCAGCTTCCTCTGCAGCGGCTGCTTCAGCTGCAGCCTGAGCTGCTGCCTCCTCTGCCGCACGTTCCTGTTCAACCTGCTCCATCAGAACTGCGATATCATTGTCTGCACTGTTGACCTGTGCCATCAGAGCATCTGCTTCTTCCTGACTTTCACTGATCTGACTTACATAGGAGCTGATATCATCACTTGTTGTTGCAACAAGATTCTGGACTTCCTGCTGCTTGGAGCCTTTCTCTGCGAGCATAGTATTGATGGAAGCGGACTCCTCCTCGATCTTCTGCTGCTGATCGGCGATATTCTGCTGTGTTGCTTCGTATTTCTCAAGCATATTTCTGTCGTATTTGGAAAGCTCGGAAATATTGTTTGCCTGATTCAGAAGCTCGGAAAGACTTCCGGCTGAGATCAGTGCCTCAAACATGGTAGTGCCGCCGTGCTCATATATGTACTGGATACGGTCGGACATTGCTTCCTTCTGCTTAATGGCTGCCTTCTTCGCGCTGGCGAGTGCAACCTTGACTTTATTTAACTCATCTTCTTTCTCAGCAGCCTGTGTGCTTAACTGGGAAATGCTCTCTGTCAGTTCATTATATTGTGAATTCAGTTCTGACAGGTAGGATTCGAGTTCCTGTTTCTTGCTCTCCAGACCACTGATGTTTGCCTGTGCCTGGTCAAGTCCTGCCTGCGCTTCCTGCTTCTGAGCCTGTGCTGCGGCTATCTGATCTTCTGTAGAAGCAAATACGGTAGTTCCCATAGAAGCAGTCATTGCACATGTTATCAGCAGTGAAAGAACTTTCTTACTTTTCATATAAACACCTCATAATTTTTTTGTATTCTTAGTATAACATATTTTTTCATAAAATCAACACTTTTATTTAATTTTTGTAACATTCATGTAACATTTGTAGGAAAAAGCTCTGATTTCACCGCATTTCCACCATATCTGTTACAAAAAAATTACAGTAAAAAACCAGCCCGCCGGGATCACTCCCAACAGGCTGGCATACCTGACATCTATTTATTCTGCAGCGGCTTCTTCCAGTTCCCCGCCGTCCTCTGCATCCAGAAGTTCCTGATATTTCTCAAGGATCATGCTCTGGATATGGTCTCTTGTCTGTGAATTGATCGGATGTGCGATATCACGGTATTCCCCGTCACTTGCTTTGCGGCTTGGCATTGCGATGAACAATCCCTTCTCACCCTCGATCACTTTGATATCATGTACTACAAATTCATCATCTATCGTGATCGAAACGACCGCTTTCATTTTTCCTTCCTTTGCAATCTTTCTCACACGTACATCTGTAATATTCATTTGTTTGCTGCCCCTTTCGTTTTCATACGCACAGTTTCATTTTGTATTTATTCAGTGCTGCTTACAGCAGCCAGATCATAATGCGTACCTTTCATTCTTCTCTACAATGATACGGACCTTGCCGTCCTCACTGGTATAGCAGGAATCTGCCTTGATCGTGTCGCGGCTCTCAACGATGCAGTTCTCGATCCGGACATTATCGCCCAGATAAACATCATTGAGGATCACAGAATTCCTGATCACACAGTTGTTGCCTACATAGACATCCTTGAACAGTACAGAATTTTCAACTGTACCATTGATGATGCATCCACTCGCAACAAGACTGTTCTTTACGACTGCTCCCGGATTATATTTTGCCGGTGGAAGATCGTCGATCTTGGTCTTGATCGCCGGCTCCTGCTTAAAGAAATAATTCCGGATCTCCGGCTGCAGGAATGCCATATTGGTTCGATAATATGCTTCTGCAGTAGAAATATTGCTCCAGTAATCATCTATCTTATAGCCGTAAATTCGTTTGAGGTTTTTGTAACGGATCAGGATATCGTTTACAAAATCATGTCTGCCTTCCTGGGCAGCGCGCTCAAGAAGCTCGATCAGCTGACGACGTCTGATGACATAAATACCGGTAGAGATCGTATTATAATTAGAAACGATCGGTTTCTCCTCGAATTCCTCAATCCTGAAATCGTCATTCATGCGGACCACGCCAAAACGCTCTACTTCCTTCTGATCCTTGCATGTCATACATACAACAGTGATGTCCGCACGCTTCGAAATATGGAAATCCAGAACCTTATTGTAATCCATCTTGTAGACACAGTCACCTGATGCGATCACGACATACGGCTCATGACTCTTCTTGAGGAAATCAATGTTCTGGTAAATTGCATCTGCTGTTCCCTGATACCACAGACTGTTGTCCTTGGTGATCGTAGGGGGAAATACAAAAAGTCCTCCCTGCTTGCGCCCAAAATCCCACCATTTGGATGAACTCAAGTGTTCGTTGAGGGATCTTGCATTGTACTGAGTCAGTACGGCAACTTTCTGTACATGTGAATTTGCCATATTACTCAGTGCAAAATCTATACTGCGGTAACTTCCGGCTACCGGCATTGCTGCGATCGCTCTCTTGTCCGACAATTCCCTCATACGGCTGTTATTGCCGCCTGCAAGGATAATCCCGATTGCCTTCATGACTGCTCACCATCCTTTGCTTTGATAATCTGTCCACTCTCAAGAATTCCGTTCGGATAGTCATCCGCTACGGTAACTCCTGAAATTGCTGTGTTTCTTCCTATCTTAACATTGTCCGGTATGACGCTCTGCTCTCCGATCGTAGCAAGTCCGAACGCATAAACTGCGGGCTTGAGTACATTCTCCGCTTCTTCTCCGCATCCGATAATAACATTATCACCAACCGTAACATCCTCTGCCAGGATCGCCTTGTCCAGAACTGTATTCTTTCCTATTACAGTGTTCCTCATAATAATAGAATCCTTCACTACTGTTCCCTTGCCGATCACAACATTCGGACCGATGACCGAATGATATACTTCACCATAGATCTCCGCGCCCTCTCCGATCAGACAGCAGTCTGTCACTGCATCTGCTGCAATGTACTGAGGCGGGATGATATCTCCCTTGGTATAGATCCGCCAGTATTCTTCATAAAGATTGAACTCCGGAACAATGTCGATCAGTTCCATATTGGCTTCCCAATAAGATCCCAGAGTACCTACATCCTTCCAGTATCCACTGTATTCGTAGGCAAAAAGTCTCTGTCCCTTATCCTTACAATAAGGAAGGATATGCTTGCCAAAGTCACAGTTACTCTGTGCCTTGAGTGCGATCAGTGCCTCCTTCAGCACAGGCCAGCTGAATATGTAAATTCCCATAGAAGCCAGATTGCTGCTCGGCTTCTCCGGTTTTTCCTCGAATTCCTTCACACGCCCTGTCTCGTCGGTTACCATGATGCCGAAGCGGCTTGCTTCCTCCATCGGGACAGGCATACATGCAATTGTGATATCCGCTTTGTTTGCCTTGTGGAAATTCAGCATGATCTCATAATCCATCTTGTAGATGTGGTCACCGGAAAGGATCAGTACATAATCCGGATTGTACTGCTCCATGTAATCGAGATTCTGGAAGATCGCATTTGCTGTTCCGGTGTACCATTCGCTGTTGTCGCTCCTCTCATACGGAGGCAGCACGGTCACACCGCCCTCATTCCTGTCCAGATCCCACGGGATTCCGATTCCGATATGTGTATTCAGACGCAATGGCTGATACTGCGTCAGAACGCCCACTGTGTCAATGCCTGAATTAATACAGTTACTCAGCGGAAAATCAATGATACGATATTTTCCCCCAAAGGCGACCGCTGGTTTCGCTACCTTAGCTGTCAATACTCCAAGTCTGCTGCCCTGACCGCCCGCCAGCAGCATGGCGATCATCTCTTTCTTAATCATGCACTCACCTCTTGTTTTTATGATTTCTTAATTATACCATACTCGTCTGGATTAGTGAACATTATTTACAATTTTTTTGTGTTAATTTTGTGTTTTTTATATTTATTGCACACGTTTTTAGTATGTCAAAAAATCGTCATATCGCTTTTTATGTGAGTTTTGCACAATTTTTCGACATATTTTTGTATGTTTTTACACCCACCAAACTTCTACTTTTCATTTCTATTCGCACGAGGTATAATGGTAAAAAATAAAGTAACTATTCAGTAGTTCGTAACTGTGAGTGTTACTGAACAGTTACGAAACAAAATTAAGGAGATTATTATTATGTATCAGATAGACTTTCATAAACCGATCGCCATCCATTTCATTGGTATTGGCGGAATCAGCATGAGCGGACTGGCTGAGGTTCTTCTGGAAGAGGGATTCACCATTTCCGGCTCCGACGCAAAGAAAAGCCCGCTGACCACTCTTCTCGAGGAAAAAGGGGCTACTCTCTACTACGGACAGCGTGCTTCCAATATCAAGGACTCTGTTGACGTTGTTGTCTACACAGCAGCCATCCATCCGGACAACCCGGAATTCGCCTGTGCGAAGGAAAAAGGCATCCCGATGCTCACCAGAGCGCAGCTTCTCGGACAGATCATGCGCAACTACGACACACCGATTGCAGTATCCGGAACGCATGGCAAGACTACCACAACTTCCATGATCTCCCACATTCTGCTCAAAGGCGAGTGTGATCCGACCATCAGTGTCGGAGGTATCCTTCCGGCGATCGGTGGAAATATCCGTGTAGGTCAGTCAGAGACTTTCCTCACTGAAGCCTGCGAGTACACCAACAGCTTCCTTAGCTTTTTCCCGAAGATCAGCATTATCCTGAACATGGATGCAGATCATCTGGATTTCTTCAAGGATATCGATGACATCCGTCATTCTTTCCGTAAGTTTGCAGAGCTTCTTCCGGCAGACGGTGCACTCATCATCAACGCAGACACTCCGAAATACGAGGAGATCGCGAAGGATCTTCCGTGCAAAGTCATCACCTACAGTCTTGAGAAGGAGGCTGACTACACAGCCAACAGCATCACATACGATGAATTCGGACATGCTACTTTCCGTGTGCTCCATAACGGTGAGCCGATCGGAACCTGCACCCTCCGCGTTCCGGGAATCCACAATGTTTCCAATGCACTGGCATCTATCGCCTGCGGACAGCTTCTGGAACTTTCCAATGAAGTGATCTTTGAGGGACTTAAGGACTTTACAGGAACAGACCGCCGTTTCCAGTACAAGGGCCAGATTGGCGGCGTTACGATCATCGATGATTATGCACATCATCCGACAGAGATCGAGGCAACCCTCCACGCAGCAAAGAATTATCCACACAAAAAGATCTGGTGTGTTTTCCAGCCACATACTTATACACGTACCAAGGCTCTGCTTCCTGAATTTGCCAAAGCTCTTTCCCTGGCAGATCATGTCGTTCTTGCTGATATTTATGCAGCCAGAGAGACAGATAACCTCGGAATTTCCTCTGCAAATCTGCAGGAACTGATCTCTGAGATCGGCACTCCATGCGAATATTTCCCGACTTTTGACGAAATCGAGAACTTTTTGCTTGAAAATTGTACACAGGGTGACCTGTTGATAACTATGGGGGCCGGAGACGTTGTAAATATTGGAGAACAGCTCCTCGGCAAGTAAGTTATCCACATTATCCACATGCTTATACACATTTTCAGTGGTGTATAGCATGTGGATTTTTATTACTCTCAGCTGTTTACATAAGTGCATGCTAAACCCTGCAAAAATGCGCTAATATGCACGTTTTATCGACATTTATCATGGTTGCAGATAATTTTATGCCGATTTCACTTTCCACATTATCCACATTATCCACATTTTATTGTGGAAATCTTTTGCCGGAAAATACCCTATTCTCTTTTGAAAAAGGTTGTGCTATAATCCAATTGTTCCAAACTGCCGCTGTTTCGGCAGTATTCAGCCGGAATTTTTTTCTTAGAAAGTGAGCGATATTTCATGGCAATGATCACCTTACAGAATTCCTCCATGGCGGAGGTCACGATTTTATCGAACACATTTATCGACAATTACATGCCGGAGGCAAATGGGGAATTCGTCAAAGTATATATCTATCTTTTGCGTTCACTCTCCAGTGCTCCGGTTTCTTTCAGTCTGGAGCAGATGGCTGACCGTCTGCTGTGCACCGAGAGAGATATTCTCCGTGCACTGAAATATTGGGCAAAGCAGGAATTGATCGCCCTCGATTTCACAGACAATAATAAACTCTGTGGCATCGTACTGCTCTCTCCTGACAAACACGCAGAGGCAACTTCTTCCATCTCAGCCTCTGTGGAAACAGTTTCTACGATAGAGCAGCCAATTGTTTCGCCGCCTGTGGCTCCTGCTCCTATGGTTTCTTCCAGTGGGACGCCTGCTTCCGTCAGGAAGCAGGAACTGACCCCTGAACGTATCCGTGAGCTGAAGCAGAATGAAGAGATCATTCAGATTCTCTATATCGCAGAACAGTATCTCGGCAAGACGCTTTCTCCTACAGAGAGTCAGAAGCTGCTCTTTTTTTACGACGGGCTGGGCTTAAGTGCAGACCTGATCGAGTATCTTCTTGAGTATTGCGTCAGCCACAATCATAAAAGCATCCGTTATATCGAGAAAGTTGCCATTGCCTGGGCAGAACAGGGGATCACGACTGTCGATCAGGCAAAGCAGTCTAATTCACGTTATAATAAAGAATATTTTACAATCCTTAAGGCACTGGGAATCACAAACCGTAATCCTGTTGAGACAGAGATCACACTTATGGATACCTGGCTCAAGACTTATGGCTTTTCCATGGAGATCATTCAGGAGGCATGTAACCGTACCGTTCTCCAGACCGGACAGGCAAGCTTCCAGTACACAGACAAAATCCTTGAGGGTTGGAAGAAGAAGGAGGTTCGGACTCTGGACGACATCCGTTCGCTGGATGACGAGCACCAGAAGCGCCGCCAGAGCAGGAAATCTGCCAAAAAGCCTGCCGCACCTGCTTCCAATAACCGTTTCAACAATTTCGAGCAGCGGGCGTATAATTTCGATGAATACGAAAAGCACCTGCTGAACCAGTAAGCATAGCTTACTGGGATCTACACATAAGGAGGAAACGTGGCTTTACAGAATTTTCAATATGATACCATCATGAGAGAATACAGCCGCCGTCAGTCAGAGGTTCAGCGAGCCCTGGAGAACCGGCGCAAAGAAGCATATACACGAGTTCCCAGGCTTCTGGAGATTGATCAGGAAGTCGCATCTTTGAGTGCCCGCAAGGCCCGTGCGCTGCTTCTCGGACAGCCAGCTTCCATCGAAGAACTGCGCGAGGAGGTTGCCGCTCTTGCCAGGGAGAGGATCGAACTCCTCAAGGCAAATGGTTTTCCTGCTGACTACCTGAGACCGCATTATTTCTGCCGTGAATGTCAGGATACAGGATATACTGACGGTCACCGCAAATGCGCCTGTTTCAAAAAAGCAGAGATTGAGCTTCTTTATACACAGTCAAATCTCACAGAGATTCTCAAAAAAGAAAATTTTGAGCACTTTTCTTTTGACTGGTATTCTGATACAATAAAAAATGAAGCAACAGGATTGACTGCCCGCCAGACAGCACAGCGGGCTTACGATACCGCCTGGAATTTTGTGCAGGATTTTGATTCCCGTTTCCAGAATCTGTTTTTCTACGGCAACACCGGTGTCGGAAAGACCTTTCTTTCCCACTGCATTGCCAATGCGCTTCTGGAGACTTCGCACTGTGTTTTGTATTTTTCTGCGTTTGATCTGTTCGACCGCATGGCACAGACCACTTTTTCCAGAAGATCCGAAACGGACCCGGGCGAAGATTTTATCCTGGACTGTGATCTACTGATCATTGATGATCTGGGTACGGAGCTGACCAACAGCTTTGTGTCCTCGCAGTTATTTTTGTGCATCAACGAGCGTATCGCACGCCGTAAATCCACGGTCATTTCGACAAATCTGACACTGGAGGATTTTTCATCCACCTATTCCGAGAGAACTTTTTCCCGGATCGCAAGCAACTATCAGATGTTGAAACTGATCGGCAAAGACATCCGAATACAGAAAATATTTTTAGGAGGAAAATAAAGATGGCACAGTTAAACAACAAGGAACTGACTACACTTCCGGTAGGTAGACTGGGACTGATCCCTCTGGAAAGCTGTCGTCCCCTTGGTGAAAAGGTCAACGAATGGCTTGTTAAATGGAGAAACGAAAGAGACCACGCAGAAATGAAATCCTTCGCATTCGAGGGATATCAGCGCGATTCTTATATTGTCGATGTCAAAACTCCTCGTTTTGGCTCTGGCGAAGGTAAGGGTGAAGTCAATGAGTCTGTCCGTGGTGATGATATCTATCTTATGGTGGATGTTACCAACTACAGCCTGACTTACCGTATCAGCGGATTCACCAACCTGATGTCTCCGGATGACCACTTCCAGGATCTGAAACGTGTGATCGCAGCGATCGGCGGCAAAGCACGTCGTGTCAATGTCATCATGCCGTACCTTTATGAGAGCCGCCAGGACAAGCGTACTGGACGTGAATCTCTGGACTGTGCATCTGCACTCCAGGAACTGACCGGAATGGGCGTAGAGAATATCATCACATTTGATGCACACGATGCCCGTGTACAGAACGCTACCCCGCTTCATGGTTTTGAGACCATTCAGCCGGCTTATCAGTTTATCAAAGCTCTTCTTAAGAACGAAGAAGGACTTCATATTGATAATGACCACTTTATGATCATCAGCCCGGATGAGGGAAGTATGAGAAGAGCAATCTATCTTGCCAACGTTCTTGGTGTCGATATGGGTATGTATTACCGCAGACTGGACTACACCCGTAAGGTAAATGGCCGTCATCCGATCGCAGCTTACGAGTTCCTTGGGCCGAAGCTTGAAGGCAAGGATGTTATCCTGATCGACGATATGATCTCCTCTGGATACAGCATCCTCGAGATCGCATCTCTCCTTAAGAAACGTGGTGCAGGAAGAATCTATATCTGTACAACCTTCGGTTTCTTCACCGACGGACTTGAGAAATTTGATGATGCCGCAAGAAACGGAGTCTTTGACAAGCTTCTGACCACCAACCTGATCTATCAGAGTCCTGAACTTCTTGCGAAGCCATACTATATCAGCTGTGATATGAGTAAATATATCGCTCTGATCATCGATACTCTGAACCATGATATGTCTGTCAGCCATCTGCTGAACCCGGCAGACAGGATCAAGCGCTGCGTGGCAAATTACATGGCTCAGTATGATGAGAAATAAATTGCATATCTGGAAGTAAATCTGTTTTTTATTCCGATCACATTTTTTCTTCCATATAAATACCCCGCGGGGAAGATGTTTCGTGCATCTTCTCTGCGGGGTATTTGAATTTTATCTGTCTTAATCCTCCGTCTCGCTTTTTCTGGCAAGTTTCTCAATCGTGGTCATGGCCAGATTGAGAGAGTCTATTTCTATTTCCTCTGCAAGCGGCAGATATATGTAGTCCTCTGCCTCCTGATATTCTTCTAACAGGTTTGAGAGTTCTGTATTTTTTTCTTTGATCTCCTGGTCCAGATCTTTCTGACCGGACTGCAGACTGTCCTTACGCGCAAGAAAGCGTTTCCTCCAGCGTCTTCTCTTCTCAAGCTCACGAATGGTTTTCATATTGAAAAATCCTTCCAGCAACAGAAGACAGATTCCCGTAGCCGCTACCACAAGGCCTAACATAGTTTCCTTAAAATAAATTCCCATGATGAGTGCACCGGCCAGAAACAGGACTGCTGTTGCCCCCAATCCGACGGCCTGAAACTGATTCTTACGCTCCAGCTCCCTGATGCGTTCTTCTGGCTGTTCCTCGCTGCGTCCACCATTCAGCCTCTGAAGCGATTCTTCCTGAGAACGTACCTCTGCTCTCTGCTCTTCCAGTTCATGGATTTCAATATTAAGACGGTCAATAGCATTACGGATTTTCTGTTTCTCTGCCAGGTCATCCTTCTTTCGGCGTTCTACCTGGACCTGATAGCCCTTACGGGACATCTTAAGCATCTGTAAAATGCGTCCCAGATCCTTCTGCTCTGCATCCTGCATAACTCTTCCATTTACAAGTACAGATGCATTCAGAAGGGACTGCAGACCGTGATAGAGTGCTTTATCCTCCACAACCGACCTGTGAGCATTATCTGTAAATTGTTCGATGTAGTCTCCAATCAGGGTTCCTTTATATTGTTCATGAAGTTTCTTAAGATCATATGCCGGACGAGATTCATCCAGAACTTCCACGATATTTCCCATAGTCTTCAGGCGCTCCGCCAGAAGAAGACTTCCTGGAGAACGGGTTCCCTGGATGATCACGCGATAAATGTTTTTGCCGCCACGTTTCATGATCTCATTACGCAGCATTTCTTCCAATGTATGCTGTGTGGAACCTTCCCTGACGGTCAGAAGCAGATTCTGATAGGAACGGCTGGCAAATGGAACAAGGTGTGTCCGGACTGTACCCTCGTCATAGGTTCCCTCTATATAGCCATGTTCTCCCAGATCATTACGATCGATCGGCTCCAGTGCTCCTGAATACAGTGTCCAGTCTCGAAGCGGTGCCTGATGCTGATGCCTGTGTCCAAGTGCGATATAATCAAATCCACCCTCTGCCAGTTTACGGAAATCCAGCGGAATATGCTGTTCATCACCGCCATGCGCCATCAGAACATGAAATCCTCGCTTGTCAGATTTCTTCCAGTCATCGTACAGTGCTTCATGGATTTCTCTGTGTTCGTAACTCAATCCGTATACATAGATATTTTTCTCCGGAATTTCAATACAGGTTCGACTTTCTCCATCAAAGAACGATACATTGTCATTCCATTTGAACGTCCGATAGAAGGACTCTTCCTTCATATAATCATTATCTCCGGCCATAAGAAAAACTCTGGTCCCCGGAATCGTGGCAAAAAGGTCATTTATCTCTCTCAGCTCACTCAGAAGCGGCTGTCGGTGAAAGAGGTCTCCGGCTATAAATAGCAAATCCACCGGGCTCTTGCGTATTGTCGCAATCACCCGGCGGAATGTTTCCCAGATTTCTTCTTCCCGCTCACGACTCCACGGGCAGCCTCGATCTGGCACTGCCCCAAGGTGTACATCTGCAAGATGAATAAATCTTATCATTTAATTACTACTCCTTATAAATCACAGTTATTTACAGTTCTCGGGAACGGAATCACGTCACGGATATTGCCCATTCCTGTCAGATACATTACGCAGCGTTCGAATCCAAGTCCGTATCCGGAATGACGGGTAGAGCCATATTTACGAAGATCCATGTAGAACTGATAGTCCTCAGCTTTGAGTCCGAGTTCATCCATACGGGATTTCAGTTTCTCGTAGTCATCTTCTCTCTGGCTTCCTCCGATGATCTCTCCGATTCCAGGAACAAGGCAGTCCATAGCTGCAACGGTCTTGCCGTCGTCATTCAGCTTCATGTAAAATGCTTTGATCTCCTTCGGATAATCTGTAACGAATACAGGTTTCTTGAAGATCTGCTCTGTCAGATAACGCTCATGCTCTGTCTGAAGGTCGCATCCCCAGAATACCTTGTAATCGAATTTATCGTTGTTTTTCTCAAGAAGCTCGATTGCCTCTGTGTAGGTTACATGACCGAATTCGGAATTTACTACGTGGTTCAGACGATCCAGAAGTCCCTTGTCGATGAAGGAATTGAAGAAGTTCATTTCTTCCGGGGCGTTCTCAAGTACATAACGGATCACGTATTTGAGCATTGCCTCTGCGAGATCCATGTTGTCGTTAAGGTCTGCAAATGCACACTCTGGCTCAATCATCCAGAACTCAGCAGCATGACGTGTGGTGTTGGAGTTCTCTGCACGGAAGGTCGGTCCGAAAGTGTAGATATTACGGAATGCCTGTGCATAAGTCTCGCCGTTGAGCTGGCCACTTACGGTGAGATTTGTCTCCTTGCCAAAGAAGTCCTTGCTGTAGTCTACAGTTCCGTCCTCGTTCAGCGGCGGGTTCTTCATATCCAGTGTGGTTACCTGGAACATCTCTCCTGCACCCTCACAGTCGCTTCCTGTGATCAGTGGTGTATGAACGTAAACAAATCCTCTCTCCTGGAAGAATTTATGGATTGCATAAGCACACAGAGAACGTACACGGAATACTGCCTGGAAAGTATTGGTTCTCGGTCTTAAGTGTGTCATAGTTCTTAAGTATTCAAGAGTATGACGTTTCTTCTGAAGCGGGTAATCTGGTGCGGATGCGCCCTCTACCTGTACTTCCTCTGCCTGGATCTCAAACGGCTGCTTTGCTTCCGGTGTCGGAACGAGGGTTCCTTTGACGATGATGGCAGCACCTACGTTTAATTTGCTGATCTCAGCAAAGTTCTCCATGGTGTCGTGATATACAATCTGAAGTGTCTCGAAATAGGTTCCGTCATGAAGGACGATGAATCCAAATGCCTTGGAACCACGGACGCTGCGGACCCAGCCTCCTACTGTCACTTCCTGGTTCATATATTGTTCTCTGTTTTTGTAAATTTCTCTTACAGTTGTAAGCTTCATAATCTGTTTCCTCTCTGTCTTTCATTTCTCATCCAATTGATTTCTAGTATAGACTATTCGTCTGATTCCTGCAAGGAGTAAATATGAGAGATTGCAGGATTTCTTATGATTCCCAGAGAAGAGTATCTGTAAGTTTGTATCCGTCTGTCATATCATAGGAGCTGATTCCGTTTTCTGTAACGAGGTAAAAGGTATCAGAAATATAAACGCCTCTCATGGTGCGGTATTCCGTATTGGTGAGTGCATCGTCAAACAGACCGCTCTGTGTGATGTTCAGGTACGCGCCCGGGACAAAACCATCTTCTTCGCTGTAGGAAAGGAGTCCGTAGTAATACTGCTCTTCTGTGTGGTAGTAGTCTCCTGTGCCGCTGTTCTTATACAGTCCGTAGGCAAAACCGAAGAGGTTTTTGTCCGGTGATGCCAGGATTGCACGGTAATTGGAAAGCGCATCACAGATGGACACGTTCTTGAGAACTATACGGTCGATCTCTTTGACATCGGAAGGATCTGTGATGTCGAACATGGAGCATTTCAGCCCTTCGATACTGCCTGTGTCAGGATCTGTCTCCCAGCCGATACCGAGCAGTGTGTTTTCTCCGTAAAAATGCAGATATTCGGAGAAGCCGGTGATCTTGAGTTCGCCGATGATCTCTGGTTTCGTCGGGTCGGAAAGATCTGCTGAAAACAGCGGGTCTGTGTTTCTGTAGGTAACAAAGTATCCGGTGTCTCCCATGAAACGGGCAGACTTAATCTCTTCGTTATCGGCAAGGTTCTCGATCTTGCCGACGGTCTTCATGTCTGCATCGAGGATATAAAGTCCGTTGGTTCTGGTATATTCGCTATAATCCTTGTTCCATCCTGCTGTTGTTGTGACTACGCGGAGATTTCCGTTGTACTCATCCATGGAAAAGCTGTTGTTGAGTTCTCCGGATACAGAACCAGTACTTCCTTCTGTAAAAAGTCCATCCTCATAACCGATGCGGACAATCTCCGTGCGCGGTTTCGTGTCAGATGCGGTCCAGTCAGAAACGGCAGAATAGATGTTGGATTCGCTTACGTAAAAAGTCTCTGCACCGCTGACAACTGCCATGCTGTCTGCGATCTGGTCCGGGTTCTCATCGGAGACGGAGGATGCTACCAGATAGTTTTTGCCGTCGTAGGTATAATCTGTTGTTTCTTCGGCTGCCGGCAGGTAGATGTGGTCGTATGCGATGTACTCGCCATCGATCCTCGGAATGTATTTTACTTTTGCATCGACCCCGTCCGTGGTGTCCGGGGAGTAGGAAGTAAAGAGATAAAGATTCCCGCCGTTTCTTCTGGAAGAAAGGTATGTGCCATCCTGCTGGCAGGTTCCTGTCTGTTTCGGGTTTTCGCGATCGGAAATGTCGTAGGTATCGATGGAGACCGTTGTCACCGGGACGCTGTAGCTGGCGCGGACGGTGCTGGTGTCGGTGTTATCTTTTTTACTGTCACTGTTATTCTGCGCGTCGGTTCCCGGGTCGCTGCTGTCAGATGAAAAAAGGTTAATCTCTCCTTTATACGTAATATATGTCTCCTGCTGACGGATCACCTGGAGGCTGTCGCCGTTTAAGTACATTTCCATATAATCGGCATTACGGTCGCCGGAGATCTCGCTGACCAGCTTCATGGAAGCGGCATCCACGATACGGATATCGCCCCTGCTGTTCATCGCATAGATGTAGGTTCCGTCTGTCTTGACAATGTCTGCTTCGTCAACGTTTTCTTCCTGTGTGTTGGTTGTTGAATGGTCAGCCGATTCCTGTGATTCATCATAAGTAAAACCTGTGTCAATATCAGACGGATACATTGCCGCAGAGGAATCCTCCGTGGCAACAGCATCTGCGGTACTTTCTTCGATCATATCCACTGTAGAATATTCTGCAATGCCGCGCGCACCGTCTGCGGCGTTCCAGTTATCATTGTCACTCTGCCATTTGTGCAGGATCTCATATAAAGATTCGTAGCTCTCAGCATGTGCGAGACCTGTAATTGGAGGTGTGGCGATTTTTTCCTTACCATTCGCCTTGCTGTCCTGCTGCACAGTGTCTGATGTGTCTGTTTCATCTGCTGCATCTGACACATCTGTCGTTTCTGTTACATCTGATGTATCTGATTTCAGGGCTGCTTCATCTGCCGTCGTATTTTCTTCCTGTGCAGCCTGCTTCTTCGTCTCCGGGTCTCTCATGATCCTCGGCGCAACTCCAAAAGCCGCCGCTCCCAGTACAACGACCGCTGCCGCCGCTATAATATACTTCCTATTGATAACCGGCATCTTCCGCTCCGGTTTCTCTTCCTGCACCGGCTCCCTGCGGATTGAACTTTTCCACTGCGGGATCTCCTCCTCACGGGAGTTATCCACCGGCGGGATCTCCTGTGTACGCTGGTCTGTGGATTTCTTCTTCCCAAACTTTGTCTGTTTCTTATCTTCTGGTTTGTTCAGATCATCTTTCATAATGTCACCTCTCCTCATGATTTCTGTCACTGCTTCGCCCTGTTTCCGTTATTACAAGTTTACCCTGTGCCATTTATTTATATTAGCGCTATTGTACCATATCATTCCTGTGTATCTGTAAAATTTCCTGTAAAAAATACAAAAAGGAACTTCAGCCTGTTACAGCCGAAGTCCCTCTCATGGAAACTGTCATACTATTGTATGTAGTGCTCTTATAAAGTTCCAATAAATCTCATAAATGCCTCTCTGCCTTCCGGTGTGCATTTGTAAACACCGGCATCTTCGAGAACATGAGTGAATACGATCCCAACTTCTTTCTGAAGGATCTCGTGAACATTGTCCTTGTTGATGTTGTCATATTTTGGCAGGAATTCTGCTGCCCAGGCAGCATGTTTCTCGATTTTTTCGTTGGAAGCGATGTCTTTGCCTTCAAGAATATACTCCTCGAGAAGTTCCAGTTCTTCTTTCAGTCTCGCCGGAAGAACTGCAAGTCCCATAACCTCGATCAGTCCAATGTTTTCTTTCTTGATATGATGATACTGAGCATGCGGATGATAAACACCAAGAGGATGTTCCTCTGTTGTGATGTTATTTCTCAGTGTCAGGTCAAGTTCGTACATATCGCCGACTTTACGTGCGATCGGAGTGATCGTATTATGCGGCTCGCCGTCTGTCTCTGCAAAAACAAATGCAGCTTCATCTGTGTAACCTCTCCATACTTCCAGCACATGAGTCGCAAGATCCACCAGACGGTCAGAATCTTTGTGACGGATACGGAGTACAGATAACGGCCATTTCACGATCCCAGCTTCTACATCTTCGAATCCCGGAATGGTCACATGTTTCTCGATCGGTGCTTTTGCCATGGCAAAGGTGTAATGTCCACCCTGGAAATGGTCATGGCTCAGGATAGAACCGCCAACGATCGGAAGGTCTGCGTTGGAACCAAGGAAATAATGCGGGAAAAGTTTTACAAAATCAAACAGCTTGATAAACGCATTTCTCTCGATCTTCATCGGAGTATGCTGGCTGTTGAACACGATGCAGTGCTCATTGTAATACACATATGGAGAATACTGTAATCCCCACGGTGTATCGTTGATCGTGATCGGAATGATCCTGTGGTTCTGTCTTGCCGGATGGTTTACACGGCCTGCGTATCCCTCATTCTCCGGGCACAGAAGGCATTTCGGATAACTGCTTGCCTTGGCATTCTTTGCTGCTGCAATCGCCTTAGGATCTTTCTCCGGTTTGGAAAGATTGATGGTGATGTCGATATCTCCGTATGGACTCTCAACTTTCCATTTCTGGTCTTTCTTAACGCGGTAGCGGCGGATATAGTTGCTGTCCTGGCTCAACTTGTAGAAATAATCAGTTGCTTCCTCCGGGCTCTTCTCATATCTGTCCCAGAATTCCTTCTGCACCTGTGCCGGGCGCGGCATCAGGCAGTTCATAAGTCGTGTGTCAAAAAGATCACGATAGACAACACTGTCCTCGATCAGACCTCTCTTCACCGCTTCATCCAGAAGCTCGTTCAAAGTTTCTTCCAGATCTACATCAGCAACTTTTTCTTCCGGTTCCACGAATTCATCTTCATGAAAAACATCAAGAAGAAGGTTGATCGTGTAACTGCGCTCACATTCTGGTGTAAGTCCTGATTCAATTCCATACTGTACAAGTTTTGCAATACTGTTACTTAACATATGCGTTGTCCCCCTGTCATTTTGTGGTGTTCTTTTTTGCAACTTGTTTCCGTTTATTTCTGATCAAGATAAGTGATAAACACATTTCCTGCATTCTGGAACAGTGCTGTACTGTCATTCATTCCATATGGGCTCACTTCTCCTGTAGACGGATCGAGTAAATAGGTATTGTACTGATCATATCCAACGATCACAACACTGGTATCTGTGCCTGTTTTTGCAATTACAGCACGCTGCGCACTGACTTCGTAAAGAATGTTTTCCAGGGAACATCCCGTAAGATCAACAACTTTTGCACTGTCACCCAGACCATTCTGAAGATTCTGAACGTCCCAGGAACCTGTTCGGATGATCTCAGGAATATCCATAGTATTCAGCGTCAGCTGTGTCTTTACATTTCCTCGCTCCCACACATACTGCTGTGCCCGGTTCAAAACAACTCCTGTCTGTTTGTCAGCACGCTGAACTGCTTTTGCCGGATCTGTCCAGACACTGTCCAGACCGCCTCTTGCATATACATAATAAACTTCCTCTGTGGAGCTCTTGTCTACTTCGATGTCTACGATTTTCTCTCCGACACTTCTTACCTTTGCATAAAGGATCAGCGGTTCCTCCGCAGATGGTGATTCTTTAAATGTAAGTCGGACCATAACTCCCTGACGGGTTGAACTGGTCTGCTCTACACTGGTCAGGTCTGCTGAAGTCGTACTGTTATTCATGATATTGTCTTTTTTGACACCTTTGTAGATGTCTCCCGATTTCTGTACAAGAGTAAATTCCATCAGAGTTGCTCCGACAGTCACTCCTGCTACATACAGGCCATCCTGATGATATTCTTTTTTGACAGAACCATCAAAACCTTCTATACGAAATGTAGATATTCCATCAATGCTGTAACCACTTGCATTTGGCAGTGTGTCTCCATCCAGAACGATTCCATAGATCACATCTTCATTCATAAATCCAAGAAGCTTTAGTTTCTGAGAAGCTTCCGGTGCGATCATACGGCTCTCCATCGTGTCAAAATCAATGAATTCAATCTGCCCGGCCTGGTCTCCGCTTTCCAGTTTCCATGCTGCATGTGCATTGGATGTAGAAACGCCAAAATCGTCGCTGTCAATATGTTCTGCCAGAACTTTACAGGTGTTTTCATTGATATCTATCTGGTAAATATTCCCTGAGATCATAAGGAACAACTGGTCATTCTGATTCATGTACGACAGAGTACCAAGATCCTCTTCCAGAAACTCAAAAGATTCTGTACATGGAATAAATACCTGCTCTTCTATCGCACTCTGGTCATTGTTGTAATGGTAGATCCCAACACCGCTGTATCCTTCATGTACTCCCCGGTTCATATATCCGTAGACCATAAAGTCCACATCTCCATTGTTATCCACACTCAGAAGCTTAATGCCATGTTCAACTCTTGCATCACGGAAATCACCGTTGTCATTTTTGCGGAACGTAAATACCTCCACAAATTTACCGGTATCCGGTGCATAAGTCCACAGATCTCCATTCTGCGTGAATGCAGTTACGGTGCCTTCTTCGTTCGTCAGATAATCCACATTTTTATTCCGGACTCCGAGAAGAAGTCCATTGTCACTGATCACACCAAGACTTGGATCAAAAATTTCCGATGCAGAACGCTCAAAATCCAGCAGGCGGATTCTTGATTCATCATATCGCATTCTGTAGAAATCTGTCACCAGATAATACTCTGTGGTTCCATTTTCATTCTGGGCAGATATTTCATACTCTATGGAAATACTTGCTGTTGTTTCATTGATGTCCTTAATGATCGGGATACCTGCCTTCGCCAGCTGTGGACTCAGATTTCCCCAGCTGATATCTGCCAGCTGAGAGTTGATGTTCAGACCGGCAAAATTCCTGCTGGAAGCTGTATCTGAAGTCTCCAGATAAGAAGCCAGATTGTCTGCCTGTTCTTTATCCAGACTCATCTGCACAAAATCATTTGCAAATCTGGCGTACTGCTCTGTATAAGTAGCTGATCTTGAAACCACTCTTGTATAATAGTAAGCATCTCCATGATTTGTCGCAAGCGTGATCTGAAGAGAATATTCCTGATTCATCAAAAGTCCGGAAGAAATCTCAATGTCTGCTCTCAGATATCCATCTGTCCCTGTTTCAAAGCTTTTGATCTTACGGTTCTCCATGACCTTACTTCCATCAGAAGTACGGATCTCGTAAGAAAGATTCTTTACTTTTGTATTATATGGATTTACCGCAAGCGTCAACTTTTTTGTCGTATCCAGAGGTGTCACACTGTCTCTGATAAAATCTGTCTCCATTGGCTGCTTATATCCATACATACGGTTTGTCAGCGTGTCTCCAAACTGTACCATTACTTCCGGCAGAGTAGAATCATTCATATCTGAGCGATCATCCGTAGACTCATTGTTCATGAGAAATGCAGTTCCGGCCACTCCCAGGATAAACACAACAAGAAGGACCAAAAACCTTTTGAAAAAATCTTTCATGGTTTTTGTACTCCCTTCTCCTTATTCAATCCCTGCGGATAAAGCAGTTTTTCCAGAGTCAGATCTGCATGAAGTGCTTCTGTCATTCTCTCCAGCTCTTCTGTAGACTGTTTTTTGCCGGTTTTAACTGCTCGTATCAGAAGATTCTTAGGTGTATGTTCCATATCGATAAATTCAAGAATCTGTGTACGATATCCCTTTGATTCGAGAAGTTCCGCACGGATTCCATCTGTCAGAAGTGCAGACATTCTTTCTTTGAGGATTCCGTATTTCAAAACCGGTTTCAGAAGTTCGTTCTGAATCCTGTCATTCAGCTCATGCTGGCAGCACGGTACAGAAAGGATAACTTCTGCACCCCACTCAACTGCCTTGGCAAGTGCATAGTCTGTCGCCTTGTCACAGGCATGAAGTGTCACTACCATGTCCACTTTCGTAACGCCATCATAATCTGCGATGTCGCCTTGCAGAAAATGCAGTTTTTCATAACCGTATTTCTGCGCGAGTCCACTGCACTTCTTAATTACATCTGTCTTAAGATCCAGGCCGATGATATTTACATCATAGCCCTTGAGTTCTCTCAGATAATAATACATGGCAAATGTAAGATAGGACTTACCACAGCCAAAATCCAGAATCGTGATCTCCCGTTCCCTGGAAAGTGCCGGAAGGATATCCTCTATAAATTCCAGGAAGCGGTTGATCTGTTTAAATTTGTCATAAGAATGCTGGTGGACTTTACCCTGCATGTTCATCACGCCGAGATCCACCAGAAACGGGACTGGCGTCCCTTCTTTGAGAATGTACTGCTTTACTCTGTTGTGCGCCATGATCTTTACCGGATCCAGTGCCGGATGCTGCTTTACTTTCATGGTCTGCTTGCCCTTCTTGCTGACAAGAACGGATGCGTCTTTGCGCTGTCCCTGTATCTGAAGCTGGGAAAAACCGTTTTTGAGGCAGTCTGTGATGTAAGTGATCACTTCCTCATGTGTATAGTTCTTATGGATTGCTTTCTGACCAACGGTAGCAGTTGCCTGATAACAGACAGTTCCTTTGATCTCCACAGGACGTATACGCACTTTGGACGGTACATCGGCATCTTTGCTTCGCTGTCCGCTCAAGACCGCCAGCATCATTTCCGGATCAAACTGTTCCTCCAAAAATTCCTGTAATGTTTTCATATTTTACTGTAAATTCTTTCTATCTATATAAATAAACTAAATCCTCTGCGTCTTCTGCATCGTCTGCGGGAGATTTCCTGACAGAGAAGGACCTGAACAAGATCATCCAGCAGGCTGTTCGGGACACCCTGGGCTGCCGTCTCACCTTCTACCTGTGCACGGATCTGCCTGCACAGCTGATGCAGCATAAATTTATCCGGATATTCGTCATAGAGTCTGCTTCCCTCATAATCCAGAAGCTGGCATTCTTCTTCTACTTTTTCCTGAATCCTGCCTGCTGCCTCGGGATAATAAGATTTCATCAACGCAAACTCCTGCTCCTGTATCCTTTCCCCGTCATAAAGAGCGGGATTGGCATACGCTACATAGAATGGAAAAAATCTGTCGTAGTACATAAGTTTCTCCTGTTTTTCCCACTATCTATAATAGTCTATGCACTTAGGTCTGTAGTGTGCGTTTTCAGCCAGAAATCAGGCGAAATCAACCCTGAATCTGATTCAGGATACGAAGTGTCATTTTGACGCAATGCTCTACTGCCATTGCCTCAAAAGTCGGGTAGTCTACCTCTGCGCTTCCGTCTGCTTTGTCAGAGATCGCGCGGACTACGAGGAAAGGAACGTTGTTGAGGTAAGCAGCCTGTGCGATCGCTGCGCCCTCCATCTCTACTGCATAAGCATCAAACTGTTTCACGATCTCGTCCTTGACTCCCTGATCTGCCACGAACTGATCTCCGGATGCGATACGTCCCTCAAAAACCTCGATATCCGGGTTCACATCTCTGCATGCCTGTACGGCAAGTTTACGCAGAGCCTCATCACTCTTGAAGGAAAAAGTCTCCATCTGCGGGATCTGTCCCACCGGATAGCCAAATGCAACTGCGTTCATATCGTGATGTACAAGGTCTGTGGAGATCACAAGGTCTCCGATGTTGATCTCTGCATTCAGGCTTCCTGCGATACCTGTGTTGATCACAACTTCTGCGTCAAATTCATCGATCAGGATCTGAGTGCAGACTGCTGCATTTACTTTGCCGATTCCGGAGCGGACTACGACTACGTTCTTACCCTCAAGGATTCCTGCATAAAATTCCATGGATGCCTTGTGTGTGATCTCTACGTCCTGCATGCGTGCTTTGAGTTTTTCTACTTCTACTTCCATTGCGCCGATGATACCAATACGTCTCATAATGTTCATTCTCCTATGTGTGTATGTTTTATCTGTAAAAAAATTTCTTTGTAATATGATTGATAAACCAGTGACCGCCGGTTTTTTACGGCATTTTTTATTATATCACTGGCTGTTCTGCCTCCAGTAAACGTTTTGTTACGGTATTACTGTTTTTCCATTATAACAAAACTTCAGATTATATGGAAACTTTTTTTGCTTTCTGTTATAATAATAGTCCGGCAGGGGGTACTGTCGTAAATGTTAAATTCAAAGGAGGATTTATTATGGTATACAAGACATCTGGCGTCTGTTCCAGCGCCATTTCATTTGATATTGACGATTCAGGGAAGGTTCACGACGTGAAATTCCAGGGCGGCTGCTCCGGAAACACACAGGGTGTTGCCAAGCTCATCGAGGGAATGGATGCCAAAGAAGCGATCAGCAGACTGGAGGGAATCCGTTGTGGTTTCAGACCGACTTCCTGCCCGGATCAGCTTTCCAAAGCATTAAAACAGGCATTAGGAGAGGCGTAAAACCCTCTCCCTTTTGCATTGTATATCGCGGAGGTGCCAGTGACACCTCCGCTGATTTTGCTTATAAGTATAAAGTTGTTCTGTGTATCAGATATCATCTCTGTCCCATTTATCACACAGCGACTGGATATCTCTCGCAAAGCGGTCGAGGTCTTTATTCGGAATGCCCTCGCTCTTGCGGATAACGGACATAAGACGCTGTCCCATGGCAACCAGTTTCTGGAATGCTCTTGCGGCTTTGCTTGCCTTCGGGGAAGCGGAAGCCTTGGTGATGCGGATGCCCTGTGCCTCATAAATACAGCTGTTTGCCTTGAGGTCGTAGATCGTACCGCTGAACGGAGCCATGGAATCCAGTCCCATCTCATCATGCAGACGGCGGGCAAAAATCTCTGTCACTTCGTCATCACCATGTGTTACAAATACTTTCTTCGGCTTATCGCCAAAGGCTTTGATCCAGTCTATCAGGCCGTTGACATCGGCATGACCGCTGATTCCCGGCATCTGACGGATCTCTGCACCTACATGGACAGTCTCACCAAAAAGCTTCACGTCCTCAGCACCCTCAATCAATGCTCTTCCCAGCGTTCCGATCGCCTGATATCCTACAAAAAGTATCGTATTTCTTGAATCCCATAAGTTATGTTTCAGGTGATGCTTAATTCGTCCTGCGTCACACATACCACTTGCAGAAATGATCACCTTGCAGTCCTCATCATAGTTGATGGCTCTGGAGTCATCACTTGTGATGGATGTACGGAGTCCCGGGAACATCAGCGGGTTGATTCCCTTCTGGACCAGTGCGATCGCTTCCTCGTCAAAGCAGTCATACTGATGTTCATTAAAGATCGTTGTCGCCTCATTTGCCAGCGGGCTGTCGACATAGACCTTGAAGTTGCCATGTCCTGTGACACGGTTTTCTTCTTTGATCTGCCGGATAAAGTACAGCATTTCCTGTGTACGGCCGACTGCAAAAGACGGGATGATAACACTTCCACCTCTGTCAAACGTATGCTGGATCACTTCTGAAAGGATAGCAACATAGTCCGGACGTTCACCGTGACTTCTGTCACCGTAGGTGGATTCCATGACAACATAATCTGCATCGTGGAGGTAAGTCGGATCCTTGATCAGCGGCTGATGAAGGTTTCCGATATCTCCTGAGAAGACGATCTTCTCTTCCTCTCCGTCCTCCTGAATGGTCAGCTCAATGCTGGCTGATCCAAGAAGGTGTCCTGCGTCTACAAAACGAACGGAAATCCCTGGTGCCGGGGTGATTGTTTTTTCGTAGGGGCATGGTACAAAATTCTGTATTACACCCATGGCATCTTCCATCGTGTAGGCAGGTACAAATTCCGGTTTACCCTGACGGCGTCCCTTACGGTTACGCCATTCTGCCTCAAACATCTGAATATGCGCGCTGTCACGGAGCATGATATCGCAGAGGTGACAGGTTGCCTGGGTCGCATAGATCGGACCCAAAAAGCCTTTCGCATAAATAGCAGGCAGGTTTCCGGAATGATCCATATGCGCATGTGTCAAAAGAACGAAATCCAGGTCACCCGGATTAACGGGGATCTCCTGATTCTGATAATAATCCGGTCCCTGTTCCATACCGCAGTCTACCAGAAACTTCTTACCTGCTGCTTCCAGATAATAACAACTACCAGTTACTTCGTGCGTCGCCCCAATAAAGGTAATCTTCATGTGCGAACCCCCTTTTTCTGACAATTATTCCAATACATTCTAGTTGTAATTATTATACACGATATAGCAAGTTTTTAACAGTCTTTACACACAAAAACGGGATGAAATTTTTATAAATTCCACCCCGCTTCTGCGTATGTTGTTTTGTATGTATGTTGTTTGTATGTTGTTTTTCTCGAATCGGATATTCTCCGTGTATTCGATTATCGCCTGCAAGCACTTCGCTCCAGCTGGAAGGTAATGGATGTTTACGTTATTTTTATATTTGTTGCTTCATCCACCCTGGCAGCACCCGCGCTTCGCTATTCAGTTGTAATTTTGTTGATTATAATATTTTTCTTTTTCCTGGTGGTCGGTAGAAAGATTATTTTACCATGATACCCTGGGTCAGAGTAGAGGTTGATTCTTTCAGGCCTCCATTGCTTGCTGCGTGATAGCCGCGGACACGGTAGTAGGTACCGCTTGGGACGGCAACGTCGATTTCACGATCCAGATATGACACATTATTTCCAGTAAATTCCCACAACTTATAAGTTCCATAGCTTCCATTTACTTTTCTTTCCAAAAAAAGAGATAAGTATACTTTACTACATACTTTATGGCATTGTGATAATCCATAAATAGCTATTTCATTACTGGCTATACGCTTAATTTTTACTGTTCCCAGACTTAAATTCGTACTGCGAAGAAAACTATAATTTGTATCCTCTGAAAAATCTTCTGTTGTTTCTTCATCGGTAATTTCATCATTACTCGTCTCTTCACTTAAGATTACATCCATAAGATTATCAGAAGATGCCGCAAACGTCACCTGAGAACTTTCTGTAAATAATATTCCTGCTGCCAATCCTGCCATTAGCATTTTTTTCCACTTTCTTACAATTTTCACTCCCTTTCTCTCGTAAACAACCCTTACACTATTAATACGGGAGAAAAAAGTAAAAATCACGCTAAATTTTCATATATTCTATTATTTTTTTAATTTCTTGTAATTCAATCTTTCCATACAGTACATATACTACGCCATCTTTATTCCAGTCAGCTGAATAACTTTCCATTCCATCTTCATCATAGACTTGTTTTATTTCAACATCTATTCCATCATTATTTAATATAATAGGTGTTTGTTCATCTCCACATACACTTTTTGTTCTACTTGATGTATCATCATTCTGCTTATCTATAAGTAATATAATGTGATTAGTTTTATACTCATATTCCATTCTAACTAATGATGTCAACTCTTTTATATCGTAATTTAAAAATTCCATTCCATATGGTCTATAATAAAAAATCGGTACTTCTACCCCCAATTTTTCTTCTATATCCGCAATCGCTTTCTCCTCATCAGCGTTAGCATCCTCATTACTCTCATCATTATAAACCACTATCTTAGAGTCATCCCCACTCCAAATCCGCACGCTATTCACCAGATAGTTCCGATTCGCCTCGCTGGTCATGCTTGCCGCAAACACGCAGGCCACAGCAACAACAGACATTCCAACAACTTTACCCAGGCGATGCAGTCTGTAGTTAGTATCTCTGTCATGACTGTACTTCTTTCCTCTGCGCTCCCGCGCATCCTCCATGGGGATTACCCGATTCATCCTATTTTCTACATTCTTTGCATTTTCATAACTTCCAGGATTTTTCTCTTTCTTCCGTGCAATTTCCCGCACCAGTCTCTCATCCGGTACAAGTTCCCGGGAAAATTCTTCTGAAAACTCTGCATGCTTTCTCTCATTCTGCAGTTTCTTATAACGCTGCAGCAGATCCTGATACGATGCATGCAGTTCTTCCTTCGTTGACACCCGGTCCTCAACACTTTCATCGGCAAAAAGTGCCTCATCTATCTGTTTTTCTCTCTCAATAAAATCCTGATCCAGAACCTTCTCAAAAATATCGCCCTCTGTTTCATCCTGCATTCTCAGATTTTCTTCTAATGAATTTTTCTGTTTTCTTTGGTTCTTCTCAAACTCTCTTCTCATAAAACGTTCTCCTGCCAATGGTATCCTGCATCTTTCCTTGACAATTCGGTTCTTGTAGTTCATAGTTATGGTAATAAAAAAGATTTTTCAGGAGGAATTTCCATGAAGCATATTGTTCTTACCGGCGGCGGTACTGCCGGACACGTTACTCCAAACATAGCATTGATCCCTACTCTCAAAGAAGCTGGATATCAAATATCTTATATCGGTTCCTACAACGGAATTGAACGCAAACTGATCGAAGAACTCGGAATCCCATATTATGGAATTTCTTCAGGTAAATTAAGACGTTATTTTGA
The DNA here is from genome assembly GCA_934424575.1 of uncultured Blautia sp. GTDB lineage: Bacteria > Bacillota > Clostridia > Lachnospirales > Lachnospiraceae > Blautia_A. Next base: position 50,940 of record CAKRXU010000007.1, read on the forward strand.
TCCGAAGAACTTTTCTGACCCGTTCCGTGTTCTCAAAGGTTTCCACGAAGCCAAGAAGCTTCTCAAACAACTGAAACCTGATGTAGTTTTTTCAAAGGGTGGTTTTGTTACCGTCCCTGTTGTTATCGCTGCAAAGCGTTGTAAGATCCCAGCAATCATCCATGAGTCTGATATGACTCCAGGACTTGCCAACAAACTGTGTATTCCATCTGCTGCAAAAGTCTGCTGTAACTTTCCTGAGACTGTCAACAGCCTTCCAAAAGACAAAGCAGTTCTCACCGGTACTCCGATCCGTCAGGAACTGTTAAACGGAAACAAAGAAGCCGGCCGTCAGTTCTGCGGATTTACTTCGGACAAACCAGTTCTCATGATCATCGGCGGAAGCCTCGGTGCTGCCTCTGTAAATGATCATGTCCGCAAGATCCTTCCAGAACTTCTGAAGGACTTTCAGGTAATTCATCTGTGTGGTAAGGGAAAAATGGATGAGAAACTGACTGGCACTGTCGGATATGTACAGTATGAATATATTAAAGATGAGCTGCCAGATCTCTTTGCCCTGGCAGACATCGTGATTTCCCGTGCAGGAGCCAATGCGATCTGTGAGATCAGCGCTCTCCACAAACCAAATCTTCTGATTCCGCTGTCTGCCAACGCAAGCCGCGGCGACCAGATTCTGAATGCCCGTTCTTTTGAAAAGCAGGGATACAGTATGGTTCTTGAAGAGGAAGAAATCACTGACCAGAAGCTTCTTGACACTATCCATCAGCTTTATGACAATCGTGAATCTTTCGTGAAAGCCATGTCAGGAAGCCAGCATATGGATTCCATCCATCATATCGTTTCTCTTATTGAAGAATGTGTTGCGTCCAAATAATAAATTTTTTACGCAGATGACTTATCAGGGTTGTCTGCGTATTTTCTTGAGTTTCTTTTCCAGCCACGCTTTTGCTCTGAGATTCCGATTGTTGACAGCATTTCTTGTCATTCCATGCTGTTCTGCTACTTCATCCGGTGGAACTCCACGATATTTTGTCTGATACAGAATATCATAACTTACGGGATTCTCCTTCTGAAGCATATTCAGAGCCTGTCTCCGTTCTTCTTTGTCTTCCATCTCAAGGATCACGGTTTCTGGATTACTTCTTTCATCTATAATCATTTCACCATTTTCCTCGTCATCTATAATACACATTTCCCGTCTGTTACAGGACCGGTCCATATAGTCAAGACATGCCATTCTGGTTTTGTAACTTACCAGAGTTTTCAGCCTTTCTTCACTGGAGAAATCCAGTCTCTCCTGATGATCCATAAGGTAAAGAAACACCTCCTGAGCAATATCCCAGGAAGCGTCCCTGTCCCTAATGATCCTGTTGGCAAGATTTGCTGAGAAATCAAAGTAAAGATCATAAAATTGATCAAAATTCTCAACCATATATTCTGTGTATTTCCGGCAGTATTATTTTACTTTTGCCAGAATTTCCTCTCTCTCTTCATCTGTCAGCTTTCCAGGATTCCAGGCAATTCCAACATTATCTCCCTCATACCTTGGAATCAGATGCATATGAAAATGGAATACTGTCTGACCTGCGATTTCTCCATTATTCTGCACGATATTGAATCCATCACAATTCAGTCCATCTCTGAGTTTTGTTGCCATATGCTTCGCAAGGATCATTGCCTTTCCTGCTGTTTTATCCGGAAGTTCATAAATATTTGCTGCATGTGCTTTCGGAAGAATCAGCGCATGTCCCTTGCTCGCCGGTCCAAGATCGAGGATCACACGAAACTCCTCGTCCTCATACAATGTTGCTGAAGGAATTTCTCCGTTTGCAATTTTACAAAAAATACAATTTTCCATGATGATCTTCTCCTTTATTTTGTAGTATTATCTGGTTCTATTGTGACGTATTTTATCGAATTTTTCAATACGAAATTTGTTGCTTTCGACAAATTCAAATGCTACACTTTTTACGAGGTGACAGATTATGAAAGAAAAAATCGATTCTGCAAAACAGACAGAACAAGTTCAAATCCTGCTTTCCAGATTTTCTCATGAGCTGCGCAATCCACTGGCTCTTCTCTCCAGTGAATTACAGCTTCTGGCATCTTCCCATCCTGAACTCTCCTCTGATGAACAATGGGAAAATATTTTGGGAAATCTGGAATATATCCATGCACTGCTGGATGACTTGTCCAGATACCAGAATGCAGGGCATCTTTCCCTTGTCTCAACAGACTTAAGCATCTGTTTAAACGATATCGCAAAATCCTTTCGCCCGATTCTGGACTATCTTGGTATTGAATTTATTACGGATATCCCCCATAATCTCCCCAGACTGTCTCTGGACCCGTTAAAAATTCGCCAGGCATTTCTGAACCTTCTACGCAATGCACAGGAATCTATCAGCCATTCTCATGGCGTCATCCGTTTTCATGCAGAAGCCACCACAGAAGACGTACATATTATTGTCTGTGATAACGGCTGCGGCATGACCTCCTCTCAAAAAACACGGGCATTTGAACCTTTCATAACCTACAAGTCCGGCGGCACCGGCCTCGGACTTGCTGTCACCAGGCAGATCATTGAAGCACATCACGGATCCATACAGATAGAAAGTACTCCTGAAACCGGAAGCACTTTTCATATCTATATTCCATTAGTCCAGCCAGTCAATAACAGTCATAAAATCTGATGTCACGATCTTTTTCTCGAAGGATGCCATAATACAACCGCAAGAACAAAACCAGCCAGCAAACCGCCTACATGTGCAGCATTATCAACCCCTGAACTGGCAAATCCGAAGTACAGAGAAAACGCTGCCATAATAAGGATCTGTCTCATAGAAAGATCGCCAAGCCATCCTTTATTGCGAACTACTACATAAATCATGGCTCCCATCACCGCAAACACAGCTCCGGATGCTCCGGCAGAGACCGAAAAATCCTGCTGCCAAAGTTCCAGAAACAGCGAGAAAATATTTCCGGCAATTCCACCAAGAAGATAGATAAGCAGAAAACGGATCTTTCCGATCACCTGCTCCAGCCGGCTTCCAAGGACAAACAGCACCAGCATATTGTTTACAAGATGCTCGATCCCGAAGTGCAGAAACATAGAAGTAAACAGTCGGTAAACTTCTCCATTTCCCACAATATAAGGCGTATACGCCGCTCCATATTCCAACACATGCCATGCATTCTGCGAAGTCCCGGTAAGTTCCACTGCAATAAAAACCAGAACATTTATAAGAATCAGCGCAACCGTCACCGGTTCCTTTCGAATCTCTTCCAAAATCCTCACCCCATTCTGTCAGATTTCCTGCATTGTTCCGTTTATTCTAACAGATGGGATGTTGCATGGCAAGAACTATGCTTTTATAAAATCTTATCTTTTTATAAACCCATAAATTTTATTTTATAAATACGTACCGCGCCTCCGCAAAATCCACTTCATCTTCATCCTGAAGCTGGTATTCTTCATTTCCTTTCAGTATTCTTCCATTCACAGAAGTTCCATTTCGAGAATTCAGATCCGCCAGGAAATATTCTTCCTCAATTTTGCGTATCCGGGCATGAACACGACTCACTGTAGCCAGCGGAATCACTGCATCTGCTGCATTTTCCATTTTTCCGATCACCGTCAGTTCCTGTTCCAGAAAAATCGTCGCGAATTCTCCAGGTTCTTTGCTGACCAGACTGGACGGACCTTTGAGCTGTCCCGCTGAAAGCACCACAGTTTCTCCATAATCCGTTTTTTCGGACTCCTCTCTGAAAAGGGGTTTTCTTTTTTCTCCTTGCTGGATTTTTGGGCTGTATTCAAGATCAAGGCCATCTGTTTTTTCCTGCTTTGCCGAAAATTCCCTGCGGACTTTCTGCCGCCACTCAGTGGTTTCATTCCTCTTTTTGTTCTTCTTTTCTATTATCCATGCGCCCAGAGCACCCGTTCCCAGAAGGAGAATTGCAGCCGCCAGCACGATCTCTATTGGAATTTCCGGAAGATATCCCAGATAGCACGCAACAAGAACTGCCAGAAGGACCACCGTTCCAAGCCCACAGCTTCCCAGCCACAGAAACCTGCTGTCTATATTTTTCTTTGCCTTATCGGGCTTCTCCTCTGGAATTTCTGTTATCTCTGTTTTATGATCAAATTCCATTTTCTCTGGAGATTCCTGCTGCAAGATCTTTTCTTCAGATTCTTCTTTTTTCTCTTTTGGAATCTCTTCTGGATCTTTCTGATAGATAAGCTCTTTTATCATTTCCAGCTGAATCCCTGCTTCCAGAGCTTTTCGATAAATCCCATAGCCCATCATAACAGCCGTCGAATCTTCATGATCCAGCTTTGGCAGAAAATATTCCGTCATCTCCCGAAACTGTTTCTGGATCGGTTTTGATTCTCCAGGCAGACAACAAAAATATAATTTCTGCTTTTCAATATCAAGATACATATATTCCGGCGAAAGCAGCAGCTGGTCTGTATTCAGAAGAAACTCTGCCATCTCCTCCATGATCTTCACAAATCCACCAAAGATCACTTTGAGATCTGCCGCCTTAAGTTTTTTCTGCTCATAAAAAGATGCCAGAGACTGCCTCGAAGTAATATCATAATAAAACAAAAATTTTCCATCCAGTCCCTGTATCCTGCATTTCAATATAGAAGGCACTGCATTTCCTGTCAGCATCCGAACCTGATAAGAAGAAGTATCCACCGGATGATCTCCATGTAAGATCAGATAATTATGGCTCACATCCCTTTTATATTCTGCATGCATTTCTTTATCCTCCTATTTCTTCTATTATCGTGGAAGCCGCCCTGATCTTTCTGATCCATTCTACCGGACGGATAACTTTGGAGCTTCCCTTCACCTGAAGTTTCCACGAAAAGCCGCCAAAACCAGAAATCGTATCTGCGGTATAGGAAACTTCGATCTCTCTGCCTGACTTTACCTGTCTCGACAGATTCTCTGCTCCAAAAAATCCCACATTTCCAAGTTCCTGGCTTCTCTGCATGGCTGCTTCTGCGGGCTGTCCTTCTTTTTGTACACCTTCTATACTTCCGGTAAGTGCAGCCTCATACGCCGCCGCGGTCAGCCACGCACGATTATGCACAAAAAAGCTCAAATACATTACACCGATCAGAACAAACAGCACCAATGACATTATACATGCCGCCTCCACCGTAAAACTTCCCTTTTTCATGTTTCTTTTTTTCATATCAGAATTGCTCCTATATATCCCACCGCCAGAAATGGCAGAAGTGGTATCTCAGTCTTTCTGCTCTTTTTACAGACTACAAGAAGAATTCCGGACCAGAATGCCGCAAAAAACAATCCCATACAAAGCATCCGCACATAAATTTCCGTACTCAGCATTGTTCCCAGTGCAAGCAAGACCCATCCGTCACCTGCCCCGATCGCTCCATGACTCACAAAACCAAATGCAAGAAACATTATTCCAAGTCCTGCCGGGATCAGAATATCGCCAATCTGTCTTCCCTGCAAAATACTGCTCAAAATTCCACAGACACCATAAACTGCTGTCAGAAGCAGTGAAATTTCTTTTGATCTGAAATCCAGCCAGCTATTCACTGCCAGAAAAATTACCGTTCCGGTTTCCTTCAAATACATCGCACCTCCTTACCCACAGCTGCTGCAGGCATGCATATTTCCCAACTGTGACAGTTTTACCAGCTTTATCGTCCTCTTCAGTCCACTGCAGGTTTCCAGATTATGATACCGGTTTCCAGTCGAAGTGATATAGACACTGCTGGAAGGCTTCTGGCTCCGGCTGCACGATTCACATGCAGCATATTTTTCTCCATAACTGTTTCTCAGAGAAGAAATCCTTGAACCGGCAACCTGCTGCAGCGAAACCCGAAGATAACGACACCCCGGCGTTCTATGGTAAACAGAGCCTGATTCTGTCACATAAACCATCTCTTTCTGCTTATTTCCAGCTCCTGTACTGTCCTGCTCATCTGCTCCTGTCCATGCATGAACTGTTATAATATTCTGCATCCAGACTTTGGAAAGTGGGATCAGACCTCCTATCGGTGTATAAGAATATACATCCGGCAAGGTTATTTTATCCGGTCCCTTTCCATCCAGAACATATGCATACATTCCCGCTTCCTTCGTTTTTTCACAGAGCTCCTGCAGGTGTATGGTCTGAACCCGGTAGATATCCATAAACGAAATCATAGTTATCATTCCCAGAAAAAAAAGTGGAAGCACCATAGCAGTTTCAACAGCAAGGCTGGCCTTCCGCCATCTTCTCAAAAAGGTGCAGAAAGACACTTTTTCAGAAGATCTGTAAAACTCTCCGTTCATCGGGGGAAACTGGAGAACTGATTTTTTTAGAGAGCGTTTCCTTTCTTTTTTCTTTCTGTCTATCATCTTTATATACCCATCATATATTTTCTCCTGAAAAAGCATCTTTCTACACCTCTTTTTATGAGGCGGTTCCTTTTTGAACCGCCCAGGATTTCAGATATAACTGTACTGTCTCGTTACTGTAAATACTTTATTTCTGTTTGCATCAACGTCCACAGATGTCTCGATCGCTTCAATACAGCAGTCCAGTCGAAAACTGTCTCTGCCTTTCGTGCTGCGGATACATACTTCGATCATATCCATCCCACGTTCCAGGTTTTCTCTCTTGGACTGTGTCAGAAGCAGCACCTGAAGATAGTCTTCATAGGACATTCCCTTCTCATCATTTCGTCTCTGACTGTCCAGATTTTCCAAAAGATGTGGCAGGCTCTCCAGTGACATCTGCCAGTTTGATGCATTCTTTATAAACGGAACCTTCCCACCGTGAAACAATTCACGTACATCCAGGATGCTCTCTGCAAATGACCAGCACAACAATAGTGCCGCTTCAACGATGACCGCTGCAGGAGGCACCAGAAATCCAGATGCAATTGCCAGTGCCAGCGCATGCATCTGTGCTCTTTTTCCTGCATCAGACATAAGAGCCGCAGCGTTGACTCCCTCGCGAATCAACAGAAGCCGATTCGCAACCAATCGAAGATTTGCCCTGTCATTATCATTTGCTCCAAGCAGATATTCCTGCTGATACTTAAGCCCGGAAGATGCCGGTTTCTGGTAATTTCCAAGTTTGTCCGTCAGGTATTTCTGAAACAGAAGCTTTGAGGATTCAGAATTATCTTCCTGTGGATTTCCAGGCATTGTCATTCCTTCTTCCAGCTTTCTTTTTGATACAAGATCACTAACTGAAATCTGTGCGTCAGAAATCCCCTTTGATGTTGGAACAACCAGATCCAGAATGCTCATGGTACGGATTCTTTTTATTACTGGGATCGGATTTATCGCACTCTCCGATTCTCCGTCTGAAAATCCGCCATCACCACTTCCAAAATCTGCACCGCCATTCGCAGCATCTTTTTTGGCTTCCGCTTCTGCCTCCTGGCTTTTGTCAAATGCAGAGCTCATCTCAGAATCGTAGTTTTTCAACGTTTCACCATTTTCAGCTGTTTTTCCATCTGCCTCTGCCCGTTCTGTCTTATTCTGCTGGTCTCGCATTCGACTCAAAAAAAACTGCACACCCTGGCTTCCCAACGTATCTTTCATATAAGAAACTGCCTGATGATAAAAGACCTCTCCATTCTGATCGGTTGCCAGACGATACCCGGTAAAACCGCCCTGTTTTATCCGAAGATTCTGGCTGTTCTGCTTCAGGACAGGTTTCATATAAGATTCAAGATTGTCATAAACAGCCGCCAGATTCAACTCTGTTCCACCCTGGGTCCCATCCAGAAAAAACAGATCATAATTTTTGAGAAGAGAACGGTCATACTGCCCAAACAGAGAATAAAGCCCAATATCCACACTGTTCAGGATCTGCGTTCTCGCCGCTGCTGCCTGTACAGACTGAATGCTGGCACTGACGAGCGACAGTAAAATACTCAGCACAAGCGCCAGAAAAACAGTAATGCTGCCCTTTTTGCCCATAAACAGTTCCCCATATCAGATCGAGTTACTCTGTTTTGTGATCTTGCTGAGAATGGAATTCACAAGACTTGTAAGCTGCTCTTTAAAAATGATGACCAGACTTATCAGGACCACCAATATCAAAATGATCTCTACCACGCCAACTGCATCTTCTTCCCTTCCAAACTCTCTTGCCGTTTCCAGAAATTCTCTCATATGTATACCTCCCCAATATATTTTTTATTCTTTTTACTGACCATAAAACGAAAGAAATGCCGGGATCATAATGATCGCCATGACAACCACCAGCATCATGATCATCGGAATCAAAAGTTTTGTTGCTGCTGCCTCTCCCAGAACTCTCGCTTTCCTTTTGCGCTCATCCCAGGCTTCCAGAGCTTCCTTCTCCAACATGTCCGCCATATACCGGCTTCCTTTTTGAAGATTCTGTATCAGGATCGTAGAAAATGTCTTATATTTCATCTGACCGCATCGTTCTCCAAACCGGCGATATGCTTCCATCTCAGATACTCCACTGTCCATTTCATGACAGGCAGTCACGATTGCCTCATATGCATACCGCCCCTTTGCAGATTTCGTTCTTTCATAATCAGAAGCCATCTTCTGAAAAGCCCGTCTCGCTGTCATTCCTGCCTGGATCAGAAGTGTAAACTTCAAAATCAGAGGTGGATAATCCATCAGGAGCTGTTCAGAACGTTTTGCCAGTTCCTCCTGTTCTTCTTTTACCTTTTTGAGCATCAGCACAAAACCGGCGAAGAAACTCAGGGCTGCGATCATTGTTCCTGTATTGTCTCCAGGTTTCTGCCATTCCAGTCTCTGCCCGTTCCACTCTTCTGGAAGATAATAATAATCAGGATCTTCTTTTTCTTCGTTATACTTCTCAATTGCTTCTTTGAGTTCTTTTTTTCTTGTTTCTTCCGGATTCTCTTCTTTCTCGGTTTCTACAGCAGAATCCTCTTCCTCTGTCTCTTTTTCCGGGACCTGAATTTCAAAGTTCTCCGAATCTTTCCCATCTACAGAGACCTGAAATTCTTCCGTATAAGCTCCTGAAGTATCTTTTTCCAGGCGGTGTCCATTCGTATAAACTTCCCTTCCGCCACTGGTCACTGTCAGGACCATTCCCAAAAGATTTCCGCAGACTGCCACGATCAGAAACAGCCGGACACTATCTTTATCTGCCAGTCCATCCAGATGAATCCATCCGGCTTTCCAGGTCAGGACAATACCGGCCACAAGAATAAAGATCACAAGATGTACCCACATATCACACCTCTATATCTACGATTTTTTTGCCAAGCCAGTAGGAGAATCCATAAATTCCAAGACATGCTGTCATCGCACAGATACCAAACGGATTTCCATACAGTACTCCAAGAAATCCCGGTGAAGTGAGTTTCAGATAAAGGATGATCCCTGCCGGCATCAGCCCCATGACCATCTGCTCCGCTTTTTTGGCTGCCAGAGTTGTCTCAATCTCTTTTTTTACATCAATCTTATCGCCCAGCATTCTCGCAGAGGTCTGGATGATCTTTACCATATCTCCACCCGTCCTTTTTGCTGTACAGAAAACTGCTGCAAAATTTTCCACGTCTTCAATCTCACTCCGTTCACCCAGATTTTGAAAAAGTGCTTCCACCGGTACGCTGACTTTAAGCTGACTTTCCATATATCGGAATTCTTTTATGATATCTGTTTCTTCCGGATATATTCGTTCCAGGTCCCTGGCACACGCCGAGATTGCATTTTCTACCGAATATCCTGCCTGTACTGCCACACTCAGCGCATTGAGTGCATCCTTGAACTGATAATTCAGATTTTTCTTTCGCTCCCGGATCAGTTGTTTTTTACGTGTCCTGAGAAATATTACTGCTGCCGGTACTGACAGTACCATCAGCCACCTGCTCTGATAAAAAAGATAATCCAGTGCTCCGCAGAGCAGCACACTTTGTATGAGATATTTCACGATCTCTTTTGCCGAAAAACGATATTCCCCATAGTTTTGTTTCATAGTTCCACCCCTGCCCGTACCAGTTTTTCCCGGTTCAGAAGTTCTGCAGTCTGTACCAGACCTTTTCCTTCCTGCCACCGATAAAGTGTTCTGGTTTTTATTTCATGTCCTTCAAATCCACAGACTTCTGTTATTTCCAGCACCTTTCGGCTTTTGTCCCGCATTCGTCCGAGATGGATCAGTATATCTACTCCTGACGCGATCTGCCTTCGGATTGCTTCAAGCGGAAGCTCCACGCCCATCAATGTCATTGTCTCCAGACGTGACAGCATATCCTCCGCTGAATTTGCATGTGCCGTACTCAGGCTGCCCTCATGTCCGGTATTCAAAGCCTGCAGCATGTCCACCGCTTCTCCTCCCCGGACCTCGCCAACCACGATTCTGTCCGGCCTCATTCGAAGAGCTGTGCGGATCAGGTCTCTTATCGTAATAGAAGTACCTCCATCAACATTTGCCATCTTTGCCTCCAGCTGCACCAGATTTTCCACTCCCTGGAGCTTGAGTTCTGCATTATCCTCAATCGTGATCAGACGCTCATCCTTCGGGATATAATCTGACAAAGCCCCCAGAAATGTAGTTTTCCCACTGCCGGTCCCGCCCCCAATGACCATGGAATATCTTGCCCTCACAAGTTTTTCCAGAAACTGTGCACATTCACGGGGCAGACTTCCAAGAGAGATGAGTTTTTCCATTGTGATCGGTGTATCCGGAAATCTTCGGATCGTAAGGATCGGACCATTTAACGCAACCGGGCGGACTACCGCATTTACCCTGGCCCCATTATCAAGACGGGCATCAACGATAGGCATCGCCTCATTCACCACCCGGTTGCATTTTCCTACGATCTGCTGGATCACATCTTCCAGCTTTTCTCTGGATGTGAATCCTTTTTCCCATTTTCCAAGTTTTCCGGCACGTTCCACAAAGATCTGATCAGGACCATTGACCATGATCTCTGTCACAGAATCATCCTCGATCAGTTCCTGCAGAACATCCAGCTTTCGTACAGAATAAAAAAGTTCCTGACGCAGCTGTACCTTTTCTTTAAGCGAAAGTCCTGAATCTCTCATTCCTGTCAATATCAGATTATCGATCTCTTCCAGAATTTCCTGGTCCGATAATTCTCGCACCAGATCCAGTTTTTCCATCAGCTGCTGGCGAAGTATCCGAAACTGGTCATTACTCATAGGAATCCCCCTTCCCAAGAAGTTCCCGGACATAAGCTCCAAGAGGACTCCATACCAGTGATTCCGGATAATTGTCAGTTTCTGAGCCATCCTGAAAGAAAGGAAGATGCATTTTGACTGTTTTTGTAAGTATCTCTGAATAGTCTCTTTTATTCAGAAGGTTTTCAAACTGCCGGAGCTTACCTTTGGAAACAGGATCTGTGCAGACTGGCATATAAATAACCTGGCACATATCCAGCAGTTGAAAAAGCTCCTCGGTTCCATTCCCAAAATCTATTACAATCACTTCGTATGATCCATGGAGCATAAGTTCCTGAAAAAGATACTCCCAGTCCTGCCATGAGCTCCCTCTGATGTCTTCCGGCGACGGCACCGGTGGAACAAAATCAAGCTTTCCTACATTCTGTACCATACTGTTCAGCCTTATAATGATTCCCGGATCTTTCTGCCTCACATAATAGAGCAGATCACTGAGTGTACAGGAAAAGTTTTTCTGCATCAGTTCCTCAAAACCGGAATATTCTTCAAGATTCAGATAAAGAACTGCTTTTTCTTCACTTAATATCTGCCCCAGTGTCCATGCAAAAGATGTCTTAAGACAACGCCCTAATGGAGAATAGACTCCAAGGATTTCTGTCTTTCTTTTCAGTGCAGTACTTTGCACCGGAAAAAGAATTTTCTCTTCTCCATAGCATGCCATTACCTCCCTCACGATCTCCGCTGAGGATTGATATTTATATACTTCCGCATAAGCGTTCAGTTCTTCTGGTCTGTTTCCTTCTGTAAGGATCACGGTCTTTCCGATATCCAGTTCCCGGATTTCCCCGCACATTGCCTCCACTGAAATAAGGAGCAGTTCTATATGCGTTTCTTTCGCATAGGAAATCAGGCTTTCTACACTGGTAAATGCCTGTACTTCAAAAGGAAGATTATTTTTCCGGTTGAGATATTCCATGAAATTACGTGCATATTCTGCCTCAAGATCACAGACTGCAAAAATTTGTTTTTTCAATATAAACCTCCTGTATAAAGCATCACACTCATAAATATGGAAACAGTAAAATGAATATTTTCTATTGCCGCTCCCTTCCTGTAATAAGGCTTCCTGACTCCTGTACGAATATATTCTGTAAGATACTCTGCCAGATATATCATTCTCTGCCAGCCCTCTCCCAGGCAGACCAGAACTGCAAGAGAAAGTACTGCACCACAGAAAAATGAAAACCAGATACATTTGAGGATCTTTATTGGTCCCATGATTCCGCCCAGTGCGCAGAACACTTTGATGTCACCCGGACCAAGCATCTGAAAATAAAACATCCATCCGAGAATAACCAACGGCATCAGTGTTCCCGGTATAAATTCTACAAAACCTTCAGGACCTCTCTGCCAGAAGCAATACCCGGCTCCAGCCAGAAGTGAACACAGGATCCAGCTGTTTTTGACCTGCATTCTGTAAAGATCCATAACTACAGCCACACCGGCAATCGTCAGAAGCAGCATTTGATCAGCAATAAAAAAACACGCCTCCTTTCTTTCATTCTTTCATTGTTATTAAAATGGGATCGTTCCGTCAGAACCGACGGTGGGAATACCAGAAGATTTCTGGTGAGTCTTATTATAGTCTCGTGCTCTGTCCTTTGTAAAGAAAATTCGTTCGTCAAATCCGGACAGCAGAATTCAGCCGGATTCTGTTTTTTTCATAAATTTCTTCATATCTTCGCATCAGACTTATTGCAGTTTTTTTTACGCTTTTGTATAATATGGCTATCTGTCCTGTATTTTACAGGATATCTGTAACTATGAGTATAATAGATAGTTATCAAGAGCTTTAAATCAGGAGGCACTTTTCATGGAAAAAAACATCAAAAAAATCGAAGATATGTCATTGAATGCCTGGCCTTCACATAAAATGGAACTTTATGACGGCTGGATCCTTCGATTCTCTTATTTCTATACACACAGAACCAACAGCGTCGAACAATTCGGAACCTCAACTCTGCCATGGAGGGAAAAAGTCTCCTACTGCGAAGACGTTTACAAACGTCTGGGATCACCTGCTATTTTCAAGATCAGTCCTCTGGTTTCACCGGATTTTGACTATACACTCGAAAATCGCGGATACGAGATCCAGCATACTACAGAGGTTATGACTCTCCATCTGGAAAATGCCGAACTCAGTGCTGTATGCTCAGATGTCACACTTACTGACGAAATTCCTGATATCTGGATCACCAGCCTGTTTGACCTCAAAGGAATGACAAATCCAATCCATCGTGCCGTTGTTCCTTCTATGTACCGTGCAATTCCCAAGGAAACTGTCTGCGCCTCCATCTGGAAAAACGGCAAGATCATTGCCACAGGGCTTGGGATCCTGGACCGTGATTATATCGGTATCTACGCGATCCATGTTAAGGAAAAATACCGCGGCCAGGGCTTTGCGCGCCAGATCTGTACAGCACTTCTCAAAGAGGGAATGAACAAAGGAGCACAAAACGCTTATCTTCAGGTAGTCAAAGGAAATTCTCCTGCCAAGCGCCTTTACGCTTCTCTTGGATTTACAGATTTTTACACATACTGGTTCCGGGTTCAGCCACAGGGAGGAACAGCATGAAAAATTGGCTTTTTTTGTCGATCTGTAGTCTTTTTGTTTTTTCTTTGTCCGGCTGCAGTTTTACAAGTGTTATCGACAATTTTATGCCTTCTCAGAATGAATCAATTCAGGACATTGATCCGAACAGTACCCGTGTCTATATGGATGAAATTCAGGGAACCCTCGAGAGTTTTACCGGAAATAAACTTACTCTTATCAGTTCTTCCCAAACTTATCTCTTCGATATTTCTCAGGCTACCCTGGAATCTGAGAATGGAATGGTTAAAGGGGATTCCATCAGTGTGATCTATGAAGGCCAGCTTTCCGGAACCGACACTTCTGCGGTTCGTGCTCTCAAAGTAGTAGATGACTATCATAAACCTGACAGTCTGAAAGAAAAAACTGCTCACGGAAAGGTGAAGGAAATCACTTCCAATTCTATCACTGTTACCTCAAAAGGCGGCAAAACCGCAACTTATCCCATCACTGGTGCAACACAGTATTATCAGAATGGAATTAAAGTTGGAAAATGGGTTTATCTTCATTATAAAGGTGATTTTGAAACACCTGATCCGGATACGCCCACCCGTCTGTATGGTTATCACCTAAAAGTTTTCAGTGTCTCCGATATTGATCCTCTGGAAGTTCCTGAACCAACTCCTACACCTGTTCCCAAAACGAAAAGCAAGAAGCAAAAACAATTGCGTGCTGTGATCCAGAATGTGCAGACCAATATTCTGCAGGTAAGCGTTGAAAATACAACTACTCTCCTGAACCTGGATATGTCCAAGATCCCATGTTATTTCAGCGGAGGACTTTCCACTGGTTCTCATGTGACAATCACTTATACCGGTGATTTTGACGGCAGTTCCACTAATGGAATTTCTGTTCTCGGAATTACAGGCGAAGTTCCGGAAACGCTCAGTGACCACGGAATTTCTTTCACGGTATCCGGAGACATCATTGCTTCTACTTCTGACACGATCACGCTTCTGACTTATGACAATATGTATGTGACCTGCAATATCGAAAATGCTTCCAATTCTTCTACTGGCGGCCTGCTCAGCGGAAGCTCCGTAAAAGTCACTTTTAATCCGGCCAAGTCTCGTAATTCTAATATCTATTATGCGCTGAAAGTAGAAGATGCCTGATTCATCTTCGTATCTAACTCAAAAAGCCATAACTCTCAGGTCTTTCTTTCCTGAGAATTATGGCTTTTTAATTTCTTCAATTTTAATTTCGTCTGAATTTTTCCCGGATGATCTTCTCACCGTCTTCCAGCCAGTTCTTTACTTCCTGCGAATTCCCCAGAATCTCCATGAAAGACTGGTATTCCTGGCAGATTCCTTTCCCATGAGGTACACAGTACGCTCCCGCATCGCTGCCGAGGGCGACTTTGGCTTTTTTACGAAAAGCGATCCTTACCAGTTCCTCTGCCTGATGGATGATCGGAAGCAGGACTTCATCTTCGTACCTTCCACAGCCCAGAAGATTCCTGACTGTGACAAGCGTCGGAACCCATACGGTATGACTGTCTGCAAGCATGGAAAGCGTCTCTTCATCCATATAGTTGCCATGCTCCAGGCTGTCCACACCTGCCTCGACCGCCGCCTGTACACCATAAATCCCATTTGTATGGCTCATCACTGCAAAACCTTCTTCGTGGGCGATATGTACCATTTCCCGGACTTCATTTCTGTCGAGAGGTGTTCCTGTGACCGTTCCATGATCATTAAAATCCAGAAGCCCTGTCGTCATGATCTTGATAAAATCAGCACCTTCTGCCGCCGCGTCCTGCACTCTCTGGTGAAATTCCTTCATATTGCTGAAACTCCGTCCGACGATCCTGCCATAATGTCCTTCTTTATGGACAGCAAAAACCGGTGTCCGATAGTCGATCCCGTATTCTCCGGCAATCTCAGATGCCCTCTTTGAGACTCCTGCATTATCACCGCCATCCCGGATAAAAGAAACTCCAGCCCTCTGATACGCTTCAAAAAATTCTCTGACCTTCTCTTCGCAGACAGCATCTCTGTGCCGCGCTACAGCCTCGCGGTAATTGACACCATCCATCAGCATATGTGCATGACATTCACCAAACATTGTCCCGTACCTCTCCGTCTTTTACTGCTGGAAAAAACTGCGGATTTCTCCTTCGGAAGCTTTGACAGAACCCTGCACGAAGAACGGCTTGCCGCCACCGCGTCCGTTGAGGGCAGCGTTCATTTCTTTTGTGAACTGGCGGAGATCTCCATTCTGCTCTCCCATTGCATATTTATAGCTGCCATCTTCACTCTTTGAAAATACTGCACAGCAGCCGGAGCATTTCTGCATCACTGCATCTGCCATCCTGCGGACCTGATCTGCTTCCAGTCCGTCATGGAACAGAAGGACACTTCCGGAATCTGCCCATCTCTCAGCCTCTGTCGCGCAGAGTTCATCTACCATGTGGCTGACTTTTCCTTTGAGGCGGAAGTTTTCGTCCTGAAGACGCGCTACTGCTGCCGCTGTCTCGCCTGTTTTTGCAGAAAGTTTCATGGAAATCTGATGATTCTGCTCGTTGACCATATTCAGGTAATCCATGACACGTTTTCCGCAGATCATGGTCAGACGGATTCCTTCGTGGAAGTTTTCGACGGTAAGAATCTTGACCGCGCCGATCTCGCCTGTGTGGGTAACATGAGTTCCACAGCATGCACAGAGGTCGGAGCCAGGGAAACGCACGAGGCGTACCTGTCCTGTCAGTTCCTTTTTGCTTCGGTAAGAAAGTTTCTCCAGTTCTTCTTTCGGCGGATAAAAGATCTCTACCGGAGTATTTTCCCAGATTTTCTGGTTTGTCTTTGCCTCGATCTCAGCAAGCTGTGCCTCGGCGAGAACGCCGCTCAGATCTACTGTGATCACATCACTGCTCATATGGAATCCTACATTATCATATCCGTATGCTTCATGCACCAGACCGCTGACGATATGCTCGCCGGAATGCTGCTGCATCAGGTCAAATCTTCTCTCCCAGTCGATCTTTCCAGTTACTTCACTTCCGGCCTCCAGAGCCGCCTCTGTATAATGAACGATCTCGCCGTCTTTTTCCTGGACATCTGTCACTGCGATCCCATTCAGTGTTCCAAGGTCACACGGCTGTCCACCGCCTTCCGGATAAAAAGCGGTCTGATCCAGAACGATCTCATAGCCCTTACCAGCTTCTCTGCACTCGAGAACTTTTGCAGTAAATTCTTTCATATATACATCTTCATAATACAGTTTTCTTGTTTCACTCATGCTGCCGAACCTTCTTTCTGTAAATTTAAGTCAGTAAAAAATCTGTTTTTCTGCCCTTTAGTATAGCACAGCTTTGCCTTTCTGAACAGAAAAAAGACAGGCGCAGCTAAATGCTTACACCTGCCTGTTACTATTCACTCCGTTCACAGCAACTTGGTCAAAATGCATTCCAAATCACCTTCGGTGATGGCATTTTGCCCTGTATGTCTCGGGATTTTGCCATTATTCATGGCAAAACACCTCGCGGGATACTACCTGTGAACAGTTACGCCTGCCTTCTTTGGAGGTTGTATCAGAAAACAAGGTTATACTTGTCAATACTGATCTCTGCTTTTCCTTCTGCTGCAAAAGTGATCTGATCTGCTTCCTGCGGAGTAAACAGGACCATTGTAGCAGTCTGGCTTCCATCGTTGATGAAGATCTCAACACTGAATTTGTCCATGAGGATTCGTAATGTCACTTCTCCATCTACCGGTTTCACCTGAATGTCTCTGGTGTGGAGGATGTCGTAGAGATATCCGCTTCTGCTTCTGTCGATGTTCAGAACTTCTTTTGCCGGATCATAGGTAATATAAGAAGAATATGTATCGTCTGCTGCAAGCTTGATCGCAAACTTACTGAAATCATCGGTCACTTTGAGTTTCACGGTCATATCAAGAACGCGGCCTTTGATTCCGTCCAGTGCGGTTTCTTCTGAGATTTCAACGTTGTGGTGCTGAACCAGCTCTCCACGATAGTTCTCGATCTCTCTTACCGGCTGCTGGATCAGTCTGCCATTGCGGTAGTTGATCTCTCTCGGAACAGTCATCTGTCCGAAGTATTTCGCTCCGTCCGGAACGAACTTGGAGTTCGGCCATGCCTGCATCCATGCGATCATTACACGGCGACCGTCCGGTGTGAGCATACTCTGTGGAGCATAAAAATCGATTCCGCTGTCGAGCGGCTGTACATCTTCTCTTACAAATTTGTGTGTTTCTTTGTCGTAGGTTCCTGTCAGGTAGATAACGCTGTGGCCTACGTGGAATTTCAGTCCTTCCGGAAGCATTGCCATCGGGCTTACTACAAGAACATGTTTGCCGTCAACTTCGTAGAAATCCGGGCATTCCCACATCTTGCCAAGTTTTGCATCGCTGTGGTCAAGAACAGTGACATATTCCCATTTGAAACCATCCGGGCTTCTGTAAAGGAGGATACGGCTGTTTCCATCGTCTGTCATGTTGGAGATAACAGCATAGAAATAGCCATCGTCTTCTTTCCAGATCTTCGGGTCACGGAAATCTACTTTGCTTCCCCCTTCCGGGATATCGTCTCCGGTGATGACCGGGTTGTTCTCGTATTTCTCATAGTTAACACCATCACCGACAGCCATACACTGTGTCTGATGAGTCGGAAGTTCTCCGTTTGCCATCGGGGTATCGCCTACATATCCAACTCCGGTATACATCAGAAGGTGGCGGCCATCTTCCAGTTCCAGAGCACTTCCGGAAAAGCATCCGAAGTTATCATAGGATTCCTCCGGAGTCATGATCAACGGGAGTCTTTTCCATGTAAGCAGATCTTTACTGGTGACATGTCCCCAGTGCATTGGTCCCCATTCGTTGGAATATGGATGGTACTGATAAAACAGATGATATTCTCCATTATAATAAGAAAATCCGTTTGGATCATTGATCCAGCCAGAACCGCCGGTCACATGAAAGGATGGACGTTCTTCCGGAGAAATTTTCTTTAACGCTTCCTGTTCAAATTCTCTGGCCTTCTGTAATTTCTCACTAATCATACATTCGTTCTCCCTATGGTAGTATTTGATGCCAGGACCAGAAATTCTGACCCTGACATCATTGTTTTTTGCTCTAAATTTCCTGTTTTAAGGTTAACCTTTGATACCAGAAGATGCAATACCTTCTACATAGTATTTCTGCATGAAGATGAACATGATGATCATCGGGATCGCGGAAACAACCAGGGCAGCCATGATCGCGCTGTAGTGAACCGGTTTGGTTCCGAAGAAGGACTGTACAGCAAGCTGGATCGTACGTTTGTCCTCACCTGTCATAACGAGGAATGGCCACATGAAGTCGTTCCAGTGTGATACGAAGTCAAGGATAAATACAGTTGCATAAACAGTTTTGGAGATTGGCATTACAATCTGGAAAAAGGTTCTGACCGGGCTGCATCCGTCGATCGCAGCAGCTTCGATCAGGTCGTCCGGTACGTCACAGAAGAACTGCCGGAACATGTAAATTGAGAAACACTTCGCTATGAAAGGAACAACAAGTGCAGCCAGTGTGTTTACCCAGCCGAGCTGTGACATTTCGATGTACAGCGGCAGCATGATCGCTTCCATAGGAAGTACCATCAATGCGATAACCAGGTTCAGGATTGCCTGTTTTCCTTTGAATTCAAATTTAGCAAGTGCATAACCGCACATGGAGTTTACGAGCAGATCGAAAACAAGGATCAGTGCGATATACAATAAAGTGTTCTTGAATACCTGCGGAAGATTCAGTCTGGAAAATACTTCTGCGTAGTTGTCCAGAGAAGCCTGTACCGGCAGGAAGGTTGTCAGTGAAGACATGTTTGAAAAGATCTTTGCTTCCGGTTTGAGTGATGCGGAGATCATCCAGATCAGAGGTGATACAAAGATGATTCCAATTATGATATTTGCAAAGTAAAACATGAATTTACCAAATTTTGCAGAAAATTTCATTGATTTTGTCATATTCGTATCCTCCTTTCTTAATCAGTAGCCGCTGTAACTTTCTTCATTGCCATGGACATGCAGACTACAATTACAAAGAATACAGTCGCGATGGAGCAGGCATAACCGAAGTTACCTTTCTGGAAGCCCTGGTCATAAATGTAGTAAACCAGTGTTTTTGTTGAGTTTTTCGGACCACCTTTGGTCATGATGTATGGCTGTGTGAAAAGTTTCATAGCCTGGATCATGGTGATCATGATAACGTATTTGATTGTTCCTTTCAGTCCAGGAAGTGTGATGTAAAGGAACTGTTTGAACTTGGTAGCACCATCTACGGATGCTGCTTCGTACTGATCTCTCGGGATTCCCTGGAGACCTGCCAGGAAGATCATCATCTGATAACCAGCGCCCTGCCATGCGGACATGAAGATGATGGAGTTCATAGCTGTGCTTGCGTCACTCAGGAACTTGATCGGGCTCATTCCCAGAGATACCAGGATGGAGTTGATCAGACCTGTGTTCGGGTTTGCATTGTAAAGTACGGACCACAGTACAGAGATAACTACCATAGAAGTAAGCTGCGGTGCAAAGTACATGGTACGGAAAACAGCTACTCCGCGAAATTTCTTGGAAACCAGAAGTGCAAGTCCAAGTGCAAGTGCACACTGAACCGGAACTACGATAACCGTAAAGTATACTGTGTTCTTCAATGCTGCCCAGAAGTTCTTGTCAGCGAAAAGTTTCTTATAGTTATCAAATGCGATGAATGTTGTAGCATCTGGTCTCATGATCTGATATTTGAATCCTGAGAAGTAAACCGTATAGATCATCGGTACTACAAGAAATCCGATCAGAAGAATCACTGCCGGTGCAACGAAGATATATGCCGCGATTCTCTCGTCGCGTTTACGTCCGGTAAGTTTCTTTGACTTATTCATAACCTTTCCCCCTTGTCAGAATAAAATCTCATTACATTTTTACATAGATACAGCCGCACCGCAGAGCGATGCGGCTGCATCAGACATATTTCGTGTTAATTATTCAGCGTAGTATGTTTCGTAGTCCTCTGTGAATGTATCAGCAACTGTATCCAGTTCATCCTGAATGTAGTCGTTGTCAACTTCACCGGCACTGGAAGCGTCAGAGAAGATGTTTGTCATAGCTTCTGCATATGCTGCGGAGAATGTAGCATAGGAAGGAGTTCTAGGACGCGGAACCGCTGTGTTCTCAAGCTGCTCTTTGAAGAGGGCACGTGCTCCTTCTTTGTAGTCTGCCATTGCGTCTGTGTCATAAGCAGAGATACGTGTTGCCGGTTTTGCAATTGCTGCTGCGTATGTAGCAACGTTGTCTGTGTTCATCAGCCATGCCAGGAATTCACCTGCTGCATCTGCGTTCTCACAGTCTTTGGAGATTGCTGCTGACCAGTCACCACATGGGGAAACTGCTTTCTTAGTATCATCGTTTACTGGATAGTAAGTTACTCCCCAGTCGAAGTCTGCACTCTTCTCAAGAGTTGCAACATCCCATGATCCACCGATCATTGTAGCGCATGCACCGTTGAGGAATTCATCTGTGATAGGTTCGATGTTTGCATATCCTTTAGCGATCAGATCTGCAAGCCATGCTGTTGTGCTTACTGCTTCTTCGCTGTTTACATATCCGTCTGCTTCTTTACCGTCTTCGCTGATGTAATCCTTGCCAGCGGACAGGTACATTGGCTCAAGTGCATATGGAAGTCCTTCGCCGTGGTCCATGATGATGTGTGTTCCTACATAATCATCTGTGGTACATTTCTCTGCGATCTCTGCAACCTCAGACCATGTAAGCGGGTTCTCAAGAGTACGGGAATCAAGATCATCTGTGTCTACGCCGCATTCTTTGAGGTAGTCTTTGTTGTAGTAGAATGCTACGGAAGATTCTGTTGCACCAACTGCATATAATTTTCCATCATATGTGTTCTGTGTCATTGCAGAATTTACGAAGTCTGCTTTGTCATCATCTGTGAAATAGTCATCAAGCGGAACTGTGATTCCATTAGCTGCATAATAGGAAACCTGCGGTCCGTCTACATAGAAGATATCCGGAAGGTCATTGGATGTAACTGCTGTAGCGATCTTGTTGTCGTAAGCGTAAGAGTCTGAACGGTCGATTGCTTCACGGCTTACCTGAATATCAGGATGCTCTGCATTCCATGCATCAAGTTTCTCTACCCACCATGCTTCGATTTCTTCTGTATCTGTCGGGCTCCAGATTGTGATGTTTGTCACATCATCTGCGAATACCGGTACAGTTGTTGCTGCTCCTGAAACTGCAAGTGCTGCTGCCATTGCCAGACTAATGGTTTTTTTCATTTCTTAATCCTCCTTTAATGTTTATTTCCACCGCGCGAAAGGAAATATTGTAGAACCCGTTCCACATTCCCGAACAGCCGATTCGATTTATTTGATTCGAGAAGGTCTGTGTGGAAGCCGTTCCATATCGTGTCTTTATCATAGTTCCAGAAAGCAGATTTGTCAACAGGATTTGACCAAAAACTCGCTTCGGAGCACAATTCCGTGCATTTTTATAATTTTTGCTATTCGTTTTTGTGCATATTGTACATTAGCATCTGTTATTTTTTTAACGTACATCCTTTCAAATATAAAAAACATGCAAAGCCGGGAAACAGCTTTGCATGTTCTGAGATATTTTCTAAATATTCGTATAATTATGTATTGATTTTATGTTCTAGTTGATATTTTCTGTTTTTATTATTATTTTTTTATAATTCGCCGTTAATTTCAACCGGATATGTACTTTGTCCTTGTCTTAGCTCCACGGATAAAATCTGTCTGTATGGAACGGGTTCCTTCTCTTCAATCAGATTTATGACCGTTTTGGCACAGGTCTCTGCCAGAAATTTCACATTCTGACAGACAGACGTTACTTCCGGATAGCAGACCCTGCTGACATCCATGCCGTCATAGGTGACTACTTTGAGATCTTCCGGGACTCTCTTACCTGCTTTGAGGGCAAGATGCATATAATAAAGTGCCGGCTGGTCAGCCGCAAAGACACCGTCCGCATCCGGGTATTTCTTCATCGCCTCAGCTGCTGCATCCCAGTAAGACTGATGATCAAATTTGTTCCATTCCATCGTCAGATCCAGAACTTCTACACCATGCTCCTTCAAAGTGCTCTCAAATATGGTATGTCTGTCGTTTGCTGCCACATTCGGAGCAATTCCTGTAATGTGGACGACTCTTTTGCAGTGATTTTTGATCATGATCTCTGCAGCAAGTTTACCACCATAAATATGATCAGAACCAACCATTGGAATTTCCGGTCCAAAATCCTGATCCAGCGCAACGATCGTGTGTTTTCTGTTGGCGTATTCCTTCCAGTGCAGGGTGTGTGCACCGGTGATGATCCCGTCCACCATATTGCGGTCGAGCATATTCAGATAATCGCGCTCTCTGTTACTGCTTCCTACGGTATTGCAGATCATCGCTTTGTAGCCTCTCTTATAAAGTGCCACCTCCGTCTCACGTGCAAATGCTGAGAAAAAAGGATGATCCAGATCCGGGATCAGAACGCCTATGATCCCTGTCTTATTGCGGAATAAATTTCGTGCCAGTTCATTCGGTGTATATTCCAGGTCGCTGATCGCCTGTTCAATCTTCTTGCGGGTGTCAACAGCAACGTAACCGCTGCCGTTTATTACTCTGGACACAGTGCCGACCCCTACCCCGGCTTTCTGTGCCACATCTTTGATACTTGCCATTCTTACTTCAGTTAACCTTTCTTTATGTGAATTGAAAACATTTCCAATCGTATTTCGCGGTAGATTGTTGATTATACAACATGATTCTGCAAATGCATCAACATATTGTATAAGTTGTATTATATAGATTATAGCATAGCAAAATTTTCTTTACAATTATCATCATGCGCGAAAAACTCTGCGTTTTTTCGTCAAAGTCAATATATCTGTTATTATCCACACCAGCCTGATCAATGCACATAAAAAACGGGGCCGCCATACGGCAGTCCCATTTCCTGACTTTTTATTTCTTATATGTTGTTGTTTTTTGTGACACGAAGTCTTGTCATTGCTCTTGCGAGTGCTGCCTGACTTCTGTGATATTCCACGATGCTCTGTTTCTGGCGAAGCTGTTCCTCCGCGCGGTCTCTTGCCTCTTCTGCTCTGCGGATATCAATCTCTTCCGGACGTTCCACAGTCAGACAGAACAGTTTCGCACGGTTGTTGATCATCTCAACGAAACCGGAACTTACCGCAACTACTGTCCAGTTGCCCTCGGCATCCTCGAAGCGCATCTCTCCCGGAACGATCGCACAGATCATATTGGCATGATGTGCCAGAAATTCCTTCTGTCCATCCTCTGCCGGAATGATAAGAGATTTCGCTCTCCCGGCAAAAAACTGTCTGTTGGCAGCATAAATCTCAAGTCCGAATGTACTTTCCATGAGCCTCACCCCTTATTATTCTGATAAAGTTTTGGCTTTTTCGATTACTTCGTCAATGGTTCCTACGTTGAAGAATGCATTCTCCGGATACTGATCCATCTCACCATTGATGATCATCTTGAATCCACGGATGGTCTCCTTGAGTGGAACGTATTTACCAGGAATACCTGTGAAGTTCTCCGCTACATGGAATGGCTGAGACAGGAATTTCTGAATCTTTCTTGCACGGAATACGGTATTCTTATCTTCGTCGGAAAGTTCTTCCATACCAAGGATTGCGATGATATCCTGCAGTTCTTTGTATTTCTGAAGGATCTCCTGTACTCTACGTGCAACTTCGTAATGTTCCTCACCTACTACATCAGCTTCCAGGATACGGGAAGTAGATTCCAGCGGATCAACAGCCGGATAAATACCCTGCTCTACGATCTTACGGGAAAGTACGGTTGTCGCATCCAGATGTGCGAATGTTGTCGCAGGAGCCGGGTCAGTCAAGTCATCGGCAGGTACGTATACGGCCTGTACAGAAGTAACAGAACCGGATGTTGTAGATGCGATACGCTCCTGAAGTTCACCCATCTCAGTTGCCAGTGTAGGCTGATAACCTACTGCGGAAGGCATACGTCCAAGAAGTGCGGATACCTCAGAACCAGCCTGTACAAAACGGAAAATGTTATCAATAAACAGAAGTACGTCTCTGTGCTCTGTATCACGGAAATATTCAGCCATGGTAAGACCTGTCTCCGCAACACGCATACGGGATCCCGGCGGCTCGTTCATCTGTCCAAACACTAAGGCTGTTTTCTTGAGAACGCCGGACTCTCTCATTTCTGACCAGAGGTCATTACCTTCACGGGAACGCTCTCCGACACCTGTAAAGATAGAATATCCGCCATGCTCTGTAGCGATATTCTGGATCAGTTCCTGGATTAGGACAGTCTTACCAACACCGGCACCACCGAACAGACCGATCTTACCACCCTTTGCATAAGGAGCAAGGAGGTCGATGACCTTGATACCTGTCTCCAGGATCTCTACTGCCGGTTTCTGATCTTCAAAACTTGGCGGATCTCTGTGGATCACCCAATGCTCTGCATCGTCCAGAGGCTCTCCTCCATCAACTGTCTCTCCAAGGACATTAAAAAGTCGTCCCAGAGTACAGTCACCAACAGGAACCTTGATTCCGCTTCCTGTTGCGATTACTTCTCTGTCTCTCTGAAGTCCCTCACTGGCACTTAACATGATGCAGCGAACCACATCATTTCCCAGGTGCTGAGAAACTTCCATAACGCATTTCTTACCGTTGTTTTCGACTTCGAGGGCATCTTTGATATCAGGGAGATCGCCGTCCTCAAAAACAACATCTACAACAGGTCCCATGACCTGTACAATCTTACCTTTACTCATTATCGTCACTTCCTTCTCTGGGCTTTCGCACCACTGCAAACTTCTGTGATCTCCTGTGTGATCGCGGCCTGACGTGCACGGTTATACTGAATGGAAAGATCCTGCAGCATTTTCTTTGCACTGTCTGTTGAGGACTGCATGGCTGTCATTCTCGCATTGTTCTCACTGGCATATGCCTCTACAAGACAGCCGTAGATCACACCTGTCAGGTAATTCGGGATCATAATGTCCAGCACGCCATCTGCAGAAGGGAACATCTCGATCTCTTCCTGATGAACTTCTACTGGTACCTGAAGCGGTGAAAAGTTTGTTTTCTTTAAAGGAAGAAGCTGCATATTTACCGGTTCCATCACAACTGCATTCTGCATCTGTGTATAGATGATATGCACCTCATCCACTTCTCTTTCCAGAAAGCTTCTTACAACTTCCTCACTGATCATTCTTGCACGATGCATGGTCGGCTTCTGTACGGTATAACGGAAGCTTCCATCCATGTCCACATCCTTTTTGCCAAAATACTGACGGCCTACCATACCGAGGACGTATAACTTGTGATATCCCGGTGTGGCTGCCATGAATTCCTCTGTCATCTTGGTGATGTTGTGGTTGTATGCACCAGCCATACCCTTATCTCCGGTAACCACGATCGTTGCGACCTTTCGCTCTTCCTGCGGGATCAGATGACGCACGCTGAAGAACGGATGCTGGATATCCGGGATATGACGGAGGATCCTGGCGATCGCGCCCTGCATGTTGTAGAAGTAAGGCTCGGTATCGGACAGTATCTTCTTGGCTTTTTTCATTTTGGAAGAGGAAATCATATACATGGCATTGGTAATCTTCATCGTGTCCTGGACACTGCTTATCCTGCTTTTTATTTCTCTTGCATTTGCCATAAGTTCCTCCTATGCAATCTCTGCTTTATTTTGCGGCTGCACGATCCTTGAATTCATCTGCAACCTGAAGGATTTTTTCTCCGAGTTCGTCGCTTAAGACTTTGCTCTCATCGATTTCTTTGCCGATTTCAGGATATACGTTATCGAAGTATTCGAGCATATCCATCTGATATTTCTTCACAGCCTTCTTATCCACATGAACCAGCTTCTTGTGGGTCGCTGTCCACAGTGTGATAACCTGCTGGTGGAGAGAAAGTGGATTACACAGCGGCTGTTTCAGAAGTTCCATCAGGCATCCGCCGTAAGCAAGCTGTGCTTTGGTCGCATCATCCAGATCAGAACTGAACTGGGTGAATACTTCCATCTCACGGTACTGTGCCAGGTCGATACGGACACTTCCGGAAGCTTTCTTCATTGCCTTGGTCTGCGCTGCACCACCAACTCGGGATACGGAAAGACCTACGTTGACCGCCGGTCTCATACCTGAGAAGAACAGGTCACTCTCGAGGAAGATCTGTCCGTCTGTGATGGAAATTACGTTGGTAGGAATGTATGCGGATACATCTCCTGCCTGTGTCTCGATGATCGGAAGTGCTGTAATGGAGCCCCCGCCAAGTTCATCACTCAGACGGCTGGAACGCTCCAGAAGTCTGGAATGAAGGTAGAATACGTCACCAGGATATGCTTCACGTCCCGGAGAACGCTCCAGAAGCAGTGACAGTGCACGGTATGCAACTGCATGCTTGCTCAGATCATCGTATACGATCAGGACATCCTTGCCTTTGTACATGAAGTACTCTGCAAGTGCTGTTCCTGCATAAGGAGCAATGTACTGAAGCGGCGCACAGTCGCTTGCTGTTGAGGAAAATACTGTGGTATATTCCATAGCTCCGTATTTCTCAAGGTTTGATACAACTTTGGCTACGGTAGAAGCTTTCTGACCGATCGCCACATAAATACAGATCACGTCCTTACCCTTCTGGTTCAGGATCGTATCGATTGCGAGGGAAGTCTTACCAGTCTGTCTGTCACCGATGATAAGTTCTCGCTGTCCACGTCCGATCGGGAACATGGAATCAAGTGAAAGGATTCCTGTCTCCAGTGGTACGTTGACGGATTTACGGTCGATGATTCCAGGCGCCGGGTTCTCTACCGGACGGTAATCCTGTTCTTTGATATCACCTTTACCGTCAATCGGGGCTCCAAGGGCATTGACGATTCGTCCTACGAAACCATCACCAACAGGGATACCTGCCTGCTTACCGGTTCTGGTTACCTTGGTTCCTTCTTTGATTCCGGTATCCTTGCCAAACAGAATGCATCCCATGCTGTTTGTACGGATATCCTGAACCATTCCCTTGAGTCCGTTTTCAAATACTACAACCTCGCCATACATAGCGTGGTCAATTCCATAAACAGTTGCAATTCCATCTCCTACGGAAATGACCGTTCCTACTTCCTGGTTCTGGCTGATCTCGTCATAATTCTCTATTTCTTCTTTCAGAATGGAAATAATCTCATCTGGATTGATTGCACTCAACGTGTTCACCTCCGGGTCAATTTCTGTTCCAGCTTGCGGTAACGTCCCCGCAGGCTCCAGTCATATTCGCGTCCGCCTGCCAGAAGGGAAAATCCTCCGATCAGGCTCTTGTCTTCTATCATTTCTATCTCGGCCTTCTGAGCCTCAAATTCCCGGCATAAAAATGCTTTGATACCATCAAGCTGTGCTTCCTTCGGTGCTGTCACATAACGCATTACTGCGTGGATCGTATTCTCATGCTGTCTGCACAGTTCTTCATAATCTTGAAAGATTTCTTCAAGCAGATCGGTTCTGTGATGCTTACAGATGACCTTGATGAAATTTCTCATTTCTTCTGGAACCACTCTGTCGATCACTTTCGCCTTGGTCTCAAAAGGCACTAACGGGTTCTCAAGACTCTGTGTGAGTTCTGGAACCTCCCGGAATATTTCTTTTGTATTCTGTATGACCTCTCTGGAAACAGAAAGGTCATACAAAGTTTTTGCATAATTAACGGCGGTCACTGTCATCTGGATCACCTGCTTCTTCTATAAACTGGTCATACAGGGATAAATCCTGTTCTGCTCCACTGTTTCTGCCAATAATTTTGCCAGCGGCTTCCATAGCAAGAGAGGCAACATCGTCTTTCATCTGACGCATAGCGTTCTCGCGCTCTGTGTTGATGTCCTCCTGTGCCTTGGCAAGCATTGCAGATACCTTTGCCTGTGTATCTTCCACAGTGCGGTCTGCCTGTGCTTTGGCTTCTTTTCTGGCCTGCTCCATAATCTGGTAGGATTCTTCTTTGGCGGATTTCAATGCACCCTCGTACTGTTCCTTAAGTGCCTTCGCCTGATCCTCCTGCGCCTTTGCTCCTGCAAACTGCTGATCGATCATAGCCTTTCTTTCGTCCATCACTTTGATGATCGGTCCGAATAAAAACTTCTTCATCAATAAATAAAGAACTAACAGGTTGATGATCGTAAAGACAAGGTTGATGTCAATTTTTATCACCTGGTCCACCTGCCTCTCTGAATTTTCTTGTTCTTTATCATTAGCCCAGCATGATGATGATCAGAAGTCCGATTACGAAACCGTAAATAGCTGTTGCCTCGGCAAGAGCACAACCTAACAGCAGGTTTTTGCTGATCTTGCTTTCTGCTTCTGGCTGTCTTGCGATTGCTTCAACTGCTTTGGAAGTTGCGATACCGATACCAATACCTGCTCCAATACCTGTGAGAACTGCGATAGCTGCTCCGATTGCTACTAATGTTGACATACTTTTTTCCTCCTGAATTTTAACAAATTTTCTGTCTTACTCGATTGCTTCCTTGATGAACAAGGATGTTAAAAATACAAATACGTAAGCCTGTATAAATCCGTCAAAGAAATCAAAATACAGACTGAATGGAAGCGGAAGAATTGCCGGACATATGAATTCAATTAATTTCATTACAACAAAACTTCCGAGGACGTTACCAAATAATCGCATACAAAGAGATGTCGGTCTGATCGCCAGCTCCAGGATGTTGATCGGAACCATGATCGGTACAGGCTCTGCAAAACTCTTAAGGAAACCCTTAAGTCCTTTCTTGTGAAATCCTGAATATTCGATCAGAATAATACTCATCAGCGACAGTGCTATGGTGACGTTCATATCCTTCGTCGGTGGTGTGAACCCAAACACGCCTGCTATATTGGCTATTCCAATGAAAATTACGGTTGACATCAGATAAGGGATATATTGTTTTCCCTCTTCTCCCAGAATTCCCATAAAGAAATCCTGAAGGAAACTTACTCCTGATTCCAGAAGAAGCTGCTTCTTGCCTGGATTCTCGACCTTGAGATTTCGAACCAGTATCAGAGACAGTATTACCAGGACTCCCATAATGACCCAGGTAACAACGACGCTC
This sequence comes from uncultured Blautia sp., assembly GCA_934424575.1. Classification (GTDB taxonomy): domain Bacteria; phylum Bacillota; class Clostridia; order Lachnospirales; family Lachnospiraceae; genus Blautia_A. The sequence continues at coordinate 80,871 of CAKRXU010000007.1, forward strand.
TCTGCAATCGGTACTCCGCCGAACACTGGTAACGTAAATGCTGTCTTGCTCTCAAGTTCTTCTGCCAATGTGGCTGATAAATTCCCCGTCTTTCTCCCTCCTTTTCTCTCGACCAGACCAATGTAATATTGGTCATACCGGTCTGCCGTTTGATTCCTTTATTTTACGCTTTGTCAAAAAAAAGTCAATATCCATTCTCCCCATTTTGTCCAAAAAGAACAGCCGATTCTATACATATTGCACAATTATATTAAATATAACTTCATATTATGAGTGAGACCTCTCCATAGGCTAAAATAGACAAAGAGCCGTCAGACTCCTGTACTTTGAGCCTTCCGTCCGGGCAGATCTCCAGTGCCTTCGCCTTACGGATATCCTGCCCGTCCACGATCTGGATCTCCCTCCCCGGGACAAGATTCTGCTGGATATATTCAGGAGGTAAACGCAGTTCTCTTGTCTCTTCCAGAAGGGCATTGATAATCTCCGCAGCGAGACGATTGCGGTCCAGTTCGGCCGCCGCTTCCCGGTTCTCATACAGAGCTCCGGCGACATTCCTGATCTCAGATGGATATCCGCCCTCTGCCTCATACAGATTCAGCCCGATCCCAACTACGGCAAAGTCAATATCTCCGCTCTCAAAGTCTGTGACAGCTTCTGTCAGGATGCCGCAGACCTTCTTCTCGTTGTAATAGAGGTCATTCACCCACTTGATTCCAAGTGAGATACCAGTAGTCCGAAGGACAGCCTTATAGACTGCCACAGCCGCCTCTGCAGTGAGCAGAAGACTCTCCTTAAGGCTCCCACGAGGCTTAAGGATAACACTCAAATAGATCCCTGCTTCCTCCGGAGAGTAGAAGCTTCTGCCTCTCCGTCCTCTTCCTGCTGTCTGCTTCCCTGCCACAACGCATCCACCATGACCGGCAAGTCCGGTTACCGCCGCTTCCTTCGCAGCACGGTTGGTAGAGTCGATCTCCTGATATACCTTCAGATAAACTTCTGGTGAAACTAAAAAGGGCTGTATTGCTTCCATGGAAAGACGATGACTGTCCTTCACCAGCATATAGCCCTTATTCTGTCCTGCCTCTATTGTATATCCTTCTTCCCTCAGGGACTTCACTGCCTTCCAGATCGCAGCTCTGGTACAGTGAAGTTCCTCGGCAAGTTTCTCTCCAGAAAGAGTTTCCCCCTTCTGCTGTTCTAATATTCCTAAAAGTTTAGATTTTACCGTCATATTTCTCTCCATAATTCTTAAGGGTCTTCTTGAGAAATGATACATATTCCTTACGGATATTCTCCGGTGATACGATCACGGCTCCTGTACCCAGTCCTGCAAGCCAGCCAAAAAACTGTGTACTGACCTTGATCTGCGCCTGCATGGAAAAATGATTCTCATCCTTGGGGATCAGCATGACATCCTGACCAAAACGGTCAAGCACAACACCTACAAACTGATTCTCAAATTCCATCCGGACGCTTCTCTCCTTACCTCCGAACATCCCGAAAGTACTAAAAGAAAACTTGCCAAGGTCAAAATCCCTGAAAATATTGGCACCATTTCTCTTCTGCTTCTCGATTATCTCTACCTGCATCATCTTGTCCACGCGATAATGCTTCACAACTCCGCTTCGCTCATCCAGTCCCAGAAGATAGTAATCCTCATTCTTCCAGATCATCTTCCATGGGCTGGCCTGATACCACTCTCCATTCTTCTTGGGTTTCAGTTCCTTGGACAGAGTCCATTCGTAATAGTGAAAACGGATCTGTCTGTTCCTGGACATGCCGTCATAGATCGTCTGGATGTTGCTGTATATCTCTTCGTTGACTGTCTTATTGCCCGGCTCGATAAAAAGCTGCTCACGGAGTTTCTTCGCAGCTTCCGGGACAACAAGGCTCTCCAGTTTGCGGAGCAGTTCTCTGGATTTCTTCTGTGTGACAAATCTGGAAGACTGTACTGCGTCCATAAGGAATTTCACTTCCGGAAGCTGAAACTTACGGTTCGCTATATAGAAACCTCCAACCTTCCCACGACGGTTGCGGATATCAAGTCCATAGATCCTCAGTGCCTCGATGTCATCGTAAACTGTCTTGCGCTCGACACTGATCCCGTATCCTCTGAGATACTGTGCCATATCCTTCGCAGATATGGGATGCTCCTCATCTGTCCGCTCCAGCAGCACATCCATCAGGTATAATATTTTGAGTTTCTGGTTAAATGATTTCGGCATGTATTATCTGTTATCCTTTTTATTTGTCAGTCAGCGCTGCCACCACACCGGAATATACTACCATAAATGCCAGTGCCATCGCAATCCTGTCAGCAGAATGCACATCGATCTTCATGATCATAGCCCCCAGGATCATAATCTCCACCGTTACCAGTATTCCGAGTATCATTGCCATGACATTGGAAAATTTCTTCTTCTCTGTATGGCTCTCTCTGTTCTCTGTCTCGTAGTGTCTCTTTGCTGTTTCTGCTGTGTTCATCATAGTAAGATCCCCTTTATATCGTATTATGGTTTGAGAATTCCGAATATTTGTTCTGAACATATTTTCCGAACATCTTTTCGATATAGAGAGTATCTCATATTAAATGTCCAATAAAACGGGACGAACTTAAATTTCGAATATATGTTCACTATTTATTTGCGAACACAATTTTTTCTACATGATACGTCCCCTGATCCACGGTCATGACAGCCATCGTGGTCTCCTGCCCGAAGCGGCTTCTTCCGCAGCTTCCCGGATTCAGCCACAATCTGCCATCGACCATTTTTTCAGAATAACTGTGCGTATGACCAAAGATCACGACCTGCGCACTGCCAAGCTCCCATGCCACATCTTTTTTGTTGTGTGTCATAAAAAATTTCACACCTTCTATAGTGAAACGAAGCGTCTTTGCAATCCCCTCCGCCCAATCTCTGTCATTATTTCCTCTTACAACATAGATCGAACCAAGGCAACGGATCCGGTCAAGAAGTTCCGGTCTATCTACATCACCTGCATGTAAAATGCAGTCACATGTTTTGAGGATTTCCAAGACTTCCGGTCTTAATAAACCATGAGTGTCTGAAATGATGCCAATTTTTTTTGCCATATGATGTCACTTCCTTTCTTTCAGATCTGATGATCTTATCAGTAGCCCTCTCTGCGCCTTTCCTTTCGGAGTGCATTGCGCTTCTCCGCCCCGATCCACTCGGCTTTCTCGGATTCCGTTTCAATGATCAGACCGGGAACCTCGACTTTGTTGTCGTTTTCATCCAGTGCGACCATGACTTCATAGGCACGGTTGATGACTTTGCGCGTTCCGTCAGGGCTTTCTACATAAGTATCGATCCGTACTTCCATGGAAGTTCTGCCGACGTAAGTCAGCTTCCCGATCAGGACCACGGTGTCTCCCAGATAGGCTCCTGCCTTAAAATTCAGATTGTCCACGCAGGCAGTCGTCACGATCGTTCCTGCATGTCTATATGCCACGATCCCCGCCATCTCATCGATCCACTGCATCAGAACTCCGCCAAAGAGTCTGCCATAGCCATTGATATGCTTATTCATGATAAGATAAGTATTTTCGGTACGGGAATCCTCCATATGTTTCATCTTTCTCATATTTTTTCTCTTTTCTTATAACTATAATCCCTGTTTTTGAAACTGTGCAGCTGCTTTTTCATATTCCGGCATCGGCACGCCGTATTCTCTGCCCATACGCACGACTTCATATACAAGTCCGTCAATCTCAGACTGCTTTCCTGCCATGACATCTCTCTGCATGGATGTTGTGGATTCCGGTGCGAGATTTGAAAGGATCCTGAGGTTTCGTTCCACAAGGTCTTCTTCAAATTCAATTCCCATTGCATGGGACAAATTAACGATCTCACGCATCAATTCACAGATCATCTCACGTTTCTCGCCTTCCTGCTGAAAATCAACTGCCGTGGCATTGTAATATAAACCTGCCGTTCCGATCGGTGATACGTAGGAAAACTTCACCATCGCATCTCTGCGGATATCCGGTGAAAGAATCACTTCCAGATTTTCGGACGCCATATCCTGCGCGATCGCTCTCATGCTTTCTGTCTCTTCAGAAGGTGTCCGTGCACCAAAAACAACTCGAAGGATCTTACCATGGCGAAGGATCACTCCCGGCTCCTCGATCGCCGCTGATACATAGATGCATCCATCCGGTACGGTAAGATCTGGAAATTCTTTCTGTAATCTGCCGCCGGTTCCATAAATATTCAGGATCGGAAGAACCACGGTATCCGGTCCTGCGATCCTGCGGATATCCGGAATCAGATCTGTGAGGGAATATCCCTTAACACATACCAGGATCACATCTGGTTGCTCTGTGTATTCTTCCATCTGGCATGCTTTGACCGGAATCGTTTCTTCGTTTCCGTCCCAGAGCTGCTTCATGGTAAGACCTTGTTTCTGCATTGCTTCAAGATGACTGCCTCTCGCGATCAAAGTTACATCCTTTCCTGCTTTTGTAAGATAAAATCCAAGAGTCCCTCCGGTTCCTCCTGCCCCGATAATCATGTATTTCACACCAGGTTCCTCCTTTATAGTCATATTTACTTTCAAAACAGGCTCCTCATATATCGAGGAGCCTGAAGCATTCACGAAGCACTTCCGCACTTCTGTTAATATCAGATATTTTTCTGGCAGATATCCTCCAGACAACATTTATCACAATATGGCTTTGTCCGTGCAGTACAGACCTCTCTTCCGTGGTAAACAAGACGATGGCAGAAATCGCTGCCCTCTTCCGGCGGAATGATCTTCCACAGAGCCATCTCCACTTTCTTCGGATCCTTGATGCCGTCAACCAGGCCGATACGGTTCGTCAGACGGATACAGTGTGTATCTGTCACGATCGCCGGTTTGCCAAAGACATCTCCCATGATCAGGTTTGCACTCTTGCGTCCCACCCCCGGGAGTTTGAGGAGTTCCTCGAATGTGGTCGGAATATTGTCGTTGTACTGCTCATGAAGGATCCGCATACACGCACTGATATCCCTCGCCTTACTCCTGCCAAGACCGCAGGGACGGACGATTGCCTCAATCTCCTCCGGTTCTGCTGCTGCAAGAGAAGCTACGTCAGGATATTTTGCATAAAGATCCTCCACGACTACATTAACTCTCGCATCCGTACACTGGGCTGCCAGTCTCACGCTCACAAGAAGCTTCCACGCCTGGTCATAATCCAGTGTGCATCCTGCATCCGGGTATTCCTTCTTAAGTCTGTCGATCACTTCCAGAGCCAGTTCTTCTTTGGTCATTCTGCGCTCCTTAGATAGTACCGAAAATACGGTCTCCAGCATCGCCAAGTCCCGGGCAGATGTATGCATGGTCGTTCAGTTCACGGTCCAGATGTCCTACATAGATCTGTACATCCGGATGCTCTTTATGGAGACGCTCCAATCCTTCCGGTGCTGCGATAACAAACATGCATTTGATATTTTTACCGCCGTGTTCCTTGATCATTCTGACTGCGTCCACAGCAGAACCACCTGTTGCAAGCATCGGGTCTGTGACAACGATCAGACGCTGATCGATCGGATCCGGCAGTTTGCAGTAATATTCGTGCGGCTCATGTGTCTCAGGATCTCTGTAGAGTCCGATATGTCCGATCTTTGCAGACGGAACAAGTGTAGTGATACCATTGACCATTCCGAGTCCGGCACGAAGTACCGGAACAATAGCCAGCTTCTTGCCTGCGATCATAGGTGACATGCAGGTTTCGATCGGTGTCTCTACCTCAACATCTTCCAGCGGAAGATCTCTCAGTGCCTCATATCCCATCAGTACTGCGATCTCCTCGATCAGTTTACGAAATTCATTTGTTCCTGTATTTTTGTTACGAAGCATAGAAATTTTATGCTGGATCAGCGGATGATCCATAATAAATACGTTCTCCATTTCAACCTCCATAGATGATTCTGTATCGAATTTTCTACATTTTCTATGGTGATTATACCCTATTTCTCAGTTATTGACAACCACCGCAAACATGTTACACTTAACTTATACTGAATTTGACAAGGAGCAATTTTATGACTGATTATGAGCAGATTTTTCTCTCTTCCGGGCAGGAGAAGCAGAAACTTACGATTGCCCTGAAACGTTTTGTCGAAACAGAAGATCCTGACTGGAAATCCCGATATAAGAGCTATCTCCGGACACGTTTTCGTCCTGCCATGACCGAGCTGATCCATGATGGTGATCTGGCACGTATCCGCAGTTTGTGTGAATTTGCTTCTCTGACTGCTCCTGCGCTGGAACAGTTTATCCAGGAAGCTTCCATTTGCGGACAGACTGAGATCCTTGCTTTTCTTCTCCGGTTAAAAAAAGATTCCTTCGGATTTCACGACAGAGATTTTTCTCTCTGAAAATCTGAATTTCATCTTATAGTATGAAAGGATTTTGTTTATGAAACCTTCTGACAATTTTTCCCTTTATCAGAAGATCTGGGACTTCACACGGGAACAGCTTTCTGTAAAATATCCTTTTTTCCGGAAACTTCTGTGGAATTTTTCTTTTGAGAAATCTGAGGATACCAAAAGTGCCGGAACTGACGGCAAAATCATCTATTTTAATCCTGATTTCCTGCTGAAAAGCTTTCAGGAATCATCTACGAAACTGGAAGAGCTTTTTCTGCACATGCTGTATCACTGCTTGTTCCTTCATCTCATCATGGATGTGCCTCAGGATCACAGACTCTGGGATCTCGCCTGTGATGCGGCTGTCCAGCGGATCCTTCAGAATGAAAAGAAGGAACGTGACCCGATAAAAATCTACCAGGAATTCCAGAATACTGCCGCCTCCCGATCCCCAGATTCACCTGAGCTTTCCATCAAAGATGAAGCTATAAATTCACCTGACGACCACACCTTCTGGAAATACACCGACCGGCAGAAATTCCTCGAGACGATCCGGCAGACTCTCGGTGGCATGTCCGGCGCCGCCGGTATGGGACTGTACGGCAACAGCGGACGTGGCAGTGCTCCCGGAAATCAGGTGGAAAAACTTTCTGTCGAAGAAAAAGGCAAATACGATTTTCATCATTTTCTCAGACGTTTTGCTGTTCACAGAGAAGAAATCCATACCGATACCCAGAGTTTCGACTATATTCCCTATATATTCGGACTTGATCATTACGGAAATATCCCTCTGATCGAATATCTCGAGTACCAGGAAGTCACCCGGCTTGAGGAGCTTGTCATCGCGATCGATACTTCCGGCTCCTGCTCAGCAGATACCGTCCGTCGATTTATGGAGGAAACTTATGGAATCCTCAGCGACCAGGAGAATTTTTTCCGCAAAATGAACCTCTATATCATCCAATGTGACTGCTTTATACAGGATGTGGCACATATTACCTGCGAAAAAGACTGGCAGGATTATCTCCAGAACCTCCGCATCCACGGACGCAGCGGAACTGATTTCCGGCCCGTTTTTGAATATGTGGAAAGGCTCCGCGAAGAACGGAAACTCAAGAATCTCAAGGGACTTCTCTATTTCACAGATGGCGATGGGATCTATCCGGAAAAAGCCACCGACTACGAAACCGCTTTTGTTTTTTATAAAGAAAAAGCCATGCACCAGAAAGTTCCTGCGTGGGCTGTAAAGTTATATCTTGATGCAAAAAAATCCTGAACCTATGCATATCCAGAAAGGATCACGCCATGAATATCAAAGAAGCAAAAGAAGAAATCCTCCACACGATACAGATCTACACACGTAAAGATGCACACGGACAGTATCTCATGCCCTCTGTCCGCCAGCGGCCGGTTCTTCTGATCGGACCACCCGGGATCGGCAAGACTGCCATCATGGAACAGATTGCCCGGGAATGCGGAATCGGTCTTACCGCCTATACCATCACGCACCACACCCGCCAGAGTGCCGTAGGACTTCCCGTTATCGTGAAGAAAAATTATCAGGGTAAAGAATATTCCATCACGGAATATACAATGAGCGAGATCATCGCCTCTGTCTATGAAACGATTGAAAAAAGCGGCTGCCAGGAGGGGATTCTCTTCATTGATGAGATCAACTGCGTATCGGAAACTCTGGTCCCGACCATGCTCCAGTTTCTCCAGAACAAAACTTTCGGCACACACCCTGTCCCGGAAGGATGGGTCATCGTTGCCGCCGGAAACCCTGTCGAATATAACAAATCTGCCCGCGAATTTGACATTGTCACGCTGGACCGTGTGAAACGGATCGATGTGGAACCGGATCTTGCCGTGTGGAAGGAATATGCCTGGGCAAAGGGCATCCATCCGGCGATCCTTTCTTATTTAAATTTACATAATGATCGATTCTATCATGTAGAAAACACTGCTTCCGGTGTCCGTTTCGTCACAGCACGAGGATGGGAAGATCTTTCTTCCATTCTGTATGGATATGAGGATCTTGATCTCACGCCGGACGCAGATCTGGTCCTGCAGTATCTTCAGGAACCGGAAACTGCCAGGGACTTTGCAGGATATTATGATCTCTATGCAAAATACCGCCAGGACTATCGGATTCCGGAACTGCTCTCCGGTCGTATCTCTGAGGAAGAATTTCAGGACCGCTGTAATCTCGTACAGCAGGCTTCCACCGATGAAAAAATCTCTGTTGCAGGGCTTCTTCTCGATGGATGGAATAATTTTTTCCAGCAGTTCCAGAAAGAAGATCAGTTCACAACAGAGCTCCACGACACGCTGAAACAGATCCGGTCTGCCCTGCTGCACGGTGAAAAACTCGATGAGATCATTATACAGCGAAAACAGGCTCTGAAAGTTAAGCTGGAAAATCATCTTATTTCTTCTGCGGACTATGATCAGAACGAACAGATCACAGAATTTCTCGAAAGCTGTCTTGTCGAAGCACGTAAGAAACGGGCGAATAATCCACAAAAAAACCTCGCCATTCTCAGGGATGCCCTGAGTGACGAGGTAGATAATCGCAAAGATCTTGCTGCACAGACTTCTCTTGCACTGGAAAATGGATATCGTTTTGCAAGTGAAGCCTTTGAAGATGGACCGGAACTTCTTTTCCTGACTTCAGATCTGAGTCACAATCCAAAGGCAATACAGTTTATCAGTGCTTTTGGATGTGAGCCCTATTTTCATTACAGCGAACAGCTGATGTTTCAGGAAAAACGGCAGACACTGCTCCGGGAGATTGAAGAGCACTCCTGATTCAGACCCAATCTCCACCGCCCAGGTTCCTGCGGTATTTCGGTCCCATCAGTCCATTCTTGCGCTCCAGTGCCTCACGGAATTCGGCTCCATACATCGCAAAGGACATTGCCATACACACAGCACAGGCTCCGATCAGAACATTTGCTGTCGAATATGGAAGTCTGACTCCTGCAGTCAGAATCATTACAACTACATAAGTAACTGCTGTATTCAACTTGCCATGCCACTGTGCTTCTCCGGTTGCATCTGTTTCCATAATGACTTTCCATCCTAAGACCAGCATGTAGGTTTCTTTGACGACAAACAGGATCATCACAAGTTTCACCAGTGGATAACGTGATATCAGACACGCCAGCATCACTGCCTGCATTGCCTTGTCTGCCAGTGGGTCAAGGAGTCTTCCAATCCTGCTGATCTGATTAAAGGATCTCGCAATTCTTCCATCCAGAAAATCGGTCGCTGCTGCCGCCAGAATGATCATGGTCAGAACCGGTCTGTTTCCTCTCATACCATGTCTCTCACAGATTCCAAGGAAAAGAATTGCAAGTCCAAGTCTGATAAGACTCAGAAGATTCGGCACGGTAAGGATTTCTTTGCGTGTAAAAACCTCTGCAAGCTTCTCCTGTCTTGCCGGAATCACACGGTAGAAGAGCTGGTAACACAGAATGTTCAGGATCAGAGCTGTCATTACATCTGAAACACAATGCTGTTTCAGGAACATGGTTGCCATGATGATAGACACCGTCAGAACTGTCTGTGCTGCTGTGAATACTTTATTTTTCCTGCATCTTTCATTCTGGAAAAGTGCTACACAGCTTGCCACAGAATTAAATACGTGAATACTCGGAAAAATATTCGTAGGTGTATCCATCTTATACAAAAATCTGACTGCTGAAATAAAAATACCACTCTCTCCTGTCAGATCCGATCGAAGATTCTGCCCGTTCGGATAAACATAGGAAACCAGGATGAACAGTGTCATTCCCACTGCCAGAGTACCAATATACTGATAATATTCCCTCTTACTCGGGCAGAACAGCGCGAAATAAACCACTGTACCGATCAGGAAAAAATACCACGCCACATATGGAATAATAAAATACGGGCAGAATGGAATCTTGTCATCTGCCAGCGAATGGATGATATGTATCTTCACATCACTTCGCTCCACGAGCATAAAGGATACCATATAAAAAATCCCATACAGAGGAATCATCCACAAATGTTTTGATTTCTTCAGATAATTCAAAATATCACCTTTCCGAATATGCTGGCTGCATGCCAGGGGCAACTTATTGTTTCAGTCATTACATTCTCGTTTCATTTATCTGTAGGTATAATATACCTATTTATGAGATTTAATCAATCCACAAAATGCCCAAAATATCCGATTTTACAAAAATTTCATAAAAAAGGAAGTGCTTTATGCTGCACTTCCTCTTCTCCTCTGTGTATCCTTACGCAAGACCTGCTGGAATTCTCTCAGTTTTTCTTTTGCCTCCGGACTTAAGTTCTGAGGTACCTGGATCTGTACGGTTACGTACTGATCACCGTGGACAGCGGAATCTTTCATAGAAACAATTCCTTTGCCTTTCAGACGTATCTTACGACCGGACTGTGTGCCTTCCGGGATCTTGCAGATCACATCGCCGTACAGGGTGGTGACTTTTGCTTCGCCGCCAAATACGGCTGTTGTAAATGGAATATTTGCTGTTGTGTAGATATCCATTCCTTTGCGCTCAAAGCCAGGTTTTGATGCTACATTGACTTTGAGGAAAAGATCTCCTGCCGGACCGCCATTGAATCCTGGATTTCCTTTACCTTTCAGACGGATGCTCTTGCCATCTTCGATGCCCGCCGGGACATGTACCTTAAGTGTCTGCGTTGCACCGTTTCCTGACGGATCAGACAGCCTCATCACTCTGTCGCATCCAAACGCAGCTTCTTCGAAGCTGACGCTTACTTCTGAATGAAGGTCACTACCCTTTGCCTGTGCACTTCTTCCACCAAAGCCACCGCCAAATCCACTCTGGCTGTGGAAGCTCTGACCTCCGAAGCCGCTGCTCTGACTGCCACCCTTGCCATGGAACATATTTCCAAAGATATCTCCAAAAATATCTCCCATATCACCCATGTTACCATTTTCGAAATGGTATTCATGATATCCGCTGCCACCCTGACCAAAGCCGCCAAATCCACTGCCAAAACCACCCTGATCATGGAATCCCTGGCTTCCGCCATAAGCACCTCCGGCACCTGCGCCTTCTTCAAAGGCTGCAAAACCATACTGATCGTACAATTTCTTCTTCTCATCGTCACTTAAGATATTATATGCTTCTGTGATCTCTTTAAACTTCTGTTCCGCATTCTTATCTCCCGGATTCATGTCCGGATGATATTTCTTCGCAAGTTTCCTGTATGCCCTCTTGATCTCCTTCGCATCGGCATTCCTTCCGACCCCAAGGACATCGTAATAATCTCTCTTAGCCATAATGCCACCTCCGGTTATATTCGTATAGAAAAGAAGATGCGGTCATAAACTCCCGCATCCCCTGCCCTTGTCTTTTGTTCTATTTGTAATATAACACTCGTTTTTTGATATGTCAAGATGGTGTGGAAAGATTTTCTTTCCGCTTATAAAATATCTTTTCTTTTTCCTTTTTCATAATCGCGCCGCATCAATATCCGCTTGAACGAACTGTTTTCGCATTCTTCATATATCTGTTAATGGTCTTGTTATAAGTGGAATAGCTTACTTTCCTTCCATTGATTGCATATCCACTCTTGAATTTACCATTAAAACGTTCGGCCCTCACTACTCTCGTAGCTTTGGTGCCTTTGATCTTGTAGATGTAATACTCACTTCCACCTGTGTTCGCATTGCAGACCATTACAGTATGGCAACTTCTGGAATACTTAATCGACAGGTTGTATCCCTTTCCATATCCAATAGAACCTACCCTTACATTTTTTCTTGTTTTTGGATTGTAGGTACGAACTTCATTAATCCCGGCAGAGCTGTTATGCATAAGCAGTTCCGGAATTCCGTTTCCATCGACATCCACAATTTTGTAACTACCGCGCTTGCCTTTCATGTACTTCTTGTAGCTTGACACTGCCGCATTGTACTTCGATGACGCAGCCATAACCGGCAACGTCATTCCTATACACAAAATAGCCGTCAGTAAAATACAACATAACTGTTTTGCTTTCTTTTTCAGTACTGTCTGTTTTGTGTTTTTCATCTCTTGTCCTCCTTATCTTTAAGATGTTTTTAGTTTATCATGGTGTATTTGCAAATTTGTTTTTATTTCGGATAGCTTTTTTTATTTCTTCTCCGTAGCACCTTACTTATCTAATTTTAAGAAAATTCCAACTATATCACAAGATGGGGCATAGTTTGTGGACAGATTTTTATAGTACTTTTTGCCAAATTTTGTTTGATTTTTCACTTTCGTTATAACGAATATGGTATACTAAGGATTAATAGTTGAACTTGCGAAAGGATTTTTACATATGTCTGTATTTTCTGATTTACTGAAAAATTATATCCATGAGAAAAAAATCAAAGTGATGGCTCTGGCTCAGTACTGTGATCTGGAGCGTTCTACAGTTTATAAATTTATTAATGGGAAACGTGAACCTATGTCTGCTGAATTAGTAGAGCAGATGGCTTATTTTATGAAGCTTACTCCTTCAGAGACTTATCAACTTAAGGAATCCTGGAAAATGGCCCGTATGGGAGATGATGCTTACTATATTTGTAAAAGCATCGAACACTTTTTGTCTGATTTTCCAAACAGATCCTCTCAGCCTTCTTATAATCTGGCAACTTCCTGACCACTTACTCATCTCCCAGTCATTTTCCTCTCCGATTTCTGTAGACCTTTAAATAACTTACTTCCTGTCAAGTCATTCAGACCTCTAAATTTTGTGGGCCTTTAGGCGATTTACTTTCCGTAAGGTCATTCTGCCTCCCGATTTCCATGAACCTTCAACTCGCTTGCTTCCTGCCTAATCATCCAGCCAGCTTTCCCTCGCACACAATCACTTACTTTGCGCGGTCAGGTGGAGGACACACCAGGAAAGCGACCACACCATTGCCTCTGAACAGTACCTTAAAGCCTTTATAATTAAACAAATTCACAATTTTGTATAAAAGAAGGTACTGCAGAATCATCATATTTGATGACTTTACAGTACCTTCTTTTTTCTCATAAATATGTGTTCATTTTGGAAGAACTAAATCTATTCAGAACCGAATAAAAAATACCTGATATGACGCGAATCACTACTGCCGCTCCCCCAAACACCGCAGTATATAACATCAAAAGAATTCCATTTGCCGGATTTGGATCTGCTTCCAATATTTCTCCCATCGGTATGACCAAACCTGCATAACCTGCCAGAATATAGCAGATAAGGTAAATAAAGCAGGCACAAAAACTGATCATCCAGGAAGTTATCCAGTTTTTTCTGTTTATAGCAGAAGAGCACAATATGCTGACTCCCATCAAGAATATTCCAGCCAGCAGAAAAAACTCCACTACATAAATTGACTTTATATAGAAAAGAACACCAATCATCCACAGATATATTTTCGCTCTCAAAAGCCCGTCCAAAACAGAAATATAATTATTTTCTTTCATAATCTTAAAAATAATCCGATATGTACGGTGTCTGCTGCTCGATCGCATCTTCAAGCATGTCGATGGTCCACTCGGCGGCTTTTATCCTTCCGATCCTTGCGAGGTATTCGGGACGTTTGTAACCCATCAGCATAGTGGTCATGGTCTGGATGCTGATCTCGTCCTGGCAGGGTTCCATAATGCAGACTGCCTGACCTTTGCCTTCTCTGGAAATAGTCAGGCAGAAGTTACCCTGATTGCACTCCATGACCGGATCGATCAGTTTGAATTTCCATTCACGGTCGAGGACACTTGGCTTGAACGGATACTTCTCGATGAAGGATACAAAATCCACGATCCTTCCCATATAATATGGTGATATCACCTCCTTGATGCTTGCATCTTCCAGAAGGAATGCCAGAGGTTCATCGGTGTAGGTATCGCCCTCCACCTGATTGATCATGGAAAAATGTGCCGCAACGAAATTCCATAATCCGGTTCTTGCCTCTTCATTATTAAAGATCATATCCTTGATATGGAAAACTTCCTTCGCGATCCAGTAGATCACATATCCGTCCGGCTCGTTGTTCTCGTTATAATAAACGGCTGCCATAATATCATCAGAATCCCACAGCCAGTATTCATTCCATGCCAGATCGTCGCGGAGGATCGCTCCATGTGTCCGCATAGCATAACGATTGTAAGCCTCTTTCAGTTCTTCACCCTCGGTATCAACACGGCGTACATCACCTGGAACCTGATGGTTCTTCGGAAGCTGATAATCCTTGATCTCGTAGGAGATTTTGTCCGAGATGATCTCCCATCCCTTGCGGCGGTAATATGGAATGGAATATGGATACAGATAACAGATGTCCTGTCCACGCTCCTTCATGTTCTTGAGTGCCTGCTCAAGAAGTTTGTGCATCAGTCCCATGTTGGAGTATTCCGGATAAGTTCCTACACCGGTCAGACCGCCCATGGCGTAAGTCCTGCCAAAAATGCGTGTCTGCATAGGATAAACTGCCACCTGTGAAACAAGATTATCGTCATCAAACCATCCGATCACATCTGCCTTTTCCATGGTTGGAAATTTGGCGCGGATGATCTCACGTTCCTGCCATCCGATGGAACTCAGCTCCTGTTCCGTAACCTGGAACACATAGCGGAGAAGGGCATTGTACTGTTCCATATATTCGCTGCCTACAGGTTTCATTTTCAGGTTTTTCTTGTTATTCATGATTCCTTTCCCTTTTTCACCAATAAATCCCATCCCTCATAAGAGAGATGGGACTACGTTTACTTAATGTTTACGAAGTGCAACAACCTCGATTAAAATCAAAACTCAGGCTCAATCAAACCGTAAGTATTTCCTTTACGTTTGTAAACCACATTCACCTGATCTGTCTCTGCATTGTAGAATACAAAGAAGTTGTGTCCCAGAAGTTCCATCTGTACACATGCATCCTCCGGATACATTGGTTTGATGCCGAATTTCTTGGTACGGATGATCTTAACCTCATCCTCTTCCTCGTAATCCTTGTCAATGTATTCCTTCTGGAAGTTTGCTGCAGCCTGCTGTTTGTCTACGATTTTATTTTTGTATTTACGAAGCTGACGCTCGATAACTTCTTCTACCAGGTCGATGGATACGTACATATCGTTGCTTACCTGTTCGGATCTGATAATATTTCCTTTTACCGGGATTGTAACCTCGATTTTCTGTCTTTCTTTCTCTACACTTAAAGTTACGATAACTTCTGTGTCAGGAGTAAAATAACGCTCCAGTTTGCCGAGTTTGTCCTCAACGGCTGTTCTGAGTCCTTGGGATACTGTGATGTTCTTTCCACTAATAATAAATTTCATAGTCCCATCCCCTTTGCTGTTTATTTTGGATGCTTATATTCAACCATTTGGTTGTCTATGTGACCATTATAACACACTCTCGCGAATTTTAACACAACTTTACGAAATTTTTATAAAAATTCTCACTAAGAGATTTAATCCAGCAAATTATTTATTTTCTACAGAATAAATTTGCGTATAATCTCAGCAACTCCATCATGGTTGTTGTCATGTTCTGTCACATAGTTGCCATACTCTTTGATTCCCGGGAATGCATTACACATTACCGCGCCTACATGAGCTGCCTTAAGCATTTCAATGTCGTTCTGTGCATCTCCCGCAGATACGGAATTCTCGATCGGGATTCCCAGGTGATCGCACATCCAGCGGACTGCTTCACCCTTTGAAACAGCATTCGGCACGATCTCAAGATAAGTTGCATTTGAAAAAAAGCTTCTCACGGTATCGGAATATTTAGAAAGAACTTCTTTCTGGAATGCTTCACTTTTGCTTCTGTCATTGTCAATTGCCAGAAGTTTATATGGATCCTGAACGATTGCATTCTTTGCGTTCTTTACGATTTTATATGGTAAATTCTGTACTTTCGCGTATTGCTGAAGCAGTTCATTGTTCTCTACCGTCAGAATCGCTTCGTCAGAATATGCCTGCATATACAGATTTCTTTCTACTGCTTTCTCAAAGATCTCAACTGCTATATCCTGTGAAAAAGTTACTCCATGAATCGTTTCTCTACGGTAAGGATCGTAAATCTGGCCGCCGTTAAAAGCGATCACATAACATCCTTCTCCTGTAAGACCAACTCTCTCTGCAACCTGAACTCCACTTGCAAGAGCACGTCCTGTCGTCACAACGATCTTGTGTCCTTTTGCCAGTGCCTCATCCACTGCTGCCCTGTTTCCCGAGGTGATCTCCTTCTTGTCATTCAACAAAGTTCCATCCAGGTCTGTGAATAAAATCCTGGTATCAACTGCCATCTTTTTCTTCCTCCATCTGTATATATTTGCCCTCTATATCCAAATATATAATATCTTCCTTCGTCTTCGCAAGAGTTACTTTTTATCTGGTTCCAGATATTTTCTGATTTCTTCTTCCTCGAGATGTTCCCCGATCACGATGATAACTTTCTGTCCGGCTTCGATCGGGCGCAGGGTGATCTCGTGATGTGTAGCGTTCAATTCTGTCCACGATCCATCTGTTTCCTGTGTAAATCCCTTGATACGAAAAACGGATCCGCAGGCAGGATCTTCCATGATTTTCTGTGCTGCTTCGCGCAGATCTTCTTTTGAGATTTCCAGATCCATGAAATACTTAGACTGAAAAACATCGTCATCATCCAGGTTCATTTTCTCGTAGTCTTCAGCAATGTATCCGCTGTTCATGATGCGCTCAAAGTCTTCATTTTCGAACTGTTCCCAGTCTTTTTTTATAATCTCATCTTCCTTCAGTCTTCGCTTACAGTGTACAGTTTCCAGTGCGCGGTTCAGGTGATCGATCGTATTCTGGATTATTTCTCCAGAAGCCTCCTGGGTCTTACTGAGGACAATACAGCCTGCATCTGCGACCTCAGAAGCCAAGATATAATCTGCCTCCTCTGACATTTTTTCATCCAGTCCCGCATCAACGACAGCGATCACATTTCCGATCTGATACCAGCGGTCCAACGGTTCTTCGTGCAGTGCATCAAAAAATTCATCCATATCAAAGATCCCTGACGGCTCAATCAGAACGCGGTCATATCCGCACATTCCCATCGCAATCAGCTTGGTCTTGAATCGTCTTCTGTGGCAGTCTTTATCGCATCCTCCGGCTACCATTTCAAGCTCGCATTGCTCGCCTTCCAGCTCCCGAAGGAGCATCATATCTACATTTACTGCACCGAAGTCATTCTCCAGAATGCCGATATTATAGCCCTGATCCATCAGATAACGTGCGTATTTTTTTATAAAAGTTGTCTTTCCTGATCCGAGAAATCCCGTAATCAGATCTACCTTAACCATGCCAGTTCCTCCTGTATTTTCTGTGCAAATATATGATGCCCTTTTTCTGAAAAATGTACTCCGTCGTATACGACCGGGATGTCCCATTTGCCTGCGTCTGTAAAACTGATTCCCATGCGTTCTGCAACTTTTTTATATTCTTCACCAAGTCGTCTTGATTCCTGATACAGCCGTTCTTCGTCCACCCAGGCACCGTATTCCATCCGGGCAGGGGCGATCAGATGAAGCCTGATCTTTCCACTGGAAACTGCTGGTTCCGCCATGAGTTTTTGCAGAAAAAGCTCCATTCTCTGTGCGGTATCTTCTGCTGTGAACTGTCTTTCCTGCAGAAGATCGTTTGTTCCGAGCATGATCCATATCCATACAGGAACATCCTTGTCCTGCCAGTCCTTTAACTGTTCACAGGCAAAGCGGATCTGGCTTCCTGTGTGCGGAATGCATCTTCCGCAGATGCCGTGATTCTCGATTTTCCAGTCTATATCGCTCTCCAGGATACCCGTCCAGCGGTTTTGTTCTGGGTACTGATCTCCCATTAATGTACACGGATCATAGCCGTATGTATTGGAATCTCCATAACAGATGATTGTTCCTGCCATCGTTTTTCCTCCATTTCTATCCGCAGTTTCTATTCATTTAACTCCTGCCATAAGCCATGCAAGCAGGCCATATTCTACAACAAGGATCAGCGGTACTCCTACAGAAAATTTCTTCTTTCTTGTCTTATGATGAAAGGTTTTCATTCCTGCCCATGCCCCAAAACTTCCACCCAGAAGTGCAACCCCGATCAGAGTATTTTCCGGGATTCTCCATGCCCCACGTTTGGCTTTTTCCTTGTCAATTCCATACATCATGAATGCTCCTATATTTATCATTATCAGATACCAGCTCAAATATTTCATTAAATCCATAGGTTTCCTCCCTGTACTATTTTATATGAACTGTCCTCCCAGTTCTTTCAATCTCTGCTTCCGTTCCTGATAATCCGGCAGTTCCCGCTCCACAATCGCCCAGAACTTCGGAGAATGGTTCATCTCTTTTCGATGTGCCAGTTCATGCACCACCACATAATCCAAAATCTCCGACGGCATCAGGACCAGTTTCCAGTTAAAATTCAGATTTCCGGCTGAACTACAGCTTCCCCATCTGGTTTTCTGCTCCCGGATTGTAATCCTGCCATAGTTTACTCCCATCCGTGCCGCAAAATATGCCGTTCTTTCCGGGAATATTTTAAGGGCTTTCTGAACACCCTCTCTTCGTTCTTCATCTGTGATCACACGACGAGTCTCCCGGTAATCTTCGAGCTTTTTCTGCTGCTTCAAGATCCAGTCTTCGTGATCTTTTACAAATCTGGCGATTCTGTATTTCGCCAGTCTCTGCGGTGCCCGCACGATCACTCTGCCATCTGGTTTTACCTGCAAAGATATGGTCTTCCGGTCTGAACGGATCAGTTCATATGTTATCGTATCTATCGTTTTACCCTCCGTAATACAAAAAAGTTCCACAGTATCATCATTTTCACCGTAATGATACCATGAAACTTATTTTGCGTAAAGAACAGCGGCGCGGATTGCGAATATCCGTTTTGCTACCTGCTCATAACCAAATAACTGCTCCGCAGTTTATTTGGTTAAATTCTCATCATCTCCGACATGATACACGCTCCAGAAGCTCCGCATTCCATTACTTCCCGGATCTTCCCGGTTCCTGCGTGGATGCCGCCGATCGCATATACCGGGATCGTTACGGCATTGCAGACTTCTAGCAGGAAGTCTAATCCCCGTGGCGGCAGACCTTTCTTACAGTCGGTGGTGTAGATATGCCCTGCTGTCAGATAGGTTGCTCCGAGTTTCTGTGCTTCTTTGGCTTCCTCTACAGAATGTATAGAGCATCCCACTGCCAGAAAATCACTCAGTTTTTCGCTGTTTTCTTTTAGAAGAAACAGAGGCAGATGAATATATGGATGCTGCAATTTTCTCGCTGTTTCCAGATATGTATGCAGCATACATGGAACCTGATATTGTTTACATAATGTCAGAATCTGTGCTGCCAGTTCTGCATATTCTTCTTCAGAAAGATCCTTTTCCCGGAGGATCACAGCCTTGGGATGGAGTTTGACGACACGTTCCATCTGTTCCATGAACGGTCTGCTGCTCAGCTTGCGGTTTGTCACTGTAATGACATTTTTATATTCTTCTTTATAAATAGACATAATCATTCATGACCGGCTGGAGCTGGTGATCCAGAAGTGCCTGATATACTTCATCTACAGACCTTCCGTCTGAGATCTCAAACTGGTCATCTCCTTTGTCTTCAATATCGTCTACGTGGCTTCCGATTCCCGTGCTGACGCCTGCTGAGATCTTGGTTGCAGCGATATTTACCAGATTGTCTCTTACTCTCTCGCACTCTCTTGTGGACACAGTAATGCTCGCGAATGACATAAACAGACGGTATGCACAGACAACCTGGAGAAGCTGTGGTTCATGTACATCCATCGGGTTGATCCTGTCATTATTGATGATCGGACGAAGTCTCGGGCAGGAAAAAGCAATCTCTGCATGAGGGTATTTTCTCTGGAGCAGCCATGCATGATAGCCTGTCGCAAATGCATCCTTACGGAAATCGTCCAGACCGAGAAGTGCTGCAAATCCTACACCTCTCATGCCGCCTTTCAGCGCACGTTCCTGTGCGTTCAAGCGGTACGGGAAGATTCGTTTGTGACCTGCAAGATGAAGTGTTTCATACTTGTCTGAGTTGTAAGTTTCCTGAAAAACTGTTACATAATCCGCACCGCATTCATGTAGATAATGATACTCGTCAGAGTTCATCGGATAAACTTCTAGACCGATGACCTTAAAATATTTTCGTGCGATCTTACATGCTTCTCCAATGTATTTCACATCAGATTTCGCTCTGCTCTCACCTGTCAGGATCAGGATTTCCTGCAATCCTGTTTTGGAGATCGCTTCCATTTCTTTTTCGATCTCTTCTGCATTTAACTGGGCCCTGCGAATCTTGTTGTGGCAGTTGAAACCACAGTAGATGCAATAGTTTTCACAGTAATTCGCGATGTAAATTGGTGTAAACATATATACACTGTTGCCAAAGTGTTTTCTTGTCTCTACTCTCGCCGCCTGCGCGATCTCCTCCAGAAGAGGAAGTGCTGCCGGGGAAAGAAGTGCCTGAAAATCTTCGATCGTGCGGTTGTCATGTTCCAGTGCCTTGCGAACATCTTTCTCTGTATACTGGTCATAATCGTAGGCATTCATTGCGGTAATAACCTTTTCCATAACGTCTGATTCTTCCATTGTTTCCATGCCCGGAAGATACTTCATATGATCGATACGGTTCTTTTTCATATCCTCAAGGATCACTTCATTGACGATACTTTCATTGAAATGTTCTCCATGATTTGCTGCTGTATTCTCTGCCATTTTATTCTGTCCTCCGTTCCTTAGTCATGCAGAAATCCTGTCAGTGGTGATGATGCGCTGGCACCTTTTTCCAGAGTACGTCCCAGTCCGGAAAGATATGCGCTACGGCCTGCTTCGATTGCTTTTTTGAATGCTTCTGCCATTGCCTCTACATCTCCTGCTGTTGCGATTGCAGTATTTGCCATGACCGCGGAAGCTCCCATTTCCATTGCTTCACATGCCTGAGAAGGTCTGCCGATTCCTGCATCTACGATGATCGGAAGGTCAATCTCATCGATCAGGATCTGGATAAATTCTTTGGTACAGATGCCTTTGTTGGAACCGATCGGAGAGCCAAGAGGCATAACGCAGGCAGCTCCGGCGTTTACCAGATCTCTTGCTGCATTCAGATCCGGGTACATATATGGCATAACTACGAAGCCTTCTTTTGCAAGGATTTCTGTCGCTTTGATGGTTTCATAGTTGTCCGGAAGAAGATATTTGGAATCATGGATGACTTCAATCTTTACGAAATCTCCACAGCCAAGTTCACGGGAAAGTCTTGCGATACGGACTGCTTCTTCGGCATTTCTCGCACCGGAAGTGTTTGGAAGGAGTGTAACATTATCTGGAATATAGTCCAGGATATTCGCAAGTCCACCTTCGTTTGCACGGCGCAGTGCAAGTGTGATGATCTGTGCCTCTGCTTTTTCGATGCAGGCTTTTACCAGATCCAGTGAAAATTTACCGGATCCAAGGATAAAACGTGAGGTAAATTCGTGTCCTCCAAGAACCAGTTTATCCTCATTTTTGCCGCTTCCGCCGCCCATAAAACTTACGATTTCCATAACATCGCCCTCCTTCAAAATGGTTGTTCCATATAATTCTCTTGCAAGTATTTTGTCGTTTAATTCAATTGCTACCTGAACCGGTACGTACTTATTTGTCTCCAGATATTCTGTGACTGATAATGGTTTCTCAAGTGTTTTTTCTACTCCGTTTACTGTGATCATATTTGTCCTCCTGTGCTGTGGCGATACATTGGTAATAAGATACCTACGAATTCGAGCATCTTATCCTGCAAGCAGGAGCGATGTTCGAGTTTTGAAGCCTTGATATCAATCAGCGAACGTGCCACTGGCACCTTCTTGATATGCCGAGCAAAAAAAGAGTTCACGAAGTAATACACCCGCGGTGGTGCACCCCTTCATGAACTCTGTTCACTCTCATTTGTATCGCTATGAAATTGTGTTCCTGTTCAGATATGAAACGAATCAGCGGACGCGCCACTGGTGTTCTCTCGATATGTAATACAAAAAAGGAGACGCCACAAGGCATCTCCCGTAATATCCACATACGTTCACATTCCTACGTTGGCATTATCCAAATCAGGTATAAGGGTCGAAGTTGATGACTTCCTCTCAGCCTGCCAGTACAAGCTCCCCTGCTTATTTACAAAGTTTAGTATATGCCGAAATCATGTCCCTGTCAAGCCATGATTTTCACGTATTAACTTTATACATGAAAAAAGCCCGGATCTCTCCAGGCTTTTCTCGGTCTTTTTATTTTTCAAAGAGGTCTACCAGTTCCTGTCCATCATCATATCCGGCATCTTTGAGCTGTTCTACGAACCACTCATCTACGCCATCTACGGCTTCTTTGAAGGAATCGATATCCATATCATCTTTGTCTGTGATAGTTACACCATTCTTTGACTGCCAGCGAGTCTTGATCTCCTCATCACCGGAACGGTTGATGTAACGCTCATACTCAACGGCTTTCTGTCCACACTCATCAACAACTGCCTGCTGCTCTGGTGTCAGAGTATCATACAGATCCTGGTTGATGCAGAAGAACAGACAGTCATAGATTGCATCCCACATGGAGCAGTACGGCTGAACCTCCTGCACGCTTGCCGCGTCGATTGCCGGAAGCGGATTTTCCTGACCTTCTACTGTATTCTGCTGCAGAGCAGTGTAGGTCTCAGACCAGTTCATATTTGTCGCATCTGCGCCCCATCTCTTATAGCATTCCATCAGAAGATTGGAGCCTGCTACACGGATCTTGAGGTTCTTCATATCGTCGACAGTTTTTACTTCGTGCTTGCTGTTTGTCAGTTCACGGAATCCGTTCTCTGCGATACCCATGCAGTGCAGGCCATAGCTGGAAAGGATCTCTTTCAGCTTATCACCGGCTTCGCCATCGAATTTCGCATCCGCATCATCATAAGAATCATAAATAAACGGAAGGGATACTACATTAAATCTCGGATCAAATGCAGAGTAGATCAGGTTGGAATGCATGGAAATCTGTACCGGGTCTCCGTTCATCAGTGCCTGGATTCCCTCGGACTGATTTCCATTTGTCAGCTGGTCTGCTGCGTAAACGTTGACTTTAATCTTGCCGCCGGTGGCTTTTTCCATCAGTTCTCCAAACTTACGTCCACCTTCTGCCCAGGTACTTGTCTCTGTGGTAGAGCATGCAAAGTTCCATGTTGCCTCCGGCCAGTCAAGGTCACTGTAATCAGCGACAGTATCTGTAGATTCCTGTGTAAACAGATCAACAAGATCCTGTGCATCGTCATATCCCTGGCTTTCCAGTTCCTGAACGAACCATTCGTCTACACCATCAACTGCTTCTTTGAAGGAATCGATGTCCATATCTTCTTTCTTTGTGAAAGTTACGCCGTTGCTTTCTTCCCAGCGGCTCATGATCTCTTCGTCACCAGAACGGTTAATATAGCGCTCATATTCAACAGCTTTCTGTCCACATTCATCAACAACTGCCTGCTGCTCAGCTGTCAGGCTGTCATAGATATCCTGGTTGATACAGAAGAACAGGCAGTCATAAATCGCATCCCACATGGAGCAGTATGGCTGAACTTCCTGTACACTGGCTGCGTCGATTGCCGGTAGCGGGTTTTCCTGACCTTCTACTGTATTCTGCTGCAGAGCAGTATAAGTTTCAGACCAGTTCATGTTTGTAGCATCTGCGCCCCATCTCTTATAGCATTCCATAAGAAGGTTTGATCCTGCTACACGGATCTTGAGGTTCTTCATGTCGTCGACAGTTTTTACTTCATGTTTGCTGTTTGTCAGCTCACGGAAGCCGTTTTCTGCGATACCCATGCAGTGCAGGCCGTACTCAGAAAGGATCTCTTTCAGTTTGTCTCCGGCTGCGCCGTCAAATTTGGCATCCGCATCGTCATAAGAATCATAAATAAACGGAAGGGATACTACATTAAATCTCGGGTCAAATGCTGAGTAGATCAGGTTGGAATGCATGGAGATCTGTACCGGGTCTCCGTTCATCAGTGCCTGGATTCCCTCGGACTGGTTTCCGTTTGTCAGCTGGTCTGCTGCATAAACATTGACTTTGACTTTGCCGCCGGTGGCTTTTTCCATCAGTTCTCCGAACTTACGTCCGCCGTCAGCCCAGGTACTTGTCTCTGTGGTGGAGCATGCGAAGTTCCATGTCATTTCCGGCCAGTCAAGGTCGCTGTAATCTTCAATTGTATTAAAGGAGTCGCTGCCATCTCCTGCATCTTTGGAAGATGTGCTTCCTGTGTCAGCAGAAGCCTGGTCTCCTGTGTAAGAGCCATCTTTTGCAAGTGCTTTCGGCAGTGCTGTGGAAGTTGCCGGAATATATGTAACGATCAGAAGTACCGCAACGCTGGCAGCGATCATCGGCATAACTGCTCTTGAAATCTGCTGCAGGGTAACTTCCAGACCTTTCTTGATCTTGATACTGATCGCAACGAAAAGGTTGACACCAACCGGAGGTGTTACCTGTCCGATTGCAAGGTTTACAGTTGCCATAACACCGAATGCAACAACGTCATATCCAAGTGCCTTGCATACCGGAAGCATGATCGGAATAAAGATATACATTGCAGAGTTTGCATCGATGAAACATCCTGCGATCAGGAAGATGATGTTGACGATCAGCAGGAATACAAACTGGTTGTGTGCGATAGATGCAAGTAACTCAGATGCGGCAGTTGCAATACCGAACTTGGTACATACAAAAGAGAACAGAGATGCACTGGCAACGATCAGCATGATTCCACCAGTTGTCTTGGCTGAATCTACCAGGATATCAAACAGATCTCTGAAAGATACTTCACGGTAGATCACCATACCTACAAAAAGTCCATACACAACAGATACGGCTGCTGCTTCTGTTGGTGTAAAGATACCGCCATAGATTCCGCCGAGAATGATAACCGGCATCAGGAATCCCCAGAATGCATCTTTGAAGGTATCCCAGCGTTCTTTTGCAGATGCTTTCTGGCGGGATGGTTTGATATCATGTTTGTTTGCTTCAAGAAGTACTACGATCACAAGTGCAACACCCATCAGGATTCCAGGAACGATACCTGCCATGAACATATCTGCGATAGATACGCCTGTGATGGATGCATATACAACGAATGCAATACTTGGCGGTATGACGATCGCCACAGAACTTGCCGTCGCCATCAACGCTGTGGAGAACGGTGCAGAGAAACCGCCCTGCTCTACCATTGCCGGGATCAGAACAGCTCCAAGGGCTGCTACAGTAGCCGGACCGGAACCGGAGATTGCTCCGAAGAAACAGGAAACGATAACGCAGACGATCGCGATGCCGCCCTTTCTATGTCCGACACAGGTATCAACGAAATCGATCAGTCGACGGGAAATTCCTGCTTTTGCCATGATATTTCCGGATAATACGAAAAACGGAATTGCAAGAAGAAGGAATTTACTGATTCCTGAATACATATTTGTTGCAACAATTGTAAGTGAAGTGCCGGAATAAAGGATCGCACATACAGAGGAAAGACCCAGGCAGAGCGCGATCGGCACACCTAAAATCAGAAAAACAAAAAATGAAATAAATAAAACAGCACTGATCATTTATTTGTCCTCCTTGTTGTTATTTCCAAAACAGACGTCCAGGCAGTATTCAATAAAATGAAGGATCATACAGCCTGATCCGATCGGTACAAAAGACCAGAAAATCCACTCCGGCCAGTTCAGTACGAAGGTTCTCTTACCATTTTCAAGCTGAGTGATAACCTTATCCATACCATATTTAAAAAGAATCACTGAAAAGATAATGCTCAGTACTGTGATCAGCACGGTAGACGGTTTTTTCAGTTTTTCAGGAAGACGGTCCGTAACCAGTGTCAGGCTTACCAGACCACCTTCACGGCAGGAAAGTGCCGCTGCCAGAAGTGTAATAAGTACAAATACCGCTACGACCAGTTCCTCTGTAAAGGACCATGAGCGGTGGATGACTTTACGGGAAAATACATTTCCCACTGTGAGCACGAGGATCAGCAGTGTGGAGATCACAAGTACGATTTTTTCAACTGCTGCCAGTGCATTCATGAGTTTTTTGTAGACTTTCATCCTCTCTTCCTCCCTTTTCTTTTTCCGGTTTCAGAAATATTTTTGGGTATAAAAAAACCGCCCCCTCAGGGACGGATATATTATTCCGCAACCACCCTGTTTCTCCATTGAAACAAGTACGATTCTGCAACGTACCGGCATACGCGTCTCCTGTAACGGGGAGCCTCCGTGAAAACCTACTGATAAACCAAAAACGTTCGGTCTTCCTTCTCAGGGATGATATTCAAAACAGTGCCGTTACCGCATCACACCAACTGCGGCTCTCTGGAAACACGCATTTTCTGTTTCTACTGATTCCCATCGTAGAATTTACTGTTATACTTTAGTCTATTACTAAGACAAAGTTATTTTACAACTCTTTTTTGATACAGTCAAGTCCTTTCTCGACAGAATGTAACAATTTTGTCGCAAATTTTATAAACAACAAAATAAACTGACCGGTCATTACTTTCCTTTGTAATAATCGGTCAGCCCCATACACAGGTCGAACTCGTGGTTCATTCTCTCCACAAAACCTTCTTCATTGTCGGTATATGGCTGTGCGTCATTGACGATATATCTTCCAAACTTCATTCCATCCAGGCTGAACTCAGAATCCTCCGACCAGATGCCATGCGTTCCCTGCCAGTAGGAATCCTCTCCTGCTACGCTCAAAACAAAAGCGTCCACATATTTGTCATCATTGCTGTCGTAATCCATGTAATCGATCTGGGAATCAAACGCAGACAGGACTTCCTCCGCCAGTTCCTCAATTGAATTGTTATCGTTTTCGTATTTCTCCATATCATACTTGGCAGTATAATAAAAAACATCTCCACTTAGCTGAAGCTGTGAACTGGAAATATCCTTTGCATATGTAGTCATACTGTTCTGATTTCCGCTGAAAAGCAGAGTTCTCAGTTTATCAGAAGTAAGTGCCCCTTCTTTGAATCGGTTATCCGGAAAATCGACCATAAATACCGGCATCTTGACTGTACCCTCGACTGCAGCATGTTCCTTCCCGTCGGAACAGACTTCCTGAGTCAGATCTTCTGTCGTATCTTCCTGAACTTCTTTATCCTTTGCACTGCAGAAATTTACAGCAAGTATTGAAAGTATAACTCCTGCAAGTATCATTTTACCAAAATGTTTCATAATAATCTCCCCTTACAATCAAACCACCGAACCACCTGCCTCCCAACAGATGATTCTGATTTCCTTGTAACGGCTCTTATTATACACTTGCAGATAAGCGCGCTGTAAATTCGATTTTTCGTGAGTAAGTTTTTCTCATGGTCAGTTTGCTGAACTATCCCTGCGGTTTACTACATAAATACCAACGCACACCAGAAGCAGGGCGATCAGACTTCCTGCATTAAATGCCTGGTGGATTTCGCCCAGGACCAGTGCTGACAGAATCACGCTGCACAGTGGATTTACAAAACCAAATATCGCGACTTTTGAAACGTCATTCCATGCAAGCAGCACAGACCAGAGTGTGTATGCTACTGCTGAGACCATTGCCAGATACAATATGAGCAGTATTCCACCGGCTGTAACATTACCAAGATGTCCTCCCATGCCCACACCAATCAAAGTCAATATGATGCCTCCCATCGTAAACTGTGTTCCACTCAAAACTACCGGAGATACTTTTCTGGAAAAAATATTGATCAGCACAGTGGAGATTCCATAAGAAAGCTGCGCAATCAGGATAAAACCTTCGCCAGTGAGTTTAAAGCCCATATCCAGTGAATTTCCCATCAGATTGATGACTACAACTCCTGCGAAGCCGAGAATACAGCCGGCGATCTTCCTGCCTGTCATTCGCTCGTTTCGAAACACAAGACAGGACAAAAGGATTGCAATAAAATTCCCAAGCCCGGTGATGATTCCACCTTTAACGCCGGATGTATGTGCGACACCTATATAAAAGAAAAAATACTGTCCTACTGTCTGTGCCAGACATACTGGTACAGCATATTTCAGGATTTCTCTGTTCGGAAGCATGATTTTCCTTTCTCGAACAGATGCAAAGATCAGAACCAGAATACCCGCCAGTGTAAAACGAATTCCGGCAAAAACGATCTGACTTGCCGTGTCTGCAGAATCCACCTGCATCAGATTATACCCTGTTTTGATAACAGGGATCGCACTCCCCCATAAAACACAGCATACGCACGCCAGAAGCGCAACGATACCTGTTTTTGTCAGGATGTTTTGTTTTTGTGTCATGATTTATTTCTCCTCTTTAGATGTATTATTTATTACTTTACTTTAATTTCTCCAGTACTGGAAGAAGGCATCCTCCTGCTCAGAGCGGATCCCATACTTTCTTCTTGCTATATAAAACTTTGATTTCCAGAGCGATGTGTGGATCTCACATGACTGAAGTCACATGCTCCTCAGTCGCTTTAAGCGACAAGGCTAAATATCGGCGGATACGCCTGTAACTTAGGACATGCGCAGTCATGCGCTTTTTCCATGCCAGATATGGCAGGTTCCCACACCACAGGTAGTCCGCTGTATATCTGCCTGTGTTTATGCAGTTTTTAAGAGTTCCATTTCTGAAAATAATTCTCTTAAGTCCGCATATACACATGAGATCCTACGCTTTACCGAAGGGACTTTTGCCTCCAGAAAAGACCTTTCCGTTGCCGGAAGGGGTTTTAAGAGTTCACGGATAAAATATCTTGCTCCAATATTATAGGATGCCGAAAGATCACAGTTATATCTTTTTCCATTCTGGAATGTACAGAGACTGTGATTGCCCGGATCACGGACAACTGTTCCTGACCCATCATATGCAAGCCTGCTGGTATTCCATGCACAGATCCTGGATATCCGCATCCCTCTGCGATGTGCCTGATGTTCACATCTTTTCTGGATATCCCTTTTCCTCCACAGATGCAGCTTCTGTTTCTTTCTTCCCGATATCTTTCCTTTTATTTCCAGATACTCAAACACGATCACATCCGCATGGTTTTCTTCCGCATATCCTGTGACTGCTCCTGCGATCTTTCTTCCGAGTTCTGTGTTAAGACGCTTCGCATAAGCCCATCTGCTTTTCACCTGTACAGAGCCATGCTTCCGCTGGAACCTGCTTATCCGTCCCAGCACACGGTACATCCGGTCTTTTTCACTGAGAAAATCGATAAACTTTCTTCCCAGGACAGTTCCATCTGACCGCATAATGGTGCAGACTGCATCCGTATTGATTCCCAGATCCACACTGCAGATGATCTGTTCTCTGATTGGTACTTTCGTAAGTATCACATCTTCTGTATAAGAAAAACGCAGAAAGTATTTCTTGTGTCTTCTCTCTAATGTTGGGGCAGATGCTTTTTTCCCGGACCAGTTCTTCCTCAGATACTCCATATCCGTGTGACTTAACCGTACATGGAACCATTTCCAGTCATGACCGTCATATAACTTCAGATAAGCAGCATCCTTTCCGTTCTCATTCTCCCGGTACATCACGTCACGGTAAAAGACCGGCATGGCATGATTCTCATATACAAGTTTTGGCTTTCCTCCTATTTGACCTGATTTTTCCCACATCCCCATTC
>CAKRXU010000008.1 GCA_934424575.1 uncultured Blautia sp.
TAAAATATCACCGAGTGATTATCGGAGTACTTGTGTGAAAGAGATGTTGTCATAAAAGGTTCTGTTGATAGAAATATAGAAATATTTACTTCGATTTCACAGTACTATGTATTTGATTTTATTCACATAAAGAAAAAGGATATTGTGCTACAAAAAAAGGCGAAATTATTTCATATGCATATGCAAAAGACATTCAACTGGATTGCCAGTAGGGAACAAATGGAGGAGTCACCATCGGTGCCTCCTCCACTTATCACCTAAAATTAATCATCAGGCTCTTATTTCTTAGTTCCAGCTTTCTTAGCCGGTTTCTTCAGAAAGCCGTGTTTCTCAGCATCCTCCTCCGCGAGACGGATCGTCTCTTCGGATGGATTGGAGATTACGGCTGCGAAAACGATCTCGCATGGCGGGTTTTCTTTGACTGCCTGGACGGCAGCGGTGACTGCGGATACATCGCCGGTCATAAAAACAGTTTCGTGTCCGCCGCATTTACCGTTCCAGGTAAGGAAGGATACATCGGCGGTCTTCAGCATCTGGTCGATCACGATCACTGCATTGCTGCTTCCGACAACTTCCACTAATCCAAATGCTCCATATCTCATAACAGAATCCTCATTTCATTATAGTATTTAACGATTATATTACTTATTTGCGGTCATGTACATTGCCGGTTCTGTGTCGTGAGCCGGGGATGCGATCACCGTGTGGGAAACAACCTTCGCAATTGGTTCTGCGGTGCGGAGTGCAACGTCCATTGCGGCGTTTACGTCGGAGACAGAACCCCGCATCTTCACGCAGGCACCTGCACCAAGACGATTACGCTCGATGTTCTGGATCCTTATATTTGCTGCTTTGGAAGCAGCGTCCAGTGCTACGAAGCAGGCAGCAAAACTGTCAAGTTCAAAGATCCCCACTGCCATGCCATTATAATTCTCAGTCATAATACCTCCATCCATTCTACAGGAATATTTTATTTCGGTTCATATACTGTAATTATACCTGCTTTTCCCGCAAAAAACAAGCTAAAATACGTTTTTTGTGGATTTTATCGCGGATTAAATGTGGGTTTATGACAATAATAAAAAGAAAAATATTGTATTTGTGTTGATTTTGCAAAAAGAAAACGACTGGAATGAAAAGACACAAAGTGCTATAATAAGGACAGTTAAAACTTCTGCACAACAGAAGAAAATGAAGGGAACAAACAGGAGATGAGTAAAGAAAAACAGGGAATTGATTTATTGAAATTTATTGGAAGTATCATGATCTTTACGATACATATGGCAGTTTTCGAGAGTTTTGGAGAAGTTCAGTCTGCATGGGAACTGCTGGGCAGGTGGGCTGTGCCAGTATTTTTTATTGCATCTGCGTATTTTTTGTTTTCGGCGAACAATGGCAGTGTGGAATATGCGAATATCAAAAAATATATATACCGGATCGGAATGCTGTATCTGTTCTGGTTTATATTCAACCTTCCTAATTTTATCTGCGTCCGCTTTTTGAAGAGACCGCCTCATACAATGTATGACTTCCTCATGATCGCAAAAAATTCAGTGCTGTCATCTACATTTACAGGATCCTGGTATCTTCTCAGCAGTATATTTTGCGCATGGCTGCTCTTTGTACTTAAGAAAAAAATGAATACGAAGCAGATCTGCCTCATTGCGTTCCTTTTTCAGATCATTTGTATCTTTACTTCGGTGTATAAAGGAATTCTCCCTGATCAGATCAGACATATTTTCTCTTTCTGGCAGTTTCCCTTAAATATCTTTGGAGGATTATTTTATTTTGCAATTGGCCTGTTTCTGGCGGAGAATCAGGATCTTATTTATAAAGCTCCAAAATGGAAGTATACAGTTATTGCTGTGATGAGTTTCCTTACGTATATTGGTGAAATAAACTTTGCAAAACACTTTGCCATTTATGGCGGTTCAGATGAGGCTTTTTCATTGATTCCGTTGAGCGTTTCTGTTTTTATCCTGGGAATGCGAAGTTCTGTGAAAATCAGAAATGCAAAAAAATTGCGTAATATCAGCACCATCATATACTGCGCGCAGGCAGATATCCTGCTTGCGAAAGTTGCGATTTCAAGAATTTTTGGAATTAATTTTAGTCTTTTCCTGTTCGGGATCTGCAGTGTGATCATGGTCTGTATTATAGCTGCGGTATTCTGGCTGCAGGAAAGAAAAATATGGTGGGCGAAATATCTGACTTAAAGGAGGGGATTTGGTGTGAAGACACATCAGACAGATTTTTCGAAGGGAAATGTATATCGGAATATTCTGGAGCTGTCGATTCCTATGACGCTGGCGCAGCTTCTGAACCTTTTGTATAATGTGGTAGACAGAATGTATATCGGCAGGATTCCGGAGACAGGAAGGATCGCGCTGACGGGAGTCGGGATCTGTTTTCCGATCATTACGATGATCATGGCATTTACTTATCTATATGGAAATGGCGGCAGTCCGCTCTGTGCGATGGAGCTTGGACGGGAAAATGAGGAAGAAGCGGAGAAACTGCTGGGAAATACATTCTCCATGCTTCTGATGACAAGTGTAGTCCTGATGGCAGTTGGATATCTTTTTTATAAGCCGATTCTGTATGCGTTTGGGGCGAGTGACACGACTTATGTTTATGCAGGAGCATATATCCAGATCTATCTGATCGGAACACCGTTTGTGATGATCTCGCTGGGGCTGAATCCGTTTATCAACTGCCAGGGCTTCGGAAATATGGGAATGCTGACGATCCTGATCGGTGCAGCCTTAAATATCGTTCTGGATCCGATCTTTATCTTCGTATTCCATATGGGCGTGCGCGGTGCAGCACTTGCAACGATTCTGTCACAGTTCTGTTCCGCAGTCTGGGTGCTGAAATTCCTCACAGGCAAAAAAGTCACACTTCGCATCAGGAAAGAAGCGATGCAGATAGAGTGGAAGAGAGTAAGAGCGATCATGGCACTTGGCGTTTCAGGTTTTATGATGCAGTTTACAAACGGACTGGTACAGATCTTCTGCAACGCAACGTTACAGATCTACGGCGGCGATATCTATGTAGGAGTCATGACGGTCCTCAATTCCGTCCGTGATATCGCGACGATGATGGTACATGGACTGACAAACGGTGCGTCCCCGGTCATGAGCTTCAATTATGGCGAAAAGGTCTACGACAAAGTAAAAAAAGCGATCAAGTTCGTGACCGTTGTCTGCTTTTCCTATGCGCTGTTTGTATGGGGGAT
Organism: uncultured Blautia sp.; assembly: GCA_934424575.1. Lineage (GTDB taxonomy): Bacteria > Bacillota > Clostridia > Lachnospirales > Lachnospiraceae > Blautia_A. Next base: position 3,239 of record CAKRXU010000008.1, read on the forward strand.
CATCAAGATCGCACCGGAATTTTTTATCCGGATCTTTAACAGCGAACCGGCACTTCTGGAAAAGGGTGTCCCGGCATTACATATCTATTTCTTTGGATTCTGTTTCATGGCATTGCAGTTTACCGGGCAGTGTGTGTTTGTGGCACTTGGCAAAGCGAAGAGAGCGACATTTTTCTCGATCTTCCGCAAAGTCATCATTGTTGTGCCGCTGACAGTGCTTCTTCCACGTATCGGAGGACTTGGGGTGGACGGCGTTTTCTGGGCAGAACCGATATCCAATCTTGTCGGTGGATGTGCCTGCTTTTTCACGATGCTGCTGACAATCCTGCCTGAACTAAAACAGAAACAAAACTGAAATAAAAATCAGATAAACAAAAAGCCGCAGAAGCATGTTCCGGAGGGGAAGCTTTTGCGGCTTTCGTTTATGTGTAGATGGATTGAGGTAAATATAGCAAATTTATTTGGATCGATCCAAAACGGATCAGAAACAGATCAGATCAGATGTGGATCTTGGTACCGGTCTTGCCCTGGATACCGTCTTTGGCTTTTTCGAGAAGGGTGATCATGGCAGTACGTCCTTCCCCTGAAGCTGCGAAGTCCATAGCAGCCTGTACTTTCGGAAGCATGGAGCCAGGTGCGAACTGACCTTCTTCTACATATTTCTGGGCTTCTTCGACAGACATTTCATCCAGCCATTTTTCGTCTTCTTTGCCGAAGTTTACGGCGACTTTTTCGACAGCGGTGAGGATGATCAGCATGTCTGCATCGAGCTCTTTTGCGAGCAGGCAGCTTGCAAAGTCTTTATCGATAACGGCAGAAGCACCTTTGAGGTGATCTCCCTGAAGAGTAACCGGGATTCCACCGCCACCGCAGCAGATCACGATCTTATTTGCGTCAACAAGGCTGTTGATCGCATCCTGTTCAACAATCTCAACCGGCTTCGGGGAAGCAACAACACGGCGGTATCCGCGTCCTGCGTCTTCTTTCATGACATAGCCGTATGCTTTCTCTGCATGTTCAGCCTGTTCTTTGGTCATGAAGTGACCGATCGGCTTGCTTGGATTCTGGAATGCAGGGTCATTCTCATCTACACGGACCTGTGTAACGACAGTAACAACCGGTGTACGCATAAATCCACGTTTGCGAAGTTCTTCGCGAAGTGCATTCTGCAGGTCATATCCGATATATGCCTGGCTCATCGCAACACAGACGGAGAGAGGAGTGTTTGGCTGATTTTCGTCTTCTCTGGAAAGAGCAGCCATAGCATTGTTGATCATGCCTACCTGTGGTCCGTTTCCATGAACAACGACTACCTGATGTCCTTCTTCGATCAGGTCACACAGAGCTTTTGCTGTGGTCTTTACAGCCTGCATCTGCTCCGGCAGAGTGTTACCCAGTGCGTTTCCACCAAGAGCGATAACGATTCTTTTTCTTTTATACATTGAAAAAACCTCCTGAAATACATAAATTAACAAACAATACAAGAAAAAAGAAGAAATATTCTAATATATTGGAAAATAGAAAGAGCCTTGCAGAACATATCCGCAGGGCCCTTAATCTGTTTATCTTATATGAGAAAGAAGATTCTCATATTTATAGCCTGGCGTTGTAAACAACCTGTATTTTATTCGAAAATTCTCGGAGCAGCTTTTACTTCCAGTTTCTTCAGGATATCCTGTGGTTTTTCGAATTTGGAGAGCATGATCATAGCTGCGATCACATATGGTTTGAAGCTTGCTTCTTTGTAAAGCGGGATTCTGTAACGATCGAATACAGATGCATCAACCTCACCTGTCTCACAGCTTACACCAGTGATGTCAGCCGGCAGGCAGTGCAGATACAGAGCTTTTCCGTCTTTTGTTGTCTTCATAAGCTCTTCTGTGCAAGCCCAGTCTTTGTGCTCTGCGTTCTGAGCAAGAAGTTCTTTTTCCAGTTTGTCAATTCCGTCGAAGTCACCTTCTGCGTACAGGTTTGTACGTTTTTCCATAGCTGCGAATGGAGCCCAGCTCTTCGGATATACGATATCAGCATCCTTGAATGCTTCTGCCATATCATTTGTCTTTGTGAAGGATCCGCCTGTAGCTTCAGCGTTCTTCTTAGCGATCTCTTCAACTTCCGGCATTACATCATATCCTTCCGGATGAGCCAGAACAACGTCCATACCGAAACGAGTCATCAGACCGATAACACCCTGCGGAACGGAGAGCGGTTTACCATAAGAAGGAGAGTAAGCCCATGTCATGGCAAGTTTTTTGCCTTTCAGGTTCTCAACACCGCCGAACTCATGGATGATGTGAAGCATATCAGCCATACACTGTGTCGGATGGTCAACATCACACTGCAGGTTTACAAGAGTAGGTCTCTGCTCAAGGATTCCATCTTTGTTTCCTTCTGTAACAGCGTCCATGAATTCTTTCTGATAAGCATGACCCTTACCGATGTACATATCATCACGGATACCGATCACGTCAGCCATGAAGGATACCATGTTAGCTGTCTCACGAACAGTTTCACCATGAGCGATCTGAGATTTCTTCTCATCCAGATCCTGAACTTCAAGACCAAGCAGGTTGCAGGCAGAAGCGAAAGAGAAACGAGTACGTGTAGAGTTATCACGGAAGATAGAAATACCAAGACCACTCTCGAATACCTTAGTAGAGATGTTGTTCTCTCTCATAAAACGAAGAGCATCAGCAACGGTAAATACAGCCTCAAGTTCCTCATCAGTCTTATCCCATGTCCAGAAAAAGTCATTGTTGTACATTTCCTTAAAGTTTAAGCTGTTAAGTTTATCAATATAATCCTGTAAAGTTTTCATTCGAAAATTCTCCTTTAAAAATATTTTTTATTTTAGCGGAATCGCAGCAGCCACACTACGATTCCTGTCCCCAAATACAACCAACAAAACCTTCCTCAAAAAATCCCGACTGATTACTTGCAGTAAGATGTCGGCAGTGCAGCGTAAACAGCAGCACATCTTACTAAATCCACTTTCCATGTCTTCTCATTCGGAGCATGTGCCTGAGCCTCAGCACCAGGTCCGAATCCGATACACGGAATTCCATTACGTCCCATGATGGATACACCGTTTGTAGAGAATGTCCATTTATCAGTAAGCGGACGAGCTTTTCTCATCTCTTCAGTCTCAGCATTACCAAGACGAGTCTCACCGTAAAGGTTCTTATAAGCATCCTCAAGAGCCTTAGTTACCTTATGATCCTTCGGAATAGCCCATGTCGGGAAGTAGCACTCGATCTCATACTTGCATCCTGTATAAGACGGTCTGTCGTAGTTGTACATAGAAACAACTACATCATCTCCATATTTCTTAACGCTCGGAAGAGCACGGATCTCATCCAGGCAGCTTTCCCATGTTTCTCCGAATGTCATACGACGGTCAAGAGATACTGCACAGGAGTCAGCTACTGCACAACGGCTAGGAGAGGTGTAGAAGATCTGGGATACAGTTACAGTACCGCGTCCAAGGAAACGAGCCTCTTCCCAGTCAGGGTTGAATTTCGGGTTGAGCATTTTAACAAGACCTTTGATCTCTGTCTCATCAGCGTCATCGTTCTCGTTGAGGGAACGTACATCCTGAAGGATGTCAGCCATTTTGTAGATAGCGTTGTCACCACGTTCTGGAGCAGAACCATGGCAGGAAACACCTTTCACATCGATACGGATCTCCATACGTCCACGCTGTCCTCTGTAGATACCACCGTCTGTCGGCTCTGTGGAAACTACGAATTCCGGACGGATCTTGTCTTCGTTGATGATGTACTGCCAGCAGAGACCGTCACAGTCTTCTTCCTGAACAGTTCCGACTACCATGATCTTGCATCCTTCCGGGATCAGATCCATGTCTTTCATGATTTTTGCACCGTATACAGCAGATACGAGACCGCCGCACTGGTCAGATACGCCACGTCCACCGATTTCTTCTTCTGTTTCGTATCCTTCGTATGGATCAAAGTTCCAGTTTTCGATGTTACCGATACCAACAGTGTCGATATGAGCATCAAAAGCGATGATCTTGTCGCCGGTTCCCATGTAACCGATCACGTTACCCTGCGGGTCAATTGTAACTTCGTCGAAGTTCAGTTTTTTCATTTCAGCTTCGATTGTCTCGATATGTTTTCTTTCATCGCAGCTTTCTCCAGGATTCTTAACGATCGCTCTTAAGAATTTGGTCATATCCTCCTGATAATTCTGAGCAGCTTCTTTGATTTTGCCGTAATCCATTTTAAAATTCCTCCCATGTGTATATAGAAATTGTTTTAAAGTTCTTAATTATTTGATGATACTTACGGATTGTTCCGCAGTAAACTGCTCCCACAATCCCTGGTATCATCATTTGCTTAAAGACTCGTTTGTTCCGTACAGGCCATCCCATACGATCTCGCGGTAACGAACCGGATCAGTGTCACCCTCTGTGGAGATTACAAGAACGTTGGAGTTCTCATCCAGTTTCAGAGCTTCTTTGAGATCTTTTGCATCTTCGTCGTGAAGAGCAGTGAAGCACAGACCAAGCGGAACAGATCCAGATTCACCGGAAACGATGTGCGGGTCATTGCCGAGCGGGTTAGCATAGATTCTTGTTGCCTTGGCACTCATCCAGTCAGGGCAGGATGCGAATACAGAAACATGGTTCCTTAAGATATCCCATCCGATCGTGTTTGCTTCGCCGCATGCGAGACCAGCCATGATCGTCTGAAGGTCGCCGCCTACATTTACAAGATCTCCGGATTCTTTCATAGCGGAACGGTACAGGCAGTCAGCAGCACTTGCTTCGCAGACAACCATAACCGGCGGGTTTTCTTTGTATTTGTGAGCGAAGTATCCAACAACTGCTCCTGCAAGAGAACCAACACCTGCCTGAACGAATACGTGTGTCGGGCGGTCGATGCCGGCTTCTTTGAGCTGCTGGTCAGCTTCCATGACCATAGTTCCGTAACCCTGCATGATCCATGACGGGATCTCTTCATATCCGTCCCATGCAGTATCCTGAACGATGATGCCGTGTTCTGTTTTGGCAGCCTCAGCTGCAGCCATTCTTACGCAGTCATCATAGTTGACTTCTTCGATGGTAACAGTAGCGCCTTCTTTGGCGATGTTGTCAAAACGTGTCTTGGTTGTGCCTTTTGGCATACGAACAACTGCTTTCTGTCCAAGACGTTTGGCAGCCCATGCAACTCCACGTCCGTGGTTTCCGTCTGTTGCTGTGAAGAAGGTAGCCTGTCCGAATTCTTTTCTTAATTCTTCGGAGGAGAGAACTGCATATGGAAGTTCGCTGATATCCTTACCAACTTCTTTAGCTATGTAACGTCCCATTGCGTAGGAACCGCCAAGAACCTTAAAAGCGTTCAGTCCGAAACGATAGGACTCATCCTTGCAGTGGATGCTCTTAACACCCAGGTAGGATGCCAGTTCAGCAAGATCCTGAAGAGGAGTTACTGTATACTGTGGGAAACTTTTGTGAAATTCATTGGCTTTTTTCACGTTCTCCTCTGACATTAACTCGAGATGTTTATCGTCAGATTTGGCAACGTGATTGACAGTCCATTTTAAACCTTCTGTCATTGTAAAAACCCTCCTTAAAAAATTTATTTTGAACTCATAATTATTGCTTGTCTTTCATGTCTCTATCATACCATAAATAAAAGATTTTGCAATAGAAAATACAAAAATTTTTAGGTTTTTACAAAAAAAGTTAGAGTACCAGAAAAAAAGTGGTACCGATTGAAATACAGGTGACCATATGGTAAAATAAAAATACATTTCATATAAGAAATTTAAAAGAACAAAGGAGAAAAGATATGGCTATTTTTCAGGCATTTCGTGCCCTGAGACCTGTTCCGGAAAAAGCGGCACAGGTGGCGGCACTTCCATATGATGTAGTGACACGGGAGGAGGCAGCAGTGATCGGAAGTCAGAATCCGGATTCTTTTCTTCACGTGGACCGTGCAGAAATGGATCTTCCGGCAGATATTGACCTTTATGATCCGAAAGTTTATGACCGTGCCAGAGAAAATCTCATCAATATGGAGAAGAGTGGAGTTCTGGTGCAGGACGAAGCACCGTGTTATTACATTTATGAACTGACTCGCAAGGGAAAGACCCAGACAGGTCTGGTCGGCTGCTGTTCCATAGATGATTATATGAATGATGTGGTCAAGAAACATGAGCTTACCAGAGAAGACAAAGAACAGGACCGTATCCATCATGTGGATGTGTGTGATGCAAATACTGGCCCGATCTATCTTGCATGCAAATATCCACAGGAACTTCTTGATCTGATGGAGAACTGGAAAGCTTCGCACACTGCAGCTTATGATTTTGTGGCAGAAGATGAGATTGGCCACCGTGTATGGGTGATCGACGGCGAAGCAGAGAAGAAGATGATCGCAGAGCAGTTTGGAAATATCCCTTCTATATATATAGCAGATGGACACCACAGAGCTGCCTCCGCAGTCAAAGTAGGACTCAAGAGGAGAGAGGAACACCCGGATTACGATGGAAGTGAAGAATTTAATTACTTCCTTTCGGTTGTATTCCCATATGATCAACTGACGATCCTTTCCTATAACAGAGTAGTACGGGACCTGAATGGTATGGATGAGCATGCATTTATTGCCAGCCTTAAATTTAATTTTGAACTGATGCTCATGCCGGGATTTCCATGTAAACCGGTTGAAAAGCACTGCATGGGAATGTACACGGGAGGTAACTGGTACCATCTCAAAGCCTGGGAGGATGTTTACGCAAAGAAGGACGTAGTAGGACAGCTTGATGTTTCAATCCTTCAGGAGAAGGTGCTTTCTCCGATCCTGGGTATTGGAGACCCGCGTACAGACCAGCGGATCCGTTTTGTAGGAGGAAGTCACAAGCTTAAAGAACTGGCCGAGATTGCAGATAAGACAGGTGGGGTAGCATTTGCCATGTACCCGACAGCGATGGAGGATCTGATGCAGATCGCAGATGAGGGAAAACTGATGCCGCCGAAATCCACCTGGTTTGAACCGAAACTTCGAAGCGGGCTGTTTATCCATAAACTTTCCTGAAGGCAGCTTCTGCAGCCGTAAGCATTATAACTATTTAAAACAAGAAAGAGGAGGATTTCATTATGGGACTTATCAAAGCAGCATTAGGATCTGCCGGCGGTGTTCTGGCGGATCAGTGGAAAGAATACTTTTACTGTGAATCCATGCCGGCAGATGTACTGATCACAAAGGCACACAAGAAGGTATCCGGCAGATCGTCAAACAAACATGGTTCGGAGAATATTATTTCCAATGGTTCTGTGATCGCGGTCAGTGACGGACAGTGTATGCTGATCGTAGAGCAGGGAAAGGTCGTTGATGTATGTGCAGAGCCGGGAGAATATACATATGATACCTCCTCAGAACCGTCCATTTTCTGTGGAGGACTTGGTAAAGGTGTAAAGGAAGCTTTCCAGCAGATTGGCAAACGTTTTACTTTTGGAGGAGAGCCGCCGAAGGATCAGAGAGTTTATTTTGTGAACACCAAAGAGCTTGTCGGCAATAAATATGGCACACCAAATCCGGTTCCCTTCCGTGTGGTGGATATGAATATCGGGCTGGATATGGACATCACGATCAAGTGTTTTGGCGAATACAGCTATCAGATCGCCAATCCGGTTCTCTTCTATACAAATGTCTGCGGAAATGTGGAGCAGGATTATACCAGAGATGAGATCGATGGTCAGCTCAAGAGCGAACTGATGACAGCTCTGCAGCCGGCTTTTGCCAAAATCTCAGAGATGGGAATCCGTTACAGTGCGCTTCCGGGACATACACAGGAACTTTCAGATGTACTGAATAAAGTCCTGTCCGATAAATGGGATAATCTCCGCGGCATTCGCATCGTATCTCTGGGTGTATCCAGTGTGAAGGCTTCCGAGGAAGATGAGGCCATGATCAAGGAACTGCAGAGAAATGCTGTTTTCCGTAATCCTACAATGGCAGCTGCGCAGATGGTCGGTGCACAGGCAAGTGCAATGCAGTCAGCAGCATCCAATCAGAAGACCGGACCTGCAATGGCATTTGCTGCAATGAACATGGCGGCAAATGTCGGAGGAGCGAACGCACAGAATTTATTTACTATGGGACAGCAGCAGGCACAGGCAGCACCGCAGCAGATGCAGCCGCAGTACCAGCAGGCTTCCAATGCAGTACCGAAGACGGAGTGGACTTGTGCCTGTGGTGCAGTGAATACCGGGAAATTCTGCTCTGAGTGTGGAAGTCCTCGTCCGGCAGGACCCTGGACCTGCAGCTGTGGAACGGTAAATACCGGTAAGTTCTGCCAGGAATGCGGCAAACCAAGACCATAAAAGAAAGGGGGCAGATGTTATGGATGATACTTTAAACTATAAATGCCCCAACTGTTCAGCAGGTCTTGCCTTTGACAGCAAGGCACAGAAGATGAAATGTGAATACTGCGGTAAGGAGTATTCACTGGATGAACTGGATAAGATCGAAGAACAGGCGGAAGATGTAAAGGAAGTTAAGGGGGATCACTGGGAGGGATTTGAACCGGAGCAGTGGCAGTCAGATGAGAAATCTAATATGGCTGTCTGGAGCTGTCCGTCCTGTGGCGCAGAAATTCTTGCAGAAAAAACGACCGGCGCGACCGTGTGCCCTTATTGTGATAATCCGATGATTATGCCAAAGCAGTTTGCGGACAGCTACCGTCCGGACTACATCATTCCATTCAAAAAATCCAAGAAAGAAGCGATTGAAGCACTCAAGAACCACTATAAGGGAAAAACTTTGCTGCCAAAGGTATTCAAGGATGAAAACCATCTGGAAGAGATCAAGGCAGTGTATGTTCCATTCTGGCTGTTTGATCTGAATGCATCAGGTCGTTTCCGCTATGAAGCAACGAGGAATCGCTTCTGGGAAGATTCAGATTATAGATATACAGAAACGAAGTATTATCATGTCGTACGTTCCGGAAAGATGAAATTTGAAAGAATTCCTGTAGACGGTTCTAAGGCTATTGATGATACCACAATGGAAGCGATCGAACCATATGACTATAAAGACCTGACAGAGTTCGACTTTTCTTATCTTTCCGGTTATATGGCAGATAAATACGACCAGGAGCCGGATGAACTTACAGAACGTGTCTATGAACGAATGGAGAAAAGCGTTAAAAACAGCTTTGAAAATACAGTTCGGGGCTATGCAACGATAGTTCCCAAACAGGAAAAAATCACAGTGACCAGAAAGGGAAAGGTTAAATATGCTTTGTTTCCGGTCTGGTTTTTGAATACGAAGTGGAATGGCAAAAATTATTCTTTTGCCATGAACGGTCAGACAGGGCACCTGATCGGAGATCTTCCTGTGGCAAAGAATCTGGCGGTCAAATACTGGTTTAAACGCCATATCCCGCTGACAATTCTGGCAACAGCTGCAGTCACACTTCTGCGTCTCTGGGGGGTGATATAAATGAGAAGATCAGGATGGATGTTAAAAGGAATGCTTTTATGTCTTGGCCTGGGACTGCTGGCACCTTTTTCGGTGTCGGCGGCGTCAGACACTGAGGTAACAGATACGGAAGAGCTGTCCTGGGTATTTGATGATTATGGACTTCTGGATGAGACAGAGCAGAAGGAACTGGATCAGGAACTGGGAGACATTTATGAAGAGTATGGTTATGATGCTGTGCTCCTGATCTCTCCGGATATTGGGGAGGAAGAAGACTACCGACAGTATGCGGCAGAGTTTATGCAGGAAAATGATATCGGATATGGCGATACATATGAGGGTATGTGCATTTTTCATCAGCCGGATGCCAGAAACATTACGATCGTATTCCGCGGTGAGACACAGTCGGATTTTTCTACAAATATCCAGGAAAAAATGCTCGACAAATGTAAGAAATATCTCAAAGCAGATGATCCGGTAGGCGGCTATCAGTCTCTGATCACGGATCTTCGAACAGGTCTTGACAGGATCTGTGAGGGAGAGACTGTGCGCCCGATGGATATCAGCGAACGTCCTTTTGAGATACAGTTTCTGATCGATCTGGTACTGTGTCTTCTGGTCATGGCGGTTCCGACCGGAGCTATGACCTGGACGCAGCTGCGTAAGATGAAAACGAGAGTACAGCAGGCAAATGCAAATGCCTATACCGCACAGGGCGGACTGGATCTCAGTGAGAAGAGGGATATTTTCCTGTACAGCACAGTCAGCCAGACAGCCAAGCCAAAAGACAATGATAATAACAATGATTCCGGCAGTTTTTCCAGTGGCGGAGAGAGCTTTTCCGGATCGAGCAGCGATTATTAAAAACCAGGGGAAACCAGGTGCGCCCCTGGTTTCTTTTTTTGAAATTGTACAAAATATACAAAAATAATTTGTCTCTTGCAAAAACTTTGTTTATACATTAAAATAAAGAAAAAGCTACAAACTACAGCCTGTCAAAATTGCATAAAGACTGTCAGTTGGGAGGTACAATTCATGAATCAATGGTCGATGGTAAAACGATATTGCGTATTCGTTCTTGGAATGGTGTTCTGTGCATTGGGGATCAGCTTTGTTACACGTGCGGGACTGGGGACCTCACCGGTTTCTGGACTTCCGTTTGTTCTGAGTCTGATCACGGAAATTTCCATGGGAACATTTACGTTCCTCTTTAATATGCTGTTTCTGATCCTGGAGGCGGTCATCCGCAGAAAACTTGGATTCCTGCAGCTCCTTCAGATCCCGATGACTTTCTGCTTCAGTTTCTTTATTGACTGTTTTATGAACCTCATCCCGACACGGTTTGGCGGCCCCTGGCTTTCTTCTTTCGTATATCTTGTGATCGGGTGTGTGATCATGGCATTGGGAATCAGCCTGGAAGTTATTGCAGATGTGATCATGCTTCCTGCAGAAGCACTGGTACGTGCAATCGCACAGAAAACAAAGATCCGCTTCGGAAACGTCAAGGTATGTTTTGACAGTACCCTTACCATCCTTGCCATGATCGTCGCAATGCTGGCGTTCCACAAGCTGAATGGAGTCAGGGAGGGAACTTTGTTCAATGCTCTGGTAGTAGGTCAGATCGTAAAATTATGGAGAAAATTATTCGAAAAAGCAGCGAAATAAAAAAGCTGCTTTTTTTTTTGCCCCCAATTATTCAAAAAATAAATGAAATGTCAAAAATACGACAAAAAAACAGAATAAAAACAAAAAAATATTGTCAGAATTTTGACAATGCACAGGCAAAAATACAATACATAGGAAAAATGCACAAAGAAATACAGGAAAGATGTCGATTTGTTGAAGAAAAGTGCAATTGTATTTTGAAGTGCTTATGTTATAATTGCAACTGGTTAAAAACTTAAACGAGGGGGCGACAGCTTTGAAGAAATTAGTAACATTTTTTGGAATGCTGCTGACGATGCTGCTTGCTTGTCCGACAGGTGTATGGGCTGCCGGAGAAGAGACAACAGCGCAGGTGCCGATTTGGCTCTGCATTCCTTTTGCGGGACTTCTGCTCTGCATTGCGATCATGCCGCTTATTAAAGCAGAGTGGTGGGAAGCACATCAGCCGCATGTGGTACTTATGTGGATCATACTGATGGTAGTTCCTTTTGCAGTCGTTTATGGTGTGGGTGATGCCGCTGAGACAGTGCTTGACTGTATCATAAATGACTATCTTACTTTTATTATTCTCCTTTTTGGACTGTTCTGTGTATCCGGTAACATTACCATGGAGGGTGATTTTGCAGGTTCTCCACGAGTTAATGTATGCCTTCTGGCATTTGGTACACTGTTATCCAGCTGTATCGGAACAACAGGTGCCAGTATGCTGATGGTTCGTCCGGTGATCAAGATGAATTCCTGGAGAAAGAGAAAAAGCCATATCATGGTATTCTTTATCTTTATGGTATCCAACATGGGCGGCTGCCTGACTCCAATCGGAGATCCGCCGCTTCTGATGGGCTTTATGCGAGGTGTTCCGTTCTTCTGGAGCCTGCATCTGCTCCCGGTACTGCTCTTTAACATGGTGATCATGCTGTTTGTGTTCTATCATGTAGACAAACTTGCATACCGCAAGGATATCGCACAGGGCCGTAAACCGGACATCAGCAAGCCGGGTACAGAATTCCATATTGACGGACTTCACAACATTATTTTCCTTATTATGATCGTGGCAGCAGTTATCCTGAGTGGTGTACTTCCGGGACTTTCTGCTTTCCAGGATGCAGAAGGGGCAGTTAAGGGGATTCACCTTCTGGGTGAAGTAACTCTGACCTTCCCGGCACTGATCGAGATCGTGCTGATCCTTCTGGCAGCGTTCTTATCTTTCAAGACAACAGACAAGAGTGTGCGCAGGAGAAACCATTTTACCTGGGGTGCGATACAGGAGGTTGCTGTACTGTTTATCGGTATCTTTATCACCATGCAGCCGGCACTGATGCTCCTTAAGGCAGTCGGACCGAATCTTGGTATCACCAAACCTCTGGAAATGTTCTGGGCGACCGGTGCACTGTCCAGTTTTCTGGACAATACGCCGACTTACCTTGTATTCCTCACAACGGCAGGAACACTTGGTTTTACCAGCGGAATCGCAACGACGCTTGGCACTGTGCCGGTGAAACTGCTTTCTGCAATTTCCTGTGGTGCGGTATTTATGGGTGCGAACACTTATATTGGAAATGCACCGAACTTTATGGTCAAGTCTATTTCTGACGAGAACGGTGTCAACATGCCGTCCTTCTTCGGATACATCCTGTGGTCACTGGTATTCCTTGTTCCAGTATTTATTCTGGACATGCTTGTGTTCTTTATGTAAGGAGGGAGAAGAATGGCTGAAAGAATTGACAAAGAAATTTATACAAAACTTGCAAACCGTATCTACGACCTGGACGGTGAAGTTTACAGAGTCCTCGGTTCTTCTCTTGGACGTACGTTTACCGGAAACCGTGATACAACGATCCGCACTTTGAGTATGCTGATGTATACAAAACCAGACGGACATCTGCTCAGAAGTGAACTTGCCCTGATCAGCAACATGGCACGTACCATCAAGGACGCAGACGAGAAAAGCCGTCTGATGACAGAATATGATGAGATCCTTAAAGAGATCGAGCAGCTTCCGAATATGTTCGGTTCCACAGATATTGTTGATGCGGAACGTGTGGCGCTGAATCTTGCAGCGAGAAGGGAAAAAATTTCCGAAAATGACCATCTCGTGATCTGTATCAGCCGTACACAGGGAAGTGCAGGAAACGATATTGGATTTGAACTTGCAGACAATCTTCATATTAATTATTACGATGTGGAGATCTTTGACCAGGTACTGAAACGCCTTGAAGCAGAGAAGGGTGATGTACAGGATAAAGAAAATTTCACAGAGTTCAACAAATACGGCAAGAAATCACACGAGAGCTTCCGTACGAAACTCAAAGAACTGAACCGTTATCACGGACTGAACAAGCAGGATGCGGTATTTTTCAATATGAGTGATCTGATCTGTGAACTTGCCCGGACAGAGGACTGTCTGATCATGGGACGCTGCGCCGATGCGATCCTCAAGAACAATCACATCCCGCACATCAGTATTTTTATCAGTGCTCCGATTCAGGTGCGTACACAGCATGTCATGGATGTCCGGAATATGGATATGAAACAGGCAGTGCGCTTCCTCAAGAAAATGGATAAACAGCACCGTAAATACTACGAATTCTACACCGGAGAGAAGTGGGGAAAACCAGAGAACTACGACCTCTGCATCAACAGCGCGAACTATGGTATCAAAGAGACGATCGACGTGATCAAACGACTTCTGAATCAGCAGACGCAGTAAAATAAAAATATCCTGTGCAGATCTTGCCTTATCAGAAAGGCATCAGATCTGTACAGGATATTTTATTGCATTGCATATCGAGGAGGTGCCAGTGGCACGTCCGCTGATTTTTTGTTTATTTGTTTACATCAATATAGCTGTACAGGGTGTACTTGGAAATGCCGAAATAATTGGCAACTTTATCCCCGGATTTGGTGATCAGGAAAGCACCGGAATCGTTGAGGAACTGGATCGCAGTGACCTTGTCCTCCTTATTCATAAGTGCGACCGGTTTGCCGACCAGGGCAACAGATTCCTCGATCAGATGGTCCAGAAGATCGTTGACGCTGTGCGTGATCTCCTTTGGTTTTTCTTCTTTGTTGACCGGTGTGATCAGAGAGTGTAGTGCACTTTCGATCATGGTCAGTTTGGTGATGTCATAGTTGATGCCGAAAACATAATGAAGGCTTCCGTCATCATCACGAATGTAAGAAGTACTGCATTTCAGGATCTTGCCGTCGGCTGTCTTCATGAGATAGCCGGCATGGTCTTTGAGCTCTTCTTCTTTTGGCATTTTTTTGCTGTTGTGACGGATTACATCAAAAACGGCATTAGAGGGTCCGTCACCGATTCCGCGACCTGTTACATGTCCGTTTTCAATGTGGACGATGGAATGTTCCGGATCATTTGTCTTAAGGTCATGAATTACGATTTCACATTCCGGACCAAACTGAAAAGCCAGATCCCGCGCAATCTGTTTGAGTACAGTAAGTCGTCCCATTGTTCTTCCTCCTCTTTTTAGAATTTTGTTGTTATAAATACTATATCACAATTTTTTTTCAATATAAAGTTTTTTTTGCCATACCTAAATATTATTGTATAAAGAAATAGATAGTGGTTGCTGAGAAGGGGAATTGGTGCTATATTTGTTGTAATAAGATTGAACTGATGAAGAATTCGTCAGAAAAAATGCAGGGGTGCATCAACTTATGAATGACAAAGGGAGGTACACTATGAAATATTTACTCAAAAATGGAACGGTAGTATCCGGAGAAAAATCGGAGAAACTCGATGTCCTGGTGGATGGAGAGAAGATCATAAATGTGGGAAAGGATCTTGAAGCAGGCGATGCAGAAGTGATGGATGTCGAAGGAAAGCTTCTGTTCCCGGGATTTATCGACGGCCATACACATTTTGACCTGGAAGTGGCAGGAACTGTCACGGCAGACGACTTTGAGACAGGAACAAGAGCTGCGCTTCTCGGAGGAACGACACTTGTCATTGATTATGCATCACAGGACAAAGGCGGTCACACTCTGAAAGAAGGTCTCGATAAGTGGCACAAAAAAGCCGATGGCAAATGCTCCTGCGACTATTCTTTCCATATGTCTATCGTAGAATGGAACGATGAGACAGAGGCGGAAGTACAGGATATGATCGACCATGGAATCACCAGCTTCAAGCTTTACATGACCTATCCGGCAATGATCGTAAATGACTGCGATATGTATAAGATCCTCAAGAAACTTGGCGAATGTGGATGTTTCGCCGGAGTTCACTGTGAAAACGCGGGTGTGATCGACGCCCTGATCTCCGAAGCGAAGAAAGAAGGACGTCTCGGACCGGAAAACCATCCGCTCGTAAGACCGGATACCATGGAAGCAGAGGCTGTCCACCGTCTTCTCGTGATCGCCAAAGAAGCCAACGCACCAGTCATGGTCGTTCACCTGACCAACAAGAAAGCTTACGAAGAGGTCATGAACGCAAGGAAAAACGGACAGGAAGTCTATGCAGAGACCTGCCCGCAGTATCTCCTTCTGGAAGACAGCGTATACTCCAAACCGGACTTTGAGGGTGCTGTTTATGTATGTGCACCGCCGATCCGCAAGAAAGAAGATCAGGACTGCCTGTGGAAAGCTCTGGCAGACGAGGAGATCCAGACGGTAGCGACAGACCAGTGCAGCTTCACTCTGGCACAGAAAGCCCTCGGAAAAGAGGATTTTACCAAGATCCCGGGAGGACTTCCGGGCGTACAGACAAGAGGAACCCTTCTCTATACTTACGGAGTTAAGACCGGAAAGATCACCCAGGAACAGATGTGCAAAGTCCTCTGCGAAAATCCTGCCAAACTGTACGGCGTATATCCAAACAAAGGTGCGATCACAGCAGGAAGTGATGCGGATATCGTAGTCCTCGATCCATCGAAAGAAAGCGTGATCTCCGCAGCGACTCATGCATACAATACAGACAATAACCCGTTTGAAGGCTTTAAGCTTGAATGCGGCATCGACAAAGTTTTTCTTCGCGGAAACCTCGCAGTCGAGGATGGGAAGCTTGTGAAAGAAAAACTCGGCAAATACATCGCCAGAGGCAAAAAACAGCTTTGAGAAGCTGCATATGAGGGGGAAGCCATGAAAAATCTGATCGACAAACTGCATCAGGAGCAGATCCTGTCAGCAGAAGAATTCCGGACACTTCTGACAAAGCGTTCAGAAGAAACGGATCTGTATGCACGGGATCTGGCAGATCAGGTGCGGCAGCAGGTCTATGGAAACCAGATCTATGTACGTGGACTGATCGAGTTCACCAATTACTGTAAAAATGACTGCTATTACTGTGGAATCCGCAGGAGCAACCGAAATGCCCAGCGTTACCGCCTGACAGAAGAGGATATCCTTGCCTGCTGTAAGGAAGGCTATGAGCTGGGATTCCGTACTTTTGTCCTTCAGGGAGGAGAGGATGGATATTATACAGATGAGAAACTGACAGCCCTGATCCGTAAGATCAAAGGAGCCTACCCGGACTGTGCCCTGACACTTTCCATCGGGGAGAAATCCGAAGAAAGCTATCGTGCCTATAAAGAAGCCGGTGCAGACCGCTATCTTCTGCGGCATGAGACAGCGTGTGAAGAGCATTACCGTAAACTCCATCCGGAAGAAATGTCCTGCGAAAACCGCAAAAACTGTCTTCGCACCCTCAAAAAACTGGGCTATCAGACAGGCGCAGGCTTCATGGTGGGTTCTCCTTACCAGACTATGGATGATCTGGTAGAGGATTTCCTGTTTCTCAAAGAACTGAATCCGGAGATGGTCGGGATCGGACCGTTCATTGCACATCAGGATACTCCTTTCCATGATGAAAAGAGTGGAACACTGGAGGATACGCTCTTTTATCTGGCACTTCTCCGGCTGATGCTTCCGAATGTGCTTCTTCCGGCAACTACAGCACTGGGAACAATCCACCCGAAAGGACGTGAACTCGGCGTAAAATCCGGCGCAAATGTTGTGATGCCGAATCTTTCTCCTGTTTCCGTGCGAAAGAAATACATGCTCTATGACGGAAAGATCTGTACCGGAGACGAGGCAGCAGAATGTCGTTTCTGTCTCAGCCGGCGTATGGAACTGATCGGCTGCCAGATCGTGACAGACCGCGGAGATTATAAAGTTACTGTGAACGGAGTGAACAGTAACGATTACAAAAAAACCTTGCAATAGATACCGCATATGGGGTATAGTGGTCATATGGTTACTGTGAATGGAGTGAACAGTAACGCTGTATGCTATAAAGGAGGATTATTTTAATGAAGAAATCCAGATTACTGATCGTGCTGGCTGGTCTGGCTGTTTTTGCATCCGGATGTGGTTTCAGTACCGGAGGAGAAGACTCTACTGTGACTGTGATTGAAGCGACTCCGACTCCGACTGTTACTCCTACACCGGAAGCAACTCCTACACCGACAGTTCCAGAGGCGACTCCAACTCCGGCTCAGGAAATAACACAGACAGCAAGTGGTGTAAATATCATAAAACAAAGTGCTACTTATTATGCTGTGCAGGGTGTAAATATCCGTACTGACTGCAGCACAGATGCGCAGATCATCAGGGGTACTAAAGTTGGCGAGGAATTACCAAGTACTGGTGTCAGCCAGGATGGACAGTGGATTGAAGTAACAGTCAATGATACGACAGGTTATGTCAGTGCACAGTATGTTTCTGCAACAAATCCAACAGCAGCTCAGTAAAGCGTAAAAACGCTGAACTTCTCAGGAGGTTTTTCTCTTAAAAGAAGTTCAGCGTTTTTTTAATATTTTGTAAAGAAAAAAGATTATTCTGGATAGATAAGGCGGTCCGGTCTGATATCGTAGAGAACCTCACGAAGATATTTATCGGCAAGATATTTTGCCATACCAAGATTCATGTCGAGGTAGTTTCCACAGTCTTTTGCAGAAGCACCAGGGATCTCGCCTTCAAAATCACGGATGAATTCAAACATTTCCGTCATGAGTGGCACAATGTCTTTTGATTCATAATCACCTGCAAGGAGAAGATAATTTCCGGTACGGCAGCCCATTGGTCCCCAGTAGATGATCTTGCTGCCGAATTCTGCATGATTGCGGAGAAAAGTAGCTGCAAGATGTTCCATGGCATGGAGTTCTGCGGTGTTCATGACAGGTTCCTCATTAGGGGAAGTCATACGGATATCGAAGGTAGTGATGACCTGATCGCCAAGATAATCTTTGCGGGAAACATAGATTCCCGGCTGAAGCTTGATGTGGTCTATGGTAAAGCTTGCTATTTTTTTCATATGTCTGGTTCCTTTCTGTATTTTGATGTAAAATCACTGATTCTTATTGTAGCAGAGCTTTGACATGCTTACAAGTGGTTGGTGGAAAATCCCCGGCATTGACTTTACATCCCTGTGATGTTAAACTGTTGCACAGGGAAAAAGTTAAAATAAAAATCAAAAGCTGCAGGGGATGAGAGGAACAGCAGCGTCATAGGAGGAAGTTTATTATGAAATCCAGAGTTTTGGCAGCAGTTTTCGCAGTTGTCCTTACGGCAGGTACACTTACAGGCTGTGGAAGTGCGAAGACATCCGATTCTGCAAAAACAGACAATACAAAAGAAGAAAGCACGAAAGAAGACGATACAAAAGAAGAAACTTCTTCGGACGAGGAAGCAGAAGTAACACAGGAACCTGTAAGTGAGGAAGAAGCACTTGCAGCCGGTTTCAGCGATGGAAGCGACAGTGATGCAGCAGTCCTGGATACAAGCAAGGAACTGACAGGGATTCATCATGCAGGAATCGACATTAAGGACTATGGAAGTATTGAGGTAGAGCTGGACGCAGACACAGCCCCGATCACCGTAACAAACTTTGTGAAGCTTGCACAGGAAGGATTCTATGACGGACTGACTTTCTGGAGGATCATGGATGGTTTTATGATCCAGGGAGGTGATCCGAAGGGGAATGGAACCGGTGGCTCTGGTGAGACAATTAAGGGAGAATTTTCCAGCAATGGAGTGAAGAATGATATTTCCCATACAAGAGGAACCATTTCCATGGCAAGATCCACCAGCCCGGACAGTGCAAGTTCCCAGTTCTTTATCGTACAGTCTGACAGCACATTTCTTGATGGCGACTACGCGGCCTTTGGTCATGTGACAGAGGGAATGGATGTTGTAGATCAGATCTGTAAGGATGCAGATCCGACGGATGATAACGGAACGATCAAAGCGGATGAACAGCCGGTGATCGAGAGCATTCAGATCAAAGACTGATTTCAGTCTGAGCAGTAAAGGAAATAAAAATGGCGGCAGAAACATGTAGGATCTGCTGCCATTTTGTATTAGTAAAGCGAGAATTTACAGTTTTATGATCAGAACAGGGATTGGAGGATTGTTCGGACGGTTGTAATAATCGCTTCGGATGACAAGATATTTGTGTGGATCAAGAGAAGCGAGCCATGCAAGCACCGCGTCGCGTTCTTCAAATCCGGAATCACCGCCGCTGTAAATGCAGAGTGAGATCAGGCCGCCTTTTTTAAGAAGGGAAAGCCCCTGGGTCAGAGCTTCAATGCTGGTGTCGCCTTTTGTCGCTTTGGCGTGATCACCGCCGGGAAGGTAGCCGAGATTGAAGGTAATGCAGCTTACAGAATTTTCCTGGGCGTGCGTTTTCATCTGTGTATGGGATTCCAGAAGCAGAGTATAGTTGTCTGGTGCCCCCGCGCTGATGAGGCGTTCTTTTGTACTTTTTAATGCCTGTTTCTGGATATCAAAAGCAAGTACCCTGCCTTTTTCGCCGCAGAGCGTACTCAGAAGCAGGGTATCATTTCCGTTTCCCATCGTTGCATCAATACAGAGATCGCCCGGAGCGACCTGCTCTTTTATAAAACGCGCACACCATTGTGTGATCTGATAATTTTTCATAAAGATCCAAGTCCTTTCTTATCGATTACTCCCATTATAATAAAAAACCGGCATGAAAACGAGTACAAAAAAAGAAACACAGCAAAAATTCATTGCAATTGTCGGTAAGGCTGTTATAATGTAACAGACATGAAAACTGTGAAAAACTCATAAAAGGAAGGAAAATCTTATGTTAAAGGGTAAAACCGTTCTTCTGGGAGTGACCGGAAGCATTGCGGCATACAAAATCGCATATCTTGCAAGTGCACTGAAGAAACTTCACGCAGAGGTCCATGTGCTGATGACGAAGAATGCAACCAATTTTATCACACCGATTACATTTGAATCGCTTACCGGAACGAAATGTCTGGTAGATACCTTTGACAGAAATTTTCAGTTCCAGGTAGAGCATGTTTCCATTGCAAAGAAGGCAGACGTAGTCATGATCGCACCTGCCAGTGCCAACGTGATCGGCAAACTTGCACATGGGATCGCAGATGATATGCTGACAACAACGATCATGGCATGCAAATGCAAGAAATTCATTTCCCCTGCCATGAATACAAATATGTTTGAAAATCCGATCCTGCAGGATAATCTTAAGACGCTTGAGCATTATGGATACGAAGTGATCCAGCCTGCGAGCGGCTATCTCGCCTGCGGGGACACCGGAGCCGGTAAGATGCCGGAACCGGAAACACTGCTTTCTTACATCTTGAGGGAGATCGCAGCGGAGAAGGATCTTGAGGGAAAAAAGGTTCTGGTCACAGCCGGACCTACCCAGGAATCCATTGATCCGGTGCGCTACATCACCAACCATTCTTCCGGCAAGATGGGCTATGCACTGGCAAAAGCAGCTATGCTCCGCGGCGCAGATGTCACTCTGGTCAGCGGACCATGCAGCATCACGCCGCCGCCTTTTGTGAAGGTGGTACCGGTCGTGACCGCGAAGGATATGTTTGATGCGGTGACTTCCGTAAGTGCAGATCAGGACATCATCATCAAGGCAGCAGCCGTGGCGGACTACCGCCCGAAGCAGGTTTTTGATGAAAAAATCAAGAAGCAGGACAAAGAAATGAGTATTGAACTGGAAAAAACGGACGATATTCTCAAATACCTGGGAGAACATCGTACCCCGCAGCAGTTCCTCTGTGGATTTTCCATGGAGACTCAGAACATGATCGGTAATTCCAGGGCGAAACTTGGTAAGAAACATCTGGATATGGTGGCAGCGAACAACCTCAAGGTTGCAGGCGCCGGTTTCCAGGGCGATACCAATGTACTGACCCTGATTACACAGGATGAGGACGTATCACTCCAGCTTATGAGCAAGGAGGATGCAGCCAATGTCATCCTGGATAAGATCCTTTCTATCATGAAAGAAAGGGAACAGTAACCCGTTCACCAGGATGCGGGTAAATAAAATCACATACCCGCAGTTCCGCACCGTATTGTATCCCCATGGAGGGAACGATAACAAGGAGGAAAAACATGAAAAGTAACAAATTTACCACATCACAGCTCACCATTCTTGGTCTGATGTCAGGAATCCTTTTTCTGATGGCGTACACACCACTTGGATATCTGAACATAGGACCTCTGGCAGTCACCTTTAATGTCATTCCGGTCGCAATCTGCGCGGTCGTTCTCGGACCGACAGGCGGAGCCGTAGCCGGAGCCGTTTTTGGACTGACCAGTTTCTTACAGGCAATGGGAATCGGCGGTACCAGCGCACTGGGAGCAGCACTGTTTCAGATCAATCCATTTTTAAGTGCAGTTCAGTGTTTTGTACCTCGTATTCTTGATGGATTACTTATCGGTTTCATCTACAGAGGAATGAGAAAGAAAACAAACGTATATGTATCCTGTGCTGTAACCGGATTCTTTTCCGCATTCCTGAATACCCTGTTCTTTATGACCGCACTGGTTGTAATGTTCGGAAACACAGAAGTGATCCAGAATCTCATGGGTGGAAGAAATGTGATCATTGGATGCTGTATGATGGTAGGTGTTAATGCGATCAGTGAGATGGTTTCTTCAACGATCATCACAGCAGCTGTAGGAACCGCACTTTCCAAAGCTCATCTGATCCCGGCATCTCAGATTGCAAAACCTGATACTGCCGCATAAAAAGCATATAGACAGGAATGAGAATATATGATTTTAGCCATTGATATCGGAAACACCAACATTGTAGTTGGCTGTATCGAAGAAGAGAAGATTTACTTTATAGAGAGGATTTCCACGAACCACACCAAGACAGAACTGGAGTATGCGATCGACCTCAAGACGATCCTTGACATCCATCACATCAAACGTTCTGAGATCGAGGGTGCGATCATTTCTTCCGTAGTTCCGCAGATCACCAATGCAGCGAAGCTTGCGGTCGAAAAGATCCTCAAAAAAGAACCGATGGTACTGGGACCAGGGGTTAAGACAGGACTGAACATTGTTCTGGATAATCCGGGAGAGATGGGAGCAGACCGTGTGGCAGACGCAGTTGCGGCGCTGGCACAGTATCCGGTACCGCTGGTCATCGTGGATATGGGAACAGCGACTACGATTTCTGTTCTGGATGATAAAAAACGTTATATCGGCGGAATGATCCTTCCGGGTGTACGGATCTCTCTGGATGCGCTGACTTCCAGAGCATCACAGCTGAGCGGAATCAGTATTGAAGAGCCGAAACGGCTCATTGGAAGAAATACGGTAGACTGCATGAAGAGCGGTATCCTTTATGGAAATGCTGCTGCGGTGGACGGTATCGTGGACAGGATCGAAGAAGAACTTGGACAGAAAGTCACCGTGATCGCAACCGGTGGAATGTCCAAAAAGATCATTCCTCACTGTAGGAGAGAGATGATCTGGGACGGAGACCTGCTTCTCAAGGGACTTCAGATCATTTACGACAAGAACAAGTAAAAATCAGTAACTATAAAATCACTTCTTTTGACTGTGTGAAACAGCAGAGGAAGTGATTTTTTTGTTCGAAAAAATTCTTTAGAATGCCTGTGCCATGTCCTCCGGGACGGGAGCGGTGAAGCACAGGTCTTTGCCGGTCAGTGGATGCCGGAAATTAAGCTGGAAAGAATGCAGAGGCTGTCTTTGGAAGCAGTCATAGACCGGATGATAGAGATAATCTGCCGGGAGTGGATGTCCGATGTGTCCCATATGTACCCGGATCTGGTGGGTGCGTCCTGTTTCCAGATGGATCTCCAGAAGGGAATGATCATTTCTGACGGCGAGCCGTTCATAATGTGTGACGGCGGATTCCCCGTGCTCCAGGTCGATCTGCCGCTGGATCACGGAATCGGAAACACGCCCGATCGGGGCAGAGATCGTCCCGGATGGAGGGGTGACACCGCAGACAACTGCCAGATAGGTGCGACGGATCTCACGGTTTCGCATCTGTGAGGAAAGGATCGCGGCACTGAGCGCATTTTTGGCGAGGATCAGTGCACCGGAGGTATCACGGTCCAGACGGTTGATGCAGCGGAACGGGCAGAGTTCGTCCTTTTGCTGAAAATAAAAGGCCGCGGCATTGGCGAGGGTGTTCGTATAATTTCCGATCGAAGGATGCACGGGCATATCCGCCGGTTTGTTCAAGATAAGAATATCTTCGTCCTCATAAAGAACGTTAAGTGGCAGCGGTGTGGGAACGATACCGTCCACAGATCCTGTTTCCATGACACGTACCCGAAAAAAGTCGCCCGCATGAAGAGTATCCCGTCCTCCGATGCGCACGCCGTTTACAAGAAGAGCTTCTTTATCCGGCTTCATAGAAGTCAATATATGCCGGGAAAAACCTTTTGAGCGCAGAAATTCCAGCACCTGCATGCCGGCTTCCTGTGATGTGACTGTATAGGTTAAGATTCTGTCCATATGGTTAGTTTCTCCAGTTTGTTTTTTTATCTGGCATCAGTATAGGGCAACAGGGAAAAAATTTCCACAGATTTTGCAAAAATAAATGGAAAACAGAATCGCAATCTGGTATAAAATAAGGTAAATAGCGGTTACAGGGAATTTATGGTCCGCCGCTATAATAAAAAGGAAGATTTTTACATAAGCTGAAATACCTAAGGCCGGGGGAATGAGACAATGAGTGAAGAAAAAAAGATCAGCAAAAAGACACTGAAGATCATCTTGGGAGTATGCGTTGGTGCAATTGTGGCACTGGTGGTGGGATTTTTTGCCTATATTTACGTGGCAGATACGAATACACTGGGACGTAAGATCACAATCTATGGACTGGATGTGTCGAAACTGGGCGTAGAAGATGCAAAGCAGAAGATCCTGACCACATTCCAGGATAAGAAGATTGTCTTTAAGGAAAACGGAGTGGATGTCTACAGTCTGACTCTGAAAGATCTGGGTTACAGCCTGGATGAGAATGATCTTACAGCACAGCTTACAGAACTTCAGAAGACGAGAGAAGCAAACCGTAAGATCTTTGCAGAACAGGAGAATGTAAATATCTCTTACAAAGTCAACAGGGATACCGCGCAGGAAAAGAGTGCACTGACAGCAGACCATTTTGGTGGCAGGGAACGTACCTCTTCCACAAATGCGTCCATCCAGTATGATGACGCAAAGAAAGAATTTACGATTACCAGCGAGGTACAGGGTGACGAGATTGATGAAAGCCGTCTGATGAGTTTTGTGGATCAGACGCTGGATGCGGATTTTACTTCTGGACTTCTTGATGCGGAAGCTGATATTACGATGGGTACAGAATGTTATCAGCTCCCGGATGTTTCCGCAGATGAGGAGATGCAGAACAGGCTGACCAGCCTGAATGATCAGCTTCAGAAGTACAGAAGTACAACGGTTACCTACACATTTGGAAGCAGTACCGAGACTCTGGATTCGCAGACGATCGATTCCTGGGTCACCATAGACGGAGAGAATATTGGAATCAACGAGGATTCTGCCAGAGCCTATGTGGAGAATCTGGCCAATACCTACAATACGATCTATGTGCCGCGAACCTTCCATACTTCTTATGGCAATGATGTGACGATCTCAGACAATGAGTTTGGATTCCGGATCGATCAGGATGCGGAAGTTGCACAGCTTCTCGAGGACCTTAAGACTGGTACAGCAGTTTCCAGAGATCCGATCTACAGCAGTCAGGGAATGCAGCGCAACGGAACAGATGATCTGGCAGGCAGTTATATAGAAGTCAGCCTGGATAACCAGCATCTGTGGCTTTACAAAGACGGTGCGCTTGTGACAGAAACCGATATCGTAAGCGGCGCTCCAACCAAGGGCAGAGAGACTTACCGTGGCGCATGGCCGATCGCATACAAGGCAAGCCCGTTTAATCTGAGCAGTTCCGAATACGGATACAATGTCAAAGTAAACTACTGGATGCCATTCGTATATGGCCAGGGACTTCACGATGCATCCTGGCAGTCCTCTTTCGGAGGAACCCGCTACAAATCCGGCGCCGGCAGCCACGGCTGCATCAACCTCCCCGAAGACCAGGCAGCCCTGATCTACAATACGATCGATGGCGGGTATCCGATCATTATCTACTAAAATTAAATTATAGTAAAAAACGAACAGCCAGGAGTTTTTGCACTCCTGGCTGTTTTGAGGTCTATTTCTGATTCTCTTTGAGTTTAAGGATTTCTTCTGCGCTTAGTCCGGAGAAATTAGAAATGTCTTCCAGAGAGAAACGGGAATCTTTAAGCATTTTCTTTGCGACTTGGATAGAACCCTGTTCCATACCCTGTTTGATAAGCTTTTCAGATGGTAATTCCAGTAGCTTGCCTCTCATAAAATCACCTAGCCTTTCTTTTACAGTTTCATTATCAGCAAAAATATAATCGGAAATACGTTCGATCAGAGCAATAAGATCACGATACGTGCATTCGTGTCCTTGAACCATGAATTCCTGATTCAGAAAATTTATAATAGAAGCATATTCTGACAAAAGCTGTTCCAGAACTTCTGGGTTTTGAGAAGAATCCGGGCTTTTCCTTTCTGGTTATTATGTATTGTTATCATTCGTACTCAGGAAAAAATCCTCGTGGTATATTTTAACTCTCAGGTACAGTATACCTGGGAGAATTTATCTTTTGTAGAAAATAAAGTGATGCATCGATCCTCCTTCCTTTATGTTGTATTCAAAATTATGATAGCATGAGGATGATGGATTTGCAAGCTACTATGACCGAAGAGAACAGTAACATTATTTTATAGGCATTGCCCGAAAACAGGTGCATTTCGTTGACTTTTTTTATACAAAATAATATAATTAGTGAGCGGATACAAGGAGGAGATTTATGGTACAGAAAAACGGACTGGAAGATTATTATGTGATCAGAAACCAGAAGAAATTACGTTTTGGTTATACGACTGGTTCCTGTGCGGCTGGGGCTGCCAGGGGAGCAGCACGACTTCTGCTTGGAGAGGATGAGATCAGTGAAGTGGAGCTGATGACTCCGAAGGGAATCCTTCTTCATCTGGAGATCCTGGACAGGAAACGAAGTGAGAACGCGGCAAGCTGCGCGGTCCGTAAGGATGCAGGAGACGATCCGGATACCACAAATGGAATCCTGGTTTATGCGGAAGTTGAGAAATTTTTGATACGGTCAGATATGGAAGACCGCATCGTGATAGATGGAGGTATCGGAGTAGGACGGGTGACGAAGCCCGGGCTTTCCCAGAAGATCGGGGAGGCTGCGATCAATCCGGTGCCGAGAGCTATGATCTTACAGGCAGTCGAAGAAATTGCAGATCAGTATCACTATGAGGGCGGACTCAAAGTGACGATCTCTGTGCCGGAAGGGGAGAAGATAGCCAGAAAGACCTTCAATCCCCGTCTGGGAATCGTGGGCGGAATATCGATTCTTGGAACATCCGGTATCGTAGAGCCTATGAGTGAGAAAGCTCTGATCGACAGTATCCGGGTGGAAATGACACAGCATGCAGCAATGGGTGAGCAGTACATGCTTGTGACACCTGGAAACTACGGAGCCGATTATCTGAGGGAGCACATGGAGCTTCCTTTCGAAAAAAACATCAAATGCAGCAACTATGTAGGTGAGACGATCGACATGGCAGTAGATATGGGCGTGAAAGGGATTCTTTTTATCTCTCATATCGGCAAATTTGTCAAGGTTGCGGCAGGGATCATGAACACCCATTCACACAGTGCAGATGCACGTATGGAGGTACTTTGTTCCAATGCCATCCGTGCAGGCGGGGATCTTGCATGTGCCAGATCCATTCTGCAGTGTAATACCACAGACGAAGCATTGCGCGTCCTGGACGAAAACCACATTCTTAAGGAAACGATGAAGGAGATCACAGACAGGATCCAATTCTATCTGGACCATCGCTCCTACCAGCAGATCCTGCTTGGAGCAGTGATCTTTTCCAATGAATATGGATACCTCGGACAGACAGCAAATGCAGCGGAATTGATCGATAAAATTAGCAAAGGAGAAAAGGAATAATGGTTCATTTTGTAGGCGCAGGCCCGGGAGCACCGGACCTTATCACAGTCAGAGGAAAACAGTATCTTGAGGAGGCTGACGTTATCATTTATGCGGGATCTCTCGTAAATCCACAGCTTCTCGAATACAGTAAGGACGTATGCACGATCCACAACAGTGCCAAGATGACACTGGAAGAAGTAATTTCTGTCATCGAAAACGCAGAGGCAGAGGGTAAGATGACCGTACGTCTTCACACCGGCGATCCGTGTATCTACGGTGCGATCCGTGAGCAGATGGATATTCTCGATGAGAAGGGGATTTCCTACGATTACTGTCCTGGAGTCAGCGCATTCTGCGGTGCAGCAAGTGCACTGAATCTGGAGTACACACTTCCGGAGATCTCGCAGAGCGTGATCATCACCAGAATGGAAGGACGTACACCGGTTCCGAGCAAAGAGAGCATCCAGTCTTTTGCGGCACATCAGGCAACCATGGTCGTATTCTTGAGTACCGGAATGCTCGAAGAACTGAGCAGACGACTGATCGAGGGCGGCTACACAGCAGATACACCGGCAGCGATCGTTTACAAGGCAACCTGGCCGGATGAGAAGAAATTTGTCTGCACAGTCGGAACACTTGCACAGACAGCAGCAGAGAACAACATTACCAAGACTGCACTTATGATCATCGGAGATTCTGTCAAGGCAGCCCAGTACGACCGTTCCAAGCTTTATGATCCGGGATTTACCACAGAATTCCGTGAAGCGACCAAATAAGAACAATATGGATATTTCTATCATATGCTTCAGTCTTACCGGATTTCAGACAGCTCTGAAACTCCAGGAAGGACTGAAAGCACAGGGGTATCACACCGAACTTTACAAAAAGAGTAAATATCTGGAAGATTCTGTTACAGAAAGTACAGGAAACTGGACAGCAGAGCATTTTCAGAAGGATGACGGGTTGATCTTTGTCGGAGCCTGCGGGATCGCCGTGCGCAGCATCGCACCACAGGTTGCCAGCAAGAAATCAGACCCGGCAGTTCTTGTCGTGGATGAGTGCGGACAGTTTGTGATCTCACTTTTGTCCGGACACCTGGGCGGAGCGAATGAACTGAGCCTGAAAGCCGCACAGATCCTGAGTGCACAGCCGGTCGTGACGACAGCGACAGACCTTCATAAGCAGTTTGCTGTCGATGTTTTTGCCAAAAAAAACGGCTGCGAGATCCTGTTTATGAAGGCAGCGAAGGAAGTTTCCGCGGCACTGCTTGCAGGAGAGCCGGTGGGATTCTACAGTGAATTTCCACTTGTGGGAGCACTTCCGAATGGACTGACAGAATGTGATGCAGAGGGAATTCCACTTGATGGGGGAAGCACCCCTGAGATCGGCGTTGCTGTCACGATCCACCCATCCTGTCTGCCGTTTGCCTCTACCACACAGGTCGTTCCACCGGCAGTCACACTCGGAATGGGATGCAGGAAAAATAAAGAAGCTGACATCATCCGAAGGGAAGCTGAGAACTGTCTGATGGAGTCAGATATCTACCGTCAGGCAATTGGAAATCTTGCAAGCATTTCCCTTAAAAAAGACGAGCCTGGGCTCAATGCCCTGGCAGAGGAATGGAAGATCCCTTTTGTCACTTATACAGAAGAAGAATTAAAAGAAGTAAAAGGAGAATTTACTCCATCTGCTTTTGTCCGGACCATCACAGGCGTGGAGAATGTCTGTGAGAGAAGTGCCGTGCTTGCATCCGGCAATGGCAGCCTTATCAGAAAAAAGACCGGGAGAGAGGGCGTGACGACAGCTCTGGGACTCCGGAAATGGGAGGTACATTTTGAATAAAATATATGTTGTAGGAATCGGACCGGGAGGCTGTGACCAGATGACCGGTATAGCAATGGAAGCTCTGAAAAAAAGTGATGCGATCATCGGATATACCGTTTATGTGGATCTTGTCAAGGACACATTCCCGGACAAAGAATTCCTGACCACACCAATGAAAAAAGAAGTTGACCGCTGCGTTCTGGCATTTGAAGAAGCAATGAAGGGCAAAGTTGTTTCCATGATCTGCAGTGGAGATGCCGGCGTTTATGGTATGGCAGGTCTTATGTATGAAGTTGGCGTAAATTATCCGGAAGTAGAACTTGAGATCGTCCCTGGTGTCACAGCAGCACTTGGCGGGGCAGCAGTCCTTGGTGCACCATTGATCCATGATTTCTGTCTTATCAGTTTAAGTGACCTTCTCACTCCGTGGGAAAAGATCGAGGCCAGACTTCTTGGTGCATCCCAGGCAGATTTTGTCATCTGTCTCTACAATCCATCCAGCAAAAAACGTCATGACTATCTTCAGAAAGCCTGTGATCTGATGATGCAGTTCAAATCCCCGGACACTGTCTGCGGAACTGTCTGCAATATTGGACGTGAAGGAGAAGAATATCATCTGATGACTCTGAAGGAACTTCGTGACACACAGGTAGATATGTTTACAACCGTATTTATCGGAAACTCTCAGACAAAAGAAATCAACGGCAAGATGGTAACACCACGAGGATACAGGAATGTATAAAGTCATTGTATTTGCCGGGACGACCGAAGGATACGAGATCAGTCGTTTCCTCGGTGAAAACCAGATCCCGGTGCTGGCATGTGTGGCGACAGAATACGGCTCCAGATCTCTCAAAGAAAGTTCCAGTCTGCATGTACAGGCGGGACGTCTCGATGAGAATGAGATGAAAGAGCTTTTTTTCAGAAAAAAACCGGAACTTGTTCTGGATGCGACACATCCTTACGCAGCAGAAGTGACACGAAATATCCGAAAAGCCTGCGAGGAAGCAGAAGTTTCCTATACAAGGATCCTCCGTACAGGCAGCGAGCAGCAGAATGCTGCCTACGTTAAGGACACGCAGGAAGCAGCGGAGTACCTGAAGGGAACCACAGGAAACGTCCTTCTGACCACAGGAAGCAAGGAACTGGCGGCATTTACTTCCGTTCCGGATTATAAGGAGCGTTTGTTTGCGAGAGTACTGTCCCTTCCGTCCGTGATCGAAGCCTGTCAGGCACTTGGTTTTGAAGGCCGGAACCTGATCGCGATGCAGGGACCTTTTTCCATGGAACTGAATCAGGCGATGCTTACACAGTATGAGTGCAGATATCTGGTCACCAAGGATTCCGGCAAAGCAGGCGGCTTCCTTGAGAAGATCCAGGCGGCCGAAGCCTGTGGTGCAACTGTTGTGATCATCGGAAGACCTCTCGCAGAAGAGGGTCTGTCTCTGCGGGAATGCAGACATATGCTGATTGAGCGTTACGGACTTACCAGGAAACAGAAAGTCACCCTTCTTGGAATCGGAATGGGAAGCCCAAAGACTCTGACACTGGAGGGACAGGAAGCTGTCCGAAACGCGGATCTTATCGTAGGCGCAAAGCGAATGGTTGATGCTGTCCGACTTTCTGGACAGGATGTTTTTTATGAATATCGGAGCAAAGAGATCGCAGAGTATCTGATCGCACATCCGGAGTACACCAAAGTTGTAGTTGCACTTTCCGGTGACGTTGGATTTTACAGCGGGGCGAAGAAACTTGCAGAACTTCTCGGACCGGATACGGAAATGATCTGTGGGATCTCATCCGTGGTTTACTTCATGTCAAAGATCGGTCTGTCCTGGGACGATGCAAAAATCGTCAGCGCGCATGGCAAAGCCTGCAACCTCATTTCCCTGATCCGCATGAACCGCAAGGTTTTTTCAATCCTCGGAACGGGTGACGGAGTGCGGAAACTGGCAGAAAAGCTTACATTTTACGGAATGGGCGACGTTATTCTTCATGTTGGAGAAAATCTTTCTTACGACAATGAGAAGATCCTGGCGAAACCGGCCAGAGAACTCGTTTCCTATGAAGGTGATCCTTTAAGTGTGATCTGTGCGTACAATTTAGGGGCAGAGCCGGAACTGGCAACTCATGGAATTCCAGACGAAGAATTTATCCGCGGCAAGGCACCGATGACCAAGACAGAAGTGCGTACCGTTTCTCTCTCCAAACTGAGACTTCCAAAAGATGCCATCTGCTACGACATTGGTGCAGGAACAGGTTCTGTTTCTGTCGAAATGGCACTTCGCGCATCGGAAGGCGAGGTCTATGCGATCGAGAAAAAGGAGGATGCCCTGGCACTCCTTCATGAGAATAAGAAGAAATTTGCACTGGATCATATGCACATCATTCCGGGAACTGCGCCGGAGGCATTTGAGGAACTTCCCGTGCCGACACACGCTTTTATCGGCGGATCTTCCGGAAACATGAAAGAGATCGTAGAGCTTCTGCTGAATAAGAACCCACAGGTGCGTATCGTGATCAACTGCATTACCCTGGAAACCGTGGGCGAGGCACTTGCCTGCATCCGTGGACTTGAGAAACAGGAAATTTATGAGTGTGAGAGCGAAGTCGTGCAGCTCTGTGCATCCAGATCCAAAAATATCGGACGCTACCATATGATGATGGGCGAAAACCCGATCTATATCATCACGGTACAGGCACATGAGAAATGCAGGACACAGGAGGAAGAGGCATGAAGATCCCGAGAATTCTTCTGGCAGCAGGCTCCAGCGGGAGCGGCAAGACCCTGATCACCTGCGGACTTCTTGAAGCACTGGTGGAGCGCGGTCTTAAGACGGCGTCCTTTAAATGCGGACCGGATTATATCGATCCGATGTTCCACAGCCGGGTGATCGGGACAAAGTCCCGGAATCTGGACACCTTTTTTACAAAACCAGAGGTGACAAAATATCTCCTGACCCGAAATGCCAGAGACTGTGAGATCGCAGTCATGGAAGGTGTTATGGGATTTTATGACGGCGTGGCGGGAACTACGACCAGAGCCAGTGCCTATGACCTTGCCAAAGTGACCGATACACCGGTCATTCTGATCGTAAACAGCCGTGGGATGAGTGTATCCCTGGCTGCCTATGTCAAAGGTTTCCTTGAATATAAGAAGGACAGTCACATACAGGGCGTGATCTTTAATCAGATGTCCCCGATGCTCTATCCGAGGATGAAGAAACTTCTGGAGGAAGAACTGGGCATTGCAGTTCTGGGGTACGTTCCGAAGGTTGAGGACTGTGTGATCGAGAGCAGACATCTTGGTCTGGTCCTTCCGGATGAGATCCCGGAACTGAAAGACAGGCTTCATAAGCTTGCAGGCGTTCTGGAGGAGACACTGGACATTGACCGGATCCTGGAACTGGCGGGTGAAGCACCAGATCTTCAGGATACAAAGCCGGAGTCAGTGTCCAATTTCAGACTCTCCGAGCCGGTGCGTATCGGAGTGGCAGAGGATGAGGCATTCTGCTTTTTCTATGCAGACAATTTCCGTCTTCTGGGCGAGATGGGGGCAGAGATTGTTCCATTTTCGCCGATGGAAGATAAGCAGCTTCCAGATAATCTGGACGGGATTTTATTATACGGCGGCTATCCGGAATTAAACGGAAAAAAACTGGAACAAAATACCACAATGAAAGACATGATACGGGAAAAACTGAAAGCAGGGATGCCGTGTATGGCAGAGTGCGGAGGTTTTATGTATCTTCACGAGGAAATGGAAGGCATGGATGGGAACTTCTACCAGATGACAGGAGTGATCCCAGGAAAAGCATACCGCACACCGAAACTTTCCAGATTTGGCTATGTGACACTGACACAGAAAAAGCCGGCTCTTGGAAAGGAAGATCTCGGAGAGATCCCGGCGCATGAGTTCCACTATTTTGATTCTGAAAACTGCGGCGGGGATTTTCATGCGGCGAAGCCAGAGAGTAAGCGTGGATGGGACTGTATCCATGGAACGGACACCATGCTGGCTGGTTTCCCACATCTTTATTATTATGGAAATCCCGAAGTACCGAAGGCATTTCTTAAAAAATGCCTCGCATACAAAAAACAACGATGTTCCTGCAAGCAGGAAGGTCAGGAAGAGTGACAAATGTGATCTATCATACGATAGCCCTGGCAGCAGGGTTTTTACTTGATCTGATATTTGGAGATCCCAGGTGGCTGTATCATCCGGTCTGCCTGATTGGAAATCTGATCTCCGTTCTTGAAAAGGGAATCCGCAGGATCTTTCCGAAGACAAATGCAGGAGAACTGGCTGGCGGAGTTGTGGAAACGATTCTCGTCTGTCTGTTTTCCTTTGGCGTGCCGGCTGTGCTCCTGTCTCTTCTGTACGGACATTTCCCGGTGGCGGGTGTGATCCTGGAGACATTCTGGTGCTACCAGCTCCTTGCGACCAGATCGTTAAAGGATGAGAGCATGAAGGTCTATGACCGGCTGGTAAACGGTACGATCGAGGAGGCACGCTATGCAGTTTCCATGATCGTAGGACGTGACACCCAGGAGCTCACCGATACAGGTGTCACAAAGGCAGCCGTAGAGACTGTGGCAGAGAACTGTTCTGACGGTGTGATCGCTCCGATGATCTATATGGCGATCGGCGGCGCACCACTGATGTTTTTCTATAAAGGGATCAATACCATGGATTCCATGCTTGGCTACAAAAATGACAAGTATCTGTATTTTGGAAGATGCAGTGCCAAGCTTGATGATGTGGCAAACTTTTTTCCGGCAAGGATCTCCGGCTGGCTGATGGTTGCGGCGGCTTTTGTCTGTGGAATGGATGGCAAAAACGCAGCAAAGATCTACCGGAGGGACAGAAGGAACCATGCAAGCCCGAACTCTGCACAGACAGAGGCGGCAATGGCAGGAGCGCTTGACGTACAGCTTGCCGGCAATGCCTACTATTTTGGCAAATTATACGAAAAACCGACGATTGGAGACCCGATCCGCGCTGTGGAACCGGAGGATATCAGACGTTCCAACCGTCTGATGTATGGAACTGCTTTTCTTGGCATTCTGATCTGTCTTATCATCCGCATCGCCGTCGGGTTCTGGATCCTGTAATACCACAACAGGCAGCAAAGGAGAAATGAAATGAAACACGTACATGGGGGAAATATCTATACTTACAAAAACTGTCTTGATTTTTCTGCAAACTGTAATCCCCTTGGAACACCGGAGAGTGTCAAGCAGGCAGTCCGGGACAGTCTGGATCATCTCAAAGACTATCCGCAGGTGGGATACGCGCCGCTGAAAGAAGCAATCGCTGCCTATGAGGATGTCAAACCGGAACATATCATCTGTGGAAATGGTGCGGCGGAGCTGGTCTTTTCACTGTGTCATGCACTCAAACCAAAGAAAGCCCTGATCCCGGTTCCGACATTTGCGGAATATGAGCAGGCACTTGAGAGTGTCGGTGCAGAGGTGGAGCATGTGCTCCTTAAAGAGAATGAGGAATTCCGGATCCAGGATAGTTTTATTGACTGGCTGCACAAAGATCTGGATATGATTTTTTTATGTAATCCAAATAATCCGACAGGGATGCTTGCAGACAGGGAATTTCTGTTTAAACTGCTCCGTGTCTGCCGGGAAATGGGAATTTTTCTGGTAGTGGATGAATGTTTTCAGGACTTTATCCGGGAACCGGGACAGTACAGTCTCAAGGCGCAGCTTCCGAGATATCACAATCTGTTTCTTCTCAAAGCATTTACAAAGCGTTATGCGATGGCGGGTGTGCGTCTTGGATATGGAATTACGGAAAATAAGGAACTTCTTGAAAAGATGACGCAGGCTACACAGCCATGGAATATCTCGATTCCTGCACAGGCGGCAGGAATTGCAGCACTGAAAGAAACAGAATACGTTGAAAAAGCGAGAACTCTGATTTTTGAGGAATCTGAATTTCTGAGCAAAGAATTATACAAACTTGGAATGGATGTTTTTCCTTCACAGGCAAATTATCTGTTTTTCAAGGGTCCGGAAAATCTTTTTGAGATCTGTGTGGCGCAGAATGTTCTGATCCGCGACTGCAGTAACTATCCGGGACTTGGTAAGGGATTTTACAGAGTGGCAGTACGTACCCATGAGGAAAATGAGCGTCTGATCCAGGCAATCCATGACGGCCTCATGGAAGCAAGAAAGAAAGCACAGGAAGAAGAGGGGGAGGAATAAGATGGCAAAAGCGATCATGGTGCAGGGAACGATGTCAAATGCGGGCAAAAGCCTTCTGGCAGCGGGACTCTGCCGTATCTTTAAACAGGATGGATACCGTGTGGCTCCCTTTAAGTCACAGAATATGGCATTGAATTCCTTTATCACAAAAGAAGGACTGGAGATGGGAAGAGCACAGGTCATGCAGGCAGAGGCAGCCGGGATCGAACCGTCCGTCCTTATGAACCCAATCCTTCTGAAACCGACCAATGATGTGGGTTCTCAGGTCATCGTAAATGGTGAGGTACTTGGCACTATGAGTGCCAGAGATTATTTTAAATATAAGAAAAAACTTGTTCCGGACATCATGAAAGCATTTGATGCACTTGCGGCAGAAAATGATATCATCGTGATCGAGGGTGCAGGAAGCCCTGCAGAGATCAATCTCAAAAAAGAGGATATCGTAAACATGGGAATGGCGAAGATGGCCAAAGCACCGGTCCTTCTGGTCGGAGATATCGACCGCGGCGGCGTGTTTGCGCAGCTTTACGGAACCGTGGAGCTTCTGGAAGAAGACGAGCGAAAGATGATAAAGGGCCTGATCATCAACAAATTCCGCGGGGATAAGACGATCCTTGATCCCGGCGTGGAGATGCTGGAGAGCAAATGCAGGATTCCGGTTGTCGGTGTCGCACCGTATCTCAACATTCAGGTGGAGGACGAAGACAGCCTGACAGAGCGTTTTGACCGGCCGCAGGAAGTTGGGATGATCGATATGGCAGTCATCCGTGTGCCGAGGATCTCCAATTTCACAGATTTTAATCCGCTGGAGAGCATACCGGGAGTTTCTCTTCGCTATGTACAGCATCCGTCCGACCTTAAGAATCCGGATGTGATCTTCCTTCCGGGAACAAAGAATACAATGGATGACCTTAAGTGGCTCCGTGAGAGCGGAATGGAGGCTCTGATCCTCAAGGCGGCAGCTTCCGGCACCCTGATCTTTGGTGTCTGCGGCGGCTATCAGATGCTGGGCGAGACCTTAAGTGATCCGCACGGTGT
The DNA here is from genome assembly GCA_934424575.1 of uncultured Blautia sp. Taxonomy (GTDB): domain Bacteria; phylum Bacillota; class Clostridia; order Lachnospirales; family Lachnospiraceae; genus Blautia_A. Next base: position 39,759 of record CAKRXU010000008.1, read on the forward strand.
GGAAGCAGGAGGCTCCATGCGTGGAATGGGACTTCTGCCAATGGATACCGTATTTGCGGAGAAAAAGACAAGGACACAGGTTACCGGACGTTTCCTTTCCCTGGAAGGCGATTATGCACCGCTTAAAGATATCGAATTTACAGGATATGAGATCCATATGGGCGAGAGCACCTGGAAAGAGGGCGCGTCTGCCAGCACCTTTACGAAGGATACCGTGACAGGAAATGAGAAGAGAGAAGGTACGTTCTACCACAATATCTGCGGTACTTATGTGCATGGAATCTTCGACAAGGAAGAAGTTGCACTCGGTCTCGTAAAAGCGGTCGGCGACAAAAAGGGAATCGATGTATCCGAGATGGAAGGCGTGGATTTTGCGGCATTTAAGGAGACACAGTATGACATCCTGGCAGCAGAACTGCGGAAACATCTGGACATGAAAAAAATCTATGAGATACTGGACGAGGGAATCGAGGAGGAAAAAGCCTGATGAAAGTAGAACTTGAAAATGTAAAACCGATGGATATCGAGAAGAGAAGCTTTGAGATCATCACGGAAGAACTCGGGGATACCCAGCTGATCCCGGGAACAGAACTGGTGGTGAAACGCTGCATCCATACAAGTGCAGATTTTGACTATGCCAGAAATCTCTGTTTTTCACCAGATGTCATCGAGAAGGCAATGGAAGCAATCAAAAACGGAGCCTGCATCGTCACAGACACACAGATGGCAAAATCCGGTATTAACAAACGTGCTCTTGCCCGCTATGGCGGTGAGGTCTACTGCTTCATGTCTGACGAAGATGTTGCAAAGATCGCAAAAGAAAACGGAACCACAAGAGCGACAGCCAGCATGGACAAAGCTGCTGCTCTCGATAAAAAGCTGATCTTCGCGATCGGAAATGCACCGACGGCACTGGTGCGTCTCTATGAACTGATCGAGGACGGCAAACTGGATCCGGAACTGATCATCGGTGTTCCGGTAGGATTTGTCAATGTGGTGCAGTCCAAGGAACTGATCATGCAGTCCGGAGCACCGTATATCGTTGCAAGAGGACGCAAGGGCGGCAGCAATATCGCAGCCTGCATCTGCAATGCACTTTTGTACATGATCGACAATCGAAGGGATTAAAGAAAAACACCTGTTCCAGAGAAAAGGAGGGACAGGTGTCAGGTGATCATTATTTATTAAGAAGTTCTTTCAGGAGCCGGCATGCCGGGGCAAAATCGTCTGCGGGGATCGAGGAACAGGAAAGCAGGAGCGTGATCGTGTCTGCGCCTTCCTCGAGGATCAGCAGATCGAAGCCCTTCATGCGGGTTTCTTTTTTTAATTCCAGGCCGGTCCGGGCGTAGGAAACCGTCAGTGCGAGGCTTGTTCCGGCGGCACCTGTCTGGATCGTACAGTCATTGCCAAAGGTGTTTCGCACTTCGTTTTTCAGTTTTTTGAGTTTCTGTGCGTAGAGTTTCTTGAGCTTTTTGGTCTGTGAAGTCAGGTGACCGTCGCGGATAAACTGGCAGAGTGCGATCTGCTCGGCCTTGGAGGCAGTCTGGCTGTAGCGGTCTGCGACAGCAGCGTATTTTCTGGAAAGATCCGGCGGCAGGACCATGAAACTTAAGCGGATCGACGGAAGCAGCAAACGGGAAAAGGACCCGATATAAACAACTCCATGTCCGCCGGCAAGGTTAAAAAGGGACGGGGTCGGCCGCTGAAAATTGACGAATTCATTCTCAAAGTCATCCTCGATGATCAGGCTGCCCTTCTGAGCTGCGTAATGTACCAGTTCCATACGGCGGCTGACCGGCATGATCTCGCCCCATTTGGTCATATGGGCAGGAGAAACGTAGATGACATCACAGTCCTTGTTACGGTATCGCACGTCAAAACCATAACCTGCAAAGATCGTGCTTCCCTGCACAAAAGAAGCATTCGGGAAAGAAACGGACTTTCTGTCCCGGATCAGAGGACAGAGAAGGTTCAGAAGACTCTGCACACCGGCTCCGATCACGATATCATCGGCAGAACAGTTGACATTCCTGCGCTGTCGGATATAGTCAGCGAGCACCTGACGGAGATCCGCCTCGCCCTGCGGTTCGCCGTAAGAGAGAAGACGGTCACTCTGGCGCAGCGCACTCTTGATATAACGCTGCCACAGATCGAAGCGAAAGCTTTCCCGGTCGACACCGTTGGAAGCAAAATCATACTGCACCGGCGGAAGATCTGCATGCCAGGAAGCGGTGGACACTGGTTTCTGGTCGGCGATACTGGTCACGTAGTAACCGCTCTGGGCACGGGCGACGATATAGCCGTCTGCAGCAAGCTGAAGGTAGGCATTCTCGATCGTGGTGCGGCTGAGTTTCAGTTCTGTGGAGCATTTACGCAGGGAAGGCATACGGCTTCCGGCAGGAATGCGATGCTCCATGATCAGATTTTTGTAATGGTCGTATACCTGGAGATACAGGCTTTCTTTGGTGGAATGGAATGCTAGACTCATAAACTGTCCCCTCAAAAATGAATAAAAGTGGTTATTTTTATAAATACACTTAGGTGCTATTCTAAATCAGAATATGACAAAAAGCAAGACAAGGAGACAATACTTTGAAGAAAATTGCAGTTCTCAATGACCTGTCCGGGATGGGAAAATGTTCCCTGACAGCAGCGATACCGGTGATCTCGGTGATGGGGGTGCAGGCATGTCCGCTTCCTACTGCTATTTTGAGTGCACAGACCGGTTTTCCGTCTTATTATTGTGATGATTATACAGACCGTATGGATATCCTGATGGATGAATGGCAGAAGATGGATTTTCATCCGGATGGCATTTATACAGGATTCCTGGCCGATGCTGCACAGGCAGACAAGGCAGTGGATTTTATACAGAGATTTAAGAAAAAAGAAACAAAAGTCCTCGTTGATCCGGTCATGGGTGATGACGGGGAGGAATACCCGATCTATACAGAAGAACTGTGCGAAAAGATGAGAATGCTTGTCAGAGAGGCTGCAGTGATCACTCCGAATATCACGGAAGCGTTACTTCTTCTTTATGGAAGAGAAAAAATGCATACAGAATGGCAGAAGATTTCTGAATTTTCAGGAGAGGAACTTCTGGGATATGTCCAGACGATTGGCAGCCTGCTTACAGAGAAATTTGATGTGGAAGCCGTGATCACGGGCATCAGCCATGAAGAAGATGGTGCGAAGTACATCAGCAACCTTATCTGCAAAAAAGCAGCGCAGACCTGGGTGACAACAAAGAAAGAGGGCGGCAGCTATTCTGGTACGGGAGATCTGTTTGCCTCGATCTTGAGCGCAGGGATGGTCAAGGGGACTGATACCGCTGCCTCCGTACAAAAGGCGGTGAATTTCCTTACAAAAGGAATTCATGATGCTGTAGAAGAAGGAACAGACCGAAATGAAGGAATCTGTTTCGAGACTTATCTCTATGAACTTGCAGATGTAAAATAACAGAAAAATACCCGTCGGTGGTCGCAGTCGATCGATCCGGCGGGCATTTTTTTCTTAAAGATTCTTGTAACTGTGAGGGTACTGAACAGTTACAGATTCTTTTTCTTATAGATAAACCAGGAGGCGATCCCTGTAAATACCAGAAGGTAAACAAGCAGGATCACAATTCCCGAAAATGCAAAGCCTTCACCGGCAGAAATGCTTCGGATCATATGGCTTGTTTGGGAAAGCGGGAGCGCGGCTACAAACTTTCCGATAAAGCCAGGAAGCTTCTCAGTGGAGAAGAAGGTATTGCAAAGATAAGCCATCGGCATGATGATGTAGTTGGAAAAACGTGGTACATCGGCGTGGTTTTTTGCAAGGAAAGAAACAACCACTCCGATCGCAGAAAAGACTGCTCCGTTTAAGAACATCACCAGGAAGGACCATCCATTGAAGATCAGTCCTGTGTCGATCGGCAGAGTCAGGATCAGGATCACACCTCCGGCATAAAATCCACGGAGACTTCCTCCGATGATCTGGCCGGCAATAAACTGCCACAGAGGAGTCGGTGAGATCATGACCTGGTCAAATGCTTTTTCGTACAGTCTCTGTACGTTCAGGTTCTGGGCGATCGCATTGAAACTTCCGTTCATAGTCGTCAGAGATACGACACCGGGGATCAGGAAATTCAGATAAGGCTGTCCGTGGGACGTTGTCTGGATCCCCATTCCAAATACGACAAGATACATCAGAGGCGCGATCATGGCAGCCAGGGTGATCTTGTAGAAATCTCTGCGGAATTCTACCCATTTTTCCCATAAAATCGTTATAATTCCCATAATTGACCTCCCTTTATGACGGCATCAGATGACGGCCGGCACGTTCCACAAATACATCTTCCAGTGTGGTCTCACGAAGAGAAGCCTGTCCCGGGATGCCGGACAGATAATCAATAGCTTCCTGACGGCTGTGGAAATAGCGGCTGACGGTATTTCCATCCGGTCCGGGCTCATCGATCGTGTAGGCTCCAAGACTCTCGATCAGTGCGGAAGGTGTGCTGACTTCCTCAAGCTTACCGTGATCCATCAGGGCAACACGGTTGCAGAGGTTCTGGGCTTCTTCCATATAGTGTGTGGTCAGAAGAATCGTCAGGTTTTTGCCGTTCAGCTTGCGGAGAAGGTTCCACATCTGTCGTCTGGAAAGCGCGTCCATTCCGGCGGTCGGCTCATCCAGAAGAAGGATCTCCGGATCTGTAAGAAGGGCACGGCAGACCATCAGTTTACGCTTCATACCGCCGGAAAGCTTGCGGACGGTACGCCTGCGGAATTTGATCAGGTCACAGAACTCCAGAAGCTCCTCTGTACGCCGTTTGATCTCCTTGCGCGGCATAAAATAAAGCCTGCCCTGATATTCCATGATCTCGTCCATGGTCATATCCTGGCGCATGGAATATTCCTGAGTGATCACGCTGATCTTGCGTTTCAGGTCCGGGCGGTTTCGTTTCAGTGTCTGACCATCGATCAGGATCTCTCCCTTTGTAGGAAGGAGCAGGGTGGACAGAAGACTGATCGTCGTTGTCTTTCCCGCACCGTTTGGACCAAGAAGACCGAAAAACTCTCCCGTTTCAATCTTGAGATCCAGGGAATCCACGGCTGTGAAATTATCAAATGTCTTGGTCAGATTTCTGGTTTCGATCATTTTTATTTTTTCTCCTTTGCGATGATCAGGGAATAATATCCTGCATCATCCGGAATCTCCTCAACACTTCTGTAAATATGTTCTTCTGGCATACCGCAGTTTTCGACCATCAGGACGTCACGGTCGCTCTTTGCGAGGATTTCCTTGACCTGGTTCATCTTTTTACCGGATTTCATCAGTACATAGTTGCCGGATTCGCTGAGGTCGCTGTCCAGGCGGTGAACAGCCGGCACGATATGAAGCTGCTCATTCCATTCGGAAAGAGAAATGTTCAGGCGGGCAGCAGCAGCACAGAAAGAAGTGATCCCGCTCACCAGCTCTGTGTGATATCCGTCAGCCTCCACACGGTGCTGCAGATAGGAAAAAGTAGAGTATACACAAGGATCTCCAAGTGTCAGGAAAACAATGTTTTTGCCCTGGTCGAGATATGCTTCCAGTGTTTTGGCTCCTTTTGCGTGGTTTTCTTCGAGTTCTTTTGCATCGTGTGTCATCGGCATGTAGATCGGAAGAAGTTCTTTTTCTGCTAATTCCGGTACAGCCTGAACTGCGATCTTGTAGGCAACGGTTTCCTTAACGTCAGCTCCCGGTACTGCGATCACCTCATTCTCGCGGATCATGCGGACTGCCTTCAGTGTCATTAATTCCGGATCCCCAGGTCCGACTCCTACGCCATATAATGTTCCTTTCATTAGTAAAAAACCTCCTGATATTTAAAAATATTGATTGATATAATTACTCACATTCTTTTTATTATACTAAAAGCTTATATAGTTTGCAATGTGTGATTTGCTGTGCTATAGTATTTTTCAGAAAAGAAAGAGATGAAACGGAGTTTGAAGTACGATGCATAAATATAAGAAATTTTTGACAGTCTGTTCTCTGGCAGCACTATTATCTTCCTGTACTGTGCCATTTGTCTGTATGGCGGCAGCAGACACGGCAGAAACACAGGCAGTAGAATTTGACAAAGAAGATGGAGAATATTCCATCCAGGTAGATCTGGAGGGTGGAAGCGGCAAGGCGAGCGTGACTTCTCCGACACTTTTTACTGTGAAGGACGGAATGGGATATGCACAGATCCAGTGGAGCAGTTCCAACTATGACTACATGATCGTGGACGGAGAGAAATATCTCCCGACAAATGAGGAGGGCATGAACTCTGTATTTGAGATCCCGATCCTCACACTTGATGAGGCAATGCCGGTGATCGCAGACACCACGGCGATGGGAGCACCTCACGAGATCGAATATACGCTGACTTTTTATTCCGATTCCATCGGTTCCAAGAGCCAGCTTCCGCAGGAGGCAGCCAAGAGAGTCGTTGGCGTTGCAATGGTGATCATCGTTGGCGGTGGGATCCTGAATTATTTTGTCAACAAACGCAACAGATGTTAGGGACAGTCTAACAAGCATTAAGGAGATTTGGCACTAAGGGATGGTGCCAAATCTCTTTTTCTATTTCTTGAAAAGTACAATGGTTTTTCGCTATAATGAACTCATCAAGAAGAGAGTAACTGGCCGGTTACACCTCAGAAAAAAAGAGTAAAAGAAAATGAAACTGACGGAAAAAGAGAAGGAAATCCGTCCACTAAAAAATCAAAATGAGGTGTAAACACAATGAAAGAAAAAGTTCAGGTATTTGGAAGGTTTTTGAGCGGAATGGTCATGCCGAACATCGGCGCATTCATCGCATGGGGGCTCATCACAGCGCTTTTTATCGAGACAGGATGGTGTCCGAATGAGAAACTCGCACAGTTTGTAACTCCGATGTCAACCGTACTGCTGCCGCTTCTGATCGCATACACTGGCGGTTCTGCCGTAGCAGGACAGCGCGGCGGCGTGATCGGTGCGATCGCGACCATGGGTGTGATCGTCGGTTCTGACATCCCGATGTTCATCGGTGCCATGATCGTCGGACCGCTGGCTGCATGGATCATCAAGAAATTTGACAAAGCAGTTGAGGGTCACATCAAAGCCGGCTTTGAAATGCTGGTAAATAACTTTTCACTTGGTATCATCGGTGCGATCCTTGCATGTCTTGCCATGTATGGAGTTGCCCCGCTCGTAACAGGAATGAACTCCGTTATGAGAGCCGGTGTAGATGTCTTTGTTTCACACGGACTTCTTCCGCTGGCAAGTATCTTTATCGAACCTGCAAAAGTATTATTCTTAAACAACGCGATCAACCACGGGATCTTATCCCCAATGGGAATCCAGCAGGTAGAGGAAACGGGAAAATCTATTTTCTTCCTGCTTGAAGCAAACCCGGGGCCGGGACTTGGAATCCTGCTTGCTTACTGTATCGCAGGCAAAGGAAATGCGAAGAGCTCTGCACCTGGAGCAGTGATCATCCATTTCCTCGGCGGAATCCATGAAATCTATTTTCCGTACATCCTTATGAACCCGCTGCTTCTGATCTCTGTCATCGCAGGCGGCGCAAGTGGAATCTTCTGCTTCAACTTATTTAACGTAGGTCTTACTGCACCGGCTTCACCGGGAAGTATCATCGCGATCATGATGATGGCAGAAAAACACAGCTATTTTGGACTGATCGTCGGTGTTGCAGTGGCAGCACTTGTCTCTTTTGCAATCTCCGTGCCGATCCTCAAATTCATGGGCAAGGATACATCTCTGGAAGATGCACAGCGTCAGAAAGATGCCATGAAAAAACAGGCAAAAGGAATTGCAGCAGAAACAGCAGCCACTGTACCGGCAGCAAATACAGGAAAAGTAACAAAGATCGCTTTTGCATGCGATGCAGGAATGGGCTCCAGCGCAATGGGCGCAACGGTCCTCAAGAAAAAACTTGCAGCAGCAGGTCTTGAGGGAATCGAAGTTATCCACACACCGGTATCCAGCATCCCGGCAGATGTACAGATCGTTGTCACACATGAGGAACTGGGAGAGCGCGCAGCACACAGCAATCCGAATGCAGAGCGCATCCTGATCACAAACTTCCTTGCCGCACCGGAATATGCAACACTGGTAGAAAATCTGAAAAAGAGAAATTTATAAATTATAGATGCCCTCTAAAATTTTAATATAACCGCAACATATCCCACACGTTAGTTATGCGCCTTAAATGGAGCGAATTGACGGGTGGGATTGTTGTATGATAAAATTATTTACAGAACAAAAACGGGTAGCAGACAGGCGGCGGGGAAATCTGTCTGACGCGGGGGAACGTTATGAATGTGATACAGAAAACAGGAAAATTTTATTCAAGGATCATCATGAAAAATATCGGCACTTTTGTCTTTATCGGTCTTTTGTCCGTGGTATTTCAGACCAAGGGATGGTTTCCGAATGAAGATATCTATGCGATCTCGCAGGTCGCCTATCGCTATGTCCTGCCATGTATGATCGCCTATGAAGGAGGAAATCTTCTCAGTGACTCTTTTGGAGGGCTGGCGGCAGTTATGGCACTCTGTGGGATCCTCGTGCGGGATCCGGAGGCAGGGATCTTTGGGGCGATGGTCTCAGCTCCACTCGGAGGATACCTCTGGAAAAAAGAGCGGGAATTTCTGGAGCGGGACTGTTTCGCAGAGACCAAGATGCTGTTCCGAAATTTGCTCCTGGGGCTTACCGGGGCGGTTCTTGCGGTCGGGGAATATTATCTTCTGGCAGAAGCAGTGACTGTCTTTGCAGTAGCAGCCGGCAGCTGCATCGGATGGATCATGGAGCATGGCTATATCGCAGTCCTGAATGTCCTGATCGAGCCGGCGAAGGTTTTTTTCCTGAATAATATCATGAACCATGGGATCCTCGTTCCGCTGGGGATGAGCCAGGCAGAGCAGACGGGAGGTTCGCTCCTTCTCCTTCTTGAGACGAACCCGGGACCGGGACTTGGGATGCTGCTTGGACTGCTTTTATACAAAAGAAAAAATGTCAAACGCCGTCAGGAATTGGCGACAGCTGCATTTACACAGGCGATCGGAGGGATCCATGAAGTTTATTTTCCCTTTGTACTTGCGGATCTGGGCCTTCTGCTTCCATTGATCGTGGGTGGTGTTGCGGGAAGTATCTGGTTTTCCGTTTTTCACTGTGAGACAGCGGGCGTGATCTCGCCGGGAAGTGTTCTGACCATTCTGATCATGGCGGGAAGAAACAGTATGCTGCCGGTGCTTGGAGGAATCCTTGTTTCTACGGCTGTGTCCGGCGTTGGTAGCTATCTGTATCTGTGCTGGAGAGGTGAGGGGAAAGAAAAGCTGCAGCCAGAAGCTATGAAGACAGATGGTGCACAGAATGTAGTGCAGTTGAAAACAATGGAGCCAGAAGTATTGCAGCCAGAAATACCGGAGAGTGAGAAGCAGGAAGAACTTGAGAAAGAAAATACAGAAATGTCCGGGTCGGAGCGTGAAGTGGAAACTGCATCAGAACAGGAGGAGAAACCCATGCCGGATAATATTTACCAGAACTTACATAAAATAGGCTTCGTCTGTGACGGAGGAATGGGCTCCAGCGCAATGGGAGCGGCTCTGTTCCGACGCGCACTCAAAACAGCCGGTATCACTGGGATCCAGGTGGAAGTTTATGCTGCAGACCTGATCGAAGAGGACATTGATCTGATCGTCTGCCAGAAAGAATTTTATGCGCTGAACCCACAGCTGCATGAGAAAGCCTGTCATGTGATCGCCGGATTTACCGACAGAGAAGAATACACAAAACTGATCCAGTGCATCCAGGATGCACAGAATGGGGGAACAAGATGAAGTTAAGTAATATTTCGCCCCGAGTCAGCCAGATCCTGCAGATTCTGCTGGAACAGAATGCACCGATCTCTGTGAAAGCACTTGCAGAGCAGATGAATTTAAGCAAGCGCACGATCCAGAGGGAGATGGATTCTGTCAATGCGATTCTTAAGGGATACGAAATTATATTGAATTCCAAAACAGGAGTCGGAGTCTGGCTTGAAGACAGCGAGGACAAAAAACAGGAGCTGCGGCAGGATCTGTCGATGGATGACCGTCTGGATGTCAGCAACCGTGAAGAACGCAGGAAGCGTCTGACGCTTGAGATCCTCAAGGAAAAAGAACTCCGCAAACTGTTTTATTACAGCAGCCGTTTCCAGGTAAGTGAGGCGACGATCAGTGCAGATCTGGAGGCAATCGAAGGGTGGCTGACCAGATACGGGCTCCGGATCACGCGCAAGCCGGGAAGCGGGATTTCCATTTCCGGAAGTGAAGAAGCATACCGCCGCGCGATTCGTGCATTTATCAACGAAAATATCGATACGCATATGCTGAGAGAAGCCTACGAGTCTACAGAGAGTGACGCAGAGGGTTATGCATCGCTGCAGTACGGAGATATCGGTAAGATCTTGAATGATGATATCGTGAAGCGTGTGATCGCCTGCCTGTCAGGGATGGACAATACCCGTGTGATGACTCTGACAGAGAGTTCCTATGTCGGTCTGGTGATCCATATTGCGATCGCGATCAACCGGATCCTCAAGGATGAGGTGATCGACACGGATGCATCCTGGCAGCAGGGACTTGTGGAGGATGCAGATTATCACCTTGCAGAGCAGATCGTAGAAGAGCTGGAGGAAGAGTTTGAGATCGAGATCCCGGCAGTGGAGGTTTCCTATATCTGCCTGCACGTCAAGGGAGCAAAGCATGAAAAGATCCAGTGGGACGGACAGAAGATCAATGCGATCGAGAACAGGGAACTCCGGGGGCTTCTTAATGAAATGGTGGATGCTTTTGACCCGGAGAGTGCATATCTTCTGAAGCAGGACGAAGAATTTATCCAGGGGCTTCTCGCACACTTGCGTCCGACTCTGATCCGTCTGGATCATGGCATGCAGATCCAGAATCCGGTGCTGGATGATATCAAACAGAACTATGCAGATATCTACCAGAAATGCCTGAATGTTGCCAAAGTGCTGGAACACTTTACCGGAAAGCAGGTTCCGGAGGAAGAGACAGGATTTTTGACAGTACATTTCGGCGCGGCTATGGTGCGTCAGGAAGGACGCAAAGAAGAAATCCGTCAGGTGGATATTGGAATTGTCTGCTCAAGCGGGATCGGTATTTCTCGTCTGATGCTGTCGAAGCTGAATAAGCTGTTTGGTGACCGCGTAAATCTTACTGCCTATGGAAAAAACGACATTACTTCTTATGTACAGGGAAAAACAGACTTTTTTGTATCCAGCCTTCCAATCGAAAAAGCAGAGATCCCGGTGATCCATGTCAATCCGCTTCTGAATGAGGAGGACATTGACCAGATCCGCAAGATGATCTACCAGTATCAGCGGATGCCAGGGAAACATAAGCAGGAAGATCTGTTTTCCGTGCAGCTTGATCAGATCAACCAGATGGCGGCACAGATTAATATTGTGATCAAGGATATGGAGCTTTTTCATGTAGATGTGGATATTACCTTTGAGGAACTTCTGCATCAGATCGGAGAGAGGCTTTCTCCGTATTCCGACCGAAGCCAGATCATTCAGGAAGACCTGATGAGACGGGAGCAGGTGTCTTCGCAGATCTTTGCGGAGTTTGGCTTTGCGCTTCTTCATACCAGGACGAAGGGTGTGACGCGCCCGGTATTTGCCGTGTGCATGCCGGAGGAAAATGTGGCATTTAAAGACCCGTATTTCAAACAGATCACGGTGGCTTTTGTCATGCTGGTACCGGACGATGAGCTGGTAAAGATCAACAATGACATCATGGGACACATCAGCGGCATGCTCATCGAAGAACCGGAATTTATGGAGGTCGCAGAGCAGGGCGACAAGGAGCAGATCCGCACGCTGCTGTCCAAACATCTAAAACAATATTTCAGGAAATATCTTTCAGGACTGTCATAAACGGCAGTCCTTTTTTGCTGTTATAGAGCGTCTTTTTTCTTCAATTTTGGCACTAAGGGATGGTGCCAAATCCCCCTTTCTTTAAATTGAAATTTCCCATTTGCCATGTGTATAATAAAGTCACAAAGAGGAAAGCAAAAACAAATCGGAACTTCAAAAAATAGAAAATGAAAAGAATTCAGGGAGGTAACTTACATGTTTTTTAAATCAAAAAAAGAGAAAGCTCAGAAAGCAGAAACAGCACCGGTGATCGAAAAGAAAGAACTTCTGTACCGTGAAAACATTCGCACAGGCTGCGCACCGGCGACAAAGCAGGAAGCAATCCTGGCAGCAGGAAAGATGCTTGTAGAAACAGGTTATGTAGAACCGGAATATGCAGAGGCGATGCTCGAGAGAGAAAAGACATGTTCCACATTCATGGGAAACGGACTTGCTCTTCCACATGGTGTTGAAGCAGCAAAGAAGAGAGTTTTACAGTCAGGGATCTCCGTACAGACCTTCAAAGAACCGATTGACTGGGACGGCAATCCGGTTCGCATCGTGATCGGGATCGCAGGAGTCGGAGATGCACATCTCGACATCCTGGCACAGATCGCAGAAGCAATGCTTGATGAAGAAGTGAGTGCAAACATCGCAGATTATGACGCAGATAAAATTTACAAAGTCCTCACAGGAAAGGAGTAAAGAAATGATCATAACAGTAACAATGAACCCGGCGATCGACAAGACCGTAGAGATCGAACAGCTCGTGCCAAACGGACTGAACCGCATCCAGAAGGTAGAATACGATGCCGGAGGAAAAGGAATCAACGTTTCCAAAACGATCCACGAACTTGGCGGTGAGAGCCTTGCGATGGGATTCCTCGGAGGAAATGCAGGAAAGACGATCGAGAACGTACTTACATCCTGGGACATCCAGCACGATTTTATCTGGGTGGAAGGCGAGACAAGAACCAACACCAAAGTTTTTGAAAAGAGCGGCGGTGTGACAGAATTAAATGAGCCAGGACCGGTCATCAGCGAAGCACAGGTGGAAGAACTGATCCAGAAAATCTGTGAGCACACAGACAAAGAAACACTGGTCGTTCTCGCAGGAAGCATTCCAGCAGGTGTCGACAAAAACATTTACGCAGCGATCACAGAGCGTGTCCATGAAAAAGGCGGTTCCGTCCTGATGGATGCAGACGGAGAACTGTTCCGCAATGCGCTGAAAGCATCTCCGGACATCATCAAACCGAATCAGGTAGAACTGGAAGAATACATCGGAGCAGATTACAAGCTTTCCATGGGAGAACTCAAAGATCTGGCAGAAAAATTCCAGAACAACGGAATCAAAACCGTAGCGATCTCCATGGGAAAAGGCGGTGCGATGATCGTAAGAGACAAATTTGCGGCAAGATGCCCGGCATTATCTGTCAAAGCACACTCCACCGTAGGAGCCGGAGATGCAATGGTAGCAGCCCTTGCATATTCCTGGGACAAAAAACTCGGTGATGAAGAAACCGTAAGACTCTGCATGGCAACTTCCGCAGGAGCCGTGACAACAGTCGGAACAAAACCGCCGGCAAGAACAGTTGTAGATGAACTGATCCCGCAGGTGGAGATGGAACTCCTGTAAGGAGCAGTTTACTGCGGAACAATCCGTAAATATGGAGTAAATATAATAGAAAAAATAGAAAAGGAGATTTTATCATGAAAACAAAAGCAGTGAGAATGTATGGAACAAGAGATTTAAGACTGGAAGAGTTTGAATTACCGCAGATTAAAGACGACGAGATCCTCGTAAAGATCATGAGTGACAGCATCTGCATGTCCACCTACAAACTGGCAGAGCAGGGCAAGAAACACAAAAGAGCACCACAGAACATCGACACCAACCCGATCATCATCGGACATGAATTCGCAGGCGTGATCGTAGAAGTCGGTGAAAAATGGAAAGATCAGTTCAAACCGGGAATGAAATTTGCACAGCAGCCGGCACTGAACTACAAAGGAAGCCTTGCATCTCCTGGATATTCCTATGAATACTTCGGTGGAGCCTGCACTTACTGCATCATCCCTCACGAAGTTATGGAACTTGGCTGCCTGATGCCATACGAAGGTGACAGCTTCTTCGGAGCTTCCCTCGGTGAGCCGATGAGCTGTATCATCGGAGGATACCACGGAAACTATCACACAAACAAACGTAACCATGACCTTTCCGTAGGAACAAAAGCAGGCGGCGATATCATCATCCTCGGCGGCTGCGGACCGATGGGACTTGGTGCAGTCAGCTACGGTATCCAGATCGAAAACCGCCCGAAACGAATCGTCGTAACAGACATTGATGATGCCAAGATCGAGCGTGCAAGAGAGGTTATCCCGGAAGCAAAAGCAGCAGAAAACGGCGTAGAACTTCTTTATGTAAACACCGCAAAAATGGCTGATCCGGTCGAAGAATTAAAAGCGATCACCGGAGGCAAAGGCTATGATGATGTATTCGTATACATTCCAAACAGAGCGGTTGCAGAAATGGGTGACAAGCTCCTTGCATTCGATGGCTGCATGAACTTCTTTGCAGGCCCGACAGACAACCAGTTCAAAGCAGAGATCAATCTGTACAACTGCCATTATACAAGCACACATATTCTCGGTACTACAGGTGGAAACAACGATGACCTGATCGAAGCGAATGAACTGGCTGCCAAAGGAAAGATCGAACCGGCAGTTATGGTAACACATGTCGGCGGTATCGACAGTATCGCAGAGACAACCCTGAACCTGCCAAAGATCCCGGGCGGCAAGAAGTTAAGCTATACACAGTTCAACATGCCGATGACAGCAATTGAAGATTTTGGAAAACTCGGCGAGACCGATCCACTCTTCAAGAAACTGGACGAGATCTGCAAAGCAAACCGCGGTCTGTGGAGTGCAGAAGCAGAGAGAGTATTATTCGATCACTTTGGTGTGGAATACTAAAAACAGATAAAAAATATATTTTTTGCCGGCGGGAATTTCCAGCCGGCATTTTTTATATGGAATTAAGAAAATTTAAGAAAATATTCAGAGAAAAGTAATATTATTATGTAAAAATGATAAGAGCAAAGGCAGGTGAACAAGTAATGGATAATGTACTAAAATATTTAGAAAAAACAGCAGAGAAATTTCCAGAAAAGACAGCTGTTGATGATGGAGATCAGCAGTTTACATATCAGGAACTTCTGGAGCGGGCAAGATGCTTTGGACGCTCTTTTCTGGACAAGACAACTCCGGGCAGACCGGTCGCGATTCTGAGAGAAAAAGGCTCAGAAGTTCTGGCGGCTATGTTTGGAGTTGTTTATGCAGGATGTTTTTATGTAATGATCGATCCGGAGCAGCCACTTGAAAGACTGAAAGACATCCTTGCAGTCCTGGATACAGATCTGGTAGTCACAGACGGCAGATACAGGCATCAGCTTGACGATGCGGGTTATCAGGGACAGATCTATCTTCTGGATCAGGAATGTGCAGAAAATCCTCTTACAGAGCAGGATATGGAGAAACTGAAAGAAAGACGCTCCGGGGCAAAGAATACAGATCTTTTGTATGGTATTTTTACTTCAGGTTCCACGGGCAAACCGAAATGTGTTGCAGTCAACCATCAGTCAGTTATTGACTTTATCGGTCATTTTACGAAGCAGTTCCAGATTACAGAGCAGGACCGTATTGGCAATCAGGCACCGTTTGATTTTGATGTTTCCGTAAAGGATATTTATTCTGCGATCATGACAGGCGCGACTCTGGTGCTGGTTCCGAAGAAACTGTTTGCACTTCCTCCGAAACTTCTTGATTACCTTTGTGACAAAAAGATCACAGTTATGATATGGGCGGTTTCAGCTCTCTGTCTGATCTCATCGCTCAAAGGTCTGAAATATAAGATCCCGGAAGATGCAAGGATGATCATGTTCAGCGGTGAAGTTATGCCGGTGAAGCAGATGAGACTCTGGCAGCAGGCTCTCCCGCAGACCAAATTTATCAATCTGTATGGACCATCAGAAATTACCTGTAACTGTACATGGTATCCGGTACAGAGAGAATTTCAGGATGGCGAAGTGATCCCGGCAGGCAGGGCTTTTGATGGAAGAACGGTATTTCTCCTTGATGAGGCTGGTGCAGAGATCACGGAAGCCGGCAAAACAGGTGAGATCTGTGTTGCAGGTGAGTCACTGGCAGATGGTTACTATCATAATGAAGAGGAAACTGCACGCAGGTTTGTTCAGGGGACGATCGCTTCTACCGGACAGAATACAAGATATTATAAGACAGGTGATCTTGGATATTATGGCGAGGATGAGAACCTGTATTTTGCCGGAAGAAAAGATTTTCAGATCAAACATATGGGACACAGGATCGAGCTGGAAGAGATTGAAAGAGCTTTTGAGAAACTTGACGGAGTTTCAAGATGCTGCTGTCTGTTTGACAAAAAACGTAACAAACTTCTGGGATTTTATACTGGCGACAGCGAAGAAAAAGAAGTTCATCAGGAACTCAAACGTTATCTTCCGTTATACATGATCCCAGCAAAGATCCGCAGGATCGAAAAGATGCCTCTGAATAAAAATGGCAAGATCGATCGCAAATATCTTGCTCAGGAATGGGAGTAATGGTTATGCAGACAAAAGAACTGGAAAAGGCAGCAGGATTTGGGACACCACTTTATGTATTCCATGAAGAAGAACTGAAAGAAACCACCGGACGTCTGCAGGCGACACTGGGTAAGGTCGCAGGTCTTTGTTATGCAATGAAAGCGAATCCTTTCCTTGTAAAGATAATGGAGCAGCTTGTTGACCGTATTGAGGTCTGTTCCATGGGAGAATTTGCAATCTGTGAGGAACAAAAAATAGCACCAGAGAAAATTCTGGTATCAGGCGTCCTCAAAAAGGCAGAAAAGCTCAATGCAGTTCTGGATAAATATGGGAATTCCTGTATGTATACAGCAGAATCCATGCAGCAGTTTGAGCTCCTGAAAAACTGGTCAATGGAACATAAGCAGGAGATTTCTGTATTTCCAAGACTCACCAGTGGAAATCAGTTTGGAATGGATCAGAAAACAATAGAAAAGCTGGTCGAAAACAGACAGGAGTATCCATTCCTTAAAATCCGGGGAATTCATTATTTTTCCGGTACACAGAAACGTTCTGTCAGCAAAATCCAGAAAGAACTGGAAAAGCTGGATGTCTTTCTTGGTGAACTGAAAGAAAAATATAGATTTGAGCCAGAAGAACTGGAATATGGTCCGGGTCTGCCGGTTTCTTATTTTGATCCCTCAAAAGAAATTGGAGAAGAGGGGCTTATGGAGATCGTCCGGACAGTGGAACAGATGCATTTTTCCGGAAAGATCACTTTTGAGATGGGAAGAGCTTTTGCGGCAGACTGTGGTTATTATCTCACAAAGATCATGGATGTCAAATCAAGTGATGACAAAAACTATTGCATTACGGATGGTGGGATCCATCATCTTAATTATGACGGGCAGATCAGAGGAATGTATGAACCTCCTATGGAAATCCTTGCCAAGGAGCGACAGGGAGAAGAAAAGAACTGGACGATCTGCGGAAGCCTTTGTACAGTAAATGACATCATGGTGCAGAAACTGGCCATTACAGAGCCAAAACCAGGAGATATACTGGTATTTAAAAGAACGGGAGCGTATTCTTCGATGGAAGGAATGCTGTTGTTCTTAAGTCACAGCCTTCCTAAAATTCTGCTGTATAATAAAGAAGAAGGTTTCAGACAGATAAGAAAAGCTTATCAGACTTATAAATGGAATATGGAGGAAAAATAACAATGGAAACTTTACTTGAAATCTTAAATGATATTGATGAAACTGTAGACTGGGAAAACGAAACAGCACTGATCGATGATCGTATCCTGGATTCTTTTGGTGTGATCAGCCTGATCTCTGAACTGGAAGATCAGTTTGAGGTTGAGATCGATGCATCCGAAATTATTCCGGAGAATTTCAATTCTGCAGATGCTATGTGGAAAATGATCCAGAGATTACAGGAAAACTAAATATAACACGCAAAAACGAAGGGCTGGTTTCAGTGAAACCAGTCCTTCATTACGTCAAAGATCTGAATCAGTTCCCCGTCGGAGATCACATAAGGGACCATAGAATACATATAGTTTAAGAACGGTCTGCAGAAGACACCACGTTCATAGGCAAACTGCTGGAAGCCTTCCAGGGTCTTGGGATCGTGGACTTCCACGCAGGTACAGCCGCCCATGACACGGACTTCTTTGATGCGTGGGTCAGAGAAATTTTTCATTTCCTGACGGGAGATCTGTTCGATATGCCGGATCTTGCTCATATAATCGTCACGCTCAAAGATTTCAATTCCCTTAAGTGCAACTGCACAGGCAAGTGGATTTCCCATAAAGGTCGGACCGTGCATCAGGGCAAGGCGGTCATCGTCGCTGTAAAAAGCGTCAAAGACTTTGTGGTTTGCGACCGTGACAGCATGTCCGATATAACCTCCGGTCAGGGCTTTTCCGAGAACCAGGATGTCCGGAAGGACAAGGTCTGCCACAAAGCGGTTTCCGGTACGGCCAAATCCAGTAGCAACCTCGTCAAAGATCAGAAGTACATCATACTGATCACACAGTTCTCTGGCACGTTTCAGGAAAGAAATATCATACATCCGCATGCCGCCGGCACCCTGAAGGAGCGGTTCTACGATAAAGCAGTTCAGCCTGTCGTGGTAAAGTTCAAATGCTTCCTCAAGCGCCGGGATTTCTGTCGGGATATGGACAACGCCTTCTTTTTTGTCAAAAGCGAAATGATAATCTTCGTCATCGCCGACTTCCATTGCCTTGAAGGTGTCTCCGTGGTAGGCATGTTCCAGAGCCAGCACCAGAGGGCGTTTTCTTCCCTGATTAGTGTTGTACTGGAGAGCCATCTTAAGAGAAACTTCTACTGCAACACTTCCTGAGTCGGAAAAGAAGCAGTAGTCCAGGTCACCCGGAAGAAATTCCTGGAGTTTATCAGAAAGTTTTTCTACCGGCTCATGGGTAAGACCGCCGAGCATTACATGGCAGAAATGGTCAGCCTGTTCTTTGATGGCGTTGGTCAGTTCCGGATGTTTGTAGCCGTGGATCATGCACCACCAGGAAGAGATCGAATCGATCAGTTTCTGGTCTTTGGTGTAGAGATACACGCCTTCTGCATCCAGGATCTTATAAGGTTCTTTCATTGTTTTCATCTGTTCATAAGGATACCATATCATCTGATCTTCACCTCGTCATAAAGTGCACTCAGCACATCTGCATCTGTCTCAAGTTCTGTGGCATTGTCCTGTACCTTCGCAAGCACAGGAAGCCCTGTCATATGTTCACACATGAAAATATTATCTTCTTCCATGATGTTTCCCGGATGGTAATGATTAAAAATGATGCCCTTAAGCGGAAGGTTGTGTGCCTTCATATATTCGAAAGTCAGGACAACACTGTTGATCGTGCCAAGGCCGGCATCGGCAACAAGGATACTGGAAAGCCCAAATTCCCGGATTACATCTTCAAGCTGGATCTTGCACTCATCAAAACAGAGAGGGCAGAGGATTCCGCCGCTTCCTTCCATCGTGATGTAGTCATAGTTTTCTGCGACTTTTGCAAAACCTTCGCGGACAACAGCGAGGTCAACAGGATTTCCTTCCACGCGGGAGGCAAGGTGTGGTGACCAGGCATTTTCGTACACATAAGGGCACATTTCGCCAAGCGGCTGTGAGATTCCAGACATCTGCCGTACAAAAAGTGCATCACCCGGGATCAGGCTTCCGTCTGGCCGGCGGTCATTTCCACTCATGGCTGCCTTGTAATATGCAGGATTCTTGCCTGTCTGTGCAAGTTTTTTTACGATCAGTCCGGCGATGAAGGTTTTGCCGATGTCTGTACCGGTTCCGGTGAGAAAAATTGCTTTGCTCATTTTTACTTTACACTTCCTTCCAGTATTCAGGAGTCACGTCACGTCCCATGTCAGCGAGCATCTGGCGGTCGCTTCGAATCGTCGCGCAGGCAACGGTGGTCAGCATGTTTCCGGTGATGGAAGCGGAAGCTCCGGCCTTGAAAGCAGTTTCTCCGTCGTTGGTGAGAAGAGCGCGTCCGGCAGCGAGACGGATGTTTGCCTCCGGGTTGATATAGCGGAAGAAAGCGATCGTGCGGAGGATATCTGGCTCAGAAAGTTCCGGAAGATGTTCCAGTGGAGTTCCCGGGATCGGCATCAGGGCGTTGATCGGGATGGAATCAATACCAAGTTCGGCAAGGCTGATCGCCATATCCAGACGGTCTTCCCAGGTCTCCCCCATGCCGATGATGCCGCCGGAGCAGGCACACATGCCCTCAGCTTTGACTTTTTTGAGGGTTTCGATCTTCATGTCGTAAGTGTGTGTGGTGCAGATGTTCGGGAAATTTCTGCGGGAAGTCTCGATGTTGTGATGGTAGCTGGTCACGCCTGCTTCGTGAAGACGGTGAAGCTGTTCTGCGGAGATAAATCCCATGGAAGCACAGAGGTCGATCTTGCATTCTTTATGCATAGTCTCATAAGCATGGATCGCCTGGTCGAATTCTTTTCCTGTCAGAGCTTTTCCGGCGGTGACGATGGAAAAACGGTCAACACCTTCGGACTCGTTCATCTTACAGGCTTCGAGGATTTTTTCCTCCGGAAGAAAATCGTAAACTTCGCAGGAAGTGTGGTGGTGTGCGGACTGTGCACAGTATTTACAGTCTTCCGGGCATCTGCCGCTGCGTCCGTTGATGATCGAGCAGAGGTCTACTTTGTCTCCGATACAGGCCTTGCGGATGCGGTCTGCACCTTCGCATAATTCATCCAGATCGCAGGTGAGAAAGAAGGAAAGATCATCCTCTCTTGTGATCCTGCGTCCGTCAATGATTTCCTGGGCTAAAGTAAGTGGGTTCATTTTGCTGTCTCCTCCGTATGTAATAAAGTTGTATTGGAATCAGAAAGGTACTGGATCACGACCGGACGGACACGTCTGGCAATGATGGCACCAAGGATGCTTAAAGCGATGTCACCAGGTACTGCAAGAAGGAAGCAGTAGAGGATGAGCGGCCAGATCCCGATCGGTGTGTTGATCACATAATTGCAGATCACGTAGTAGTAGATCATGCCGCAGGCATAGACGATCATAAGTCCCGCCAGGTTTGCGAGCAGGTAGCGGAAGATCGTCTTTTTCTTCAGATGTTCTGCGATACGTCCTGTCACGTAAGTTCCGAGGCAGAAACCGATGATATAACCAAAACTCGGCTTAAAGACATACCAGAGACCGCCGCCCTCGGAGAAGATTGGAAGCCCTGCAAGTCCAAGAAGCATGTAGGCAACGACAGAGATCGTTCCCCGCTTCGAACCAAGCAGCAGCCCGGCAAGCATCGTAAACAGATACTGCAAAGTAAAAGGAACCACCGGCACCGGGATCTTGATAAAAGCCCCCGCCGCGATCAGCGCAGTAAAAAGACTGCAGTAGATTAAAGTTTTCGTCTTTGACATTTGTAAACCTCCAAAATCTTTATGGTTTACAATTTTAAAAGAAAGAACGTAGATTGTCAACTTAAAAAATAAAAAAGTTTACAATTGTATTGAAAGGAAAACAACGATTTTAAAGAAAGTCAGGATTTCGTAAAAAGTGGTCAAAATATGGCTGGTATTTTTCTGGAAAAGATATTATGATAAAATTCCAAGTTATATTTTACAGGAGAAAAGGTATGAGACCATCATTCAAAAGAACCATGTACGCCTGCTTCGTAGGCTACATCGTGCAGGCAATCGTCAACAATTTTGTTCCATTGCTGTTCGTAACATTCCAGAAAAGCTACCAGATCCCGCTGTCAAAGATCACACTGCTGATCACGATCAACTTTATGATCCAGCTTCTGATCGACCTTCTGTCAGCCGGATTTGTAGATAAGATCGGATATAAAGCATCGGTAACGATCGCACATATCTGTTCGGCGATCGGTCTGTTTTTGCTGACGATTCTTCCGGAAATTACGGCAGATCCGTTTACCGGCATTCTGATCGCAGTTGCGATCTACGCGATCGGCGGAGGACTTCTGGAGGTACTGATCAGCCCGATCATCGAGGCCTGCCCGACAGACAACAAAGAAAAAGCAATGAGCCTTCTGCATTCGTTTTATTGCTGGGGACATGTGGGAGTCGTTCTGATCTCCACGATCTTCTTCAGTACTTTCGGAATCGCAAACTGGAAGATTCTTGCACGTATCTGGGCGATCATCCCGGTACTCAACGGAATCGTATTTCTGACTTCTCCGATCTATTCCCTGCATGAAGAAGGAGAGAAGGGACTTTCTATCAGAGAACTCTGCTCCATGAAGATCTTCTGGGTCGTGATGCTGATGATGACCTGTGCAGGAGCGAGTGAGCAGGCAGTGAGCCAGTGGGCATCTACTTTTGCAGAAGAAGGACTGAAAGTCAGCAAGACGATCGGAGACCTTGCGGGTCCGATGGCATTTGCAGTCCTGATGGGACTTGCAAGACTTCTTTATGGAAAATACGGAGAGAAGATCGATCTGAAACGCTTTATGACCTACAGCAGTATCCTCTGCGTGATCTCTTATCTCTGCATCGCTTTCGTTCCGGTTCCGATGCTCAGTCTCGTCGGCTGTGCTGTCTGCGGATTTTCCGTAGGGATCATGTGGCCGGGAACATTCAGCATTGCATCGGCATCCATCAGAGGCGGCGGTACCGCAATGTTTGCATTACTTGCTCTCGCAGGAGACCTCGGCTGCTCCGGCGGTCCGACACTTGCCGGTTTCGTATCCAGCAGTGTGGGTAATAATCTGAGGATGGGTATCCTCGCGGCGATCGTATTCCCGGTGCTTCTGCTTATCGGGATTCAGATATGTAAGAAAAGCCAGAAGAACTGAATAAAAAACGATAAGATCTGACAGAAAGATGTTATACAGAAAAAGTCTGGATGTCTGAGACAAAAACTGCTTCAATGTTTTATAAATGACATTGAAGATGACAGTACATAGTCTCAGAATCCAGACTTTTTTGATGCTGAAATATTACATAGAAGCAATCGCCTCGCGTGCATGCTCCACAAACATTGCACGGATTCCTGGATATTCGCCAAGTCCCTTCAAAACAGGACAGACTTCAAATCCGGCTTCCCTAAACTGACAGACCCAGGAATCCGGGGAATCTCCAGCCATATCGTTATGTGCATGATCGCCCGCTACGATCATAAACGGTGTCATATAGATCTTGGATGGCTGGAAAGCAGTTACCTCTCTGACAAGATCCTGGATTGTTGGTTCTGCCTCCACTGTTCCGATGAAGACGTTGGAGTATCCTGAAGTTTTAAACTTCTTATCCAGTCCTGCATAAACAACATTGACCTGATGCGTGGTTCCATGACCCATAAGTACCAGGGCTTCCGGATCTTTCAGATCAGAAAATTCAGAATTTACAGCTTCGATCGCTTTCTGCTCATCCTCCGGTGAGGTCAGAAGAGGAGTACCGAAGACAATTTTGTCAAAAGATTCTTTATAAGAAAGAACTTCTTCCTTCATAACATGATTCTCGATACCATCCAGGATATGTGTCGGCTGCACAGCCACTTCCCGGATCCCGTCTGCGATCATCTGTTCCATGGCTTCTTTTACCGTAGGAACGATATAATTGTCCCTTTTCTTAAGAACAGAGATGATCATCTTGCTGGTCCATGCACGATAGATTCGATGATTGCCAAAAGCATCGGCAATATCCCGCTCAATCTTTTCTATGGTAGCTTTCCTGGAGGCTTCATAACTGGTTCCGAAGCTCACGACCAGGATCGCTTTATCTGTCTGCTGATTCATAAAATGCATTCTCCTAAAGGTTTATTTTCCGCGTATAAATGGATTATACAATACCGCGAAAAAAAGTTCAATTTTTTTCCAAAAACCTATTGACATTTCGGGTAAAAAGGAATAACATACTAAACATATCAAAGAGGTATGTTAATAAAAACAAACACGAATAAATAAGAAAACAGAAAGGCGGTAAACACCATGGCAAACATTTATAAAGGAACACTTGGACTGATCGGAAACACTCCACTTGTAGAAGTAACAAATGTAGAGAAGGAACTCGGACTGGAAGCAACCATCCTTGTGAAACTCGAGTACTTCAACCCGGCAGGAAGCGTCAAGGACAGAATCGCCAAAGCGATGATCGAGGATGCTGAAGCAAAAGGAATCCTCAAGGAAGGATCCGTGATCATCGAGCCGACATCCGGAAACACAGGAATCGGTCTTGCATCCATCGCAGCAGCGAAAGGATACAGAATCATCCTCACCATGCCGGAGACCATGAGTATTGAGCGTAGAAACATCCTGAAAGCATACGGCGCAGAACTGGTTCTGACAGAGGGAGCCAAGGGAATGAAGGGTGCGATCGCCAAAGCAGACGAACTTGCCAAAGAAATCCCGAACAGCTACATCCCGGGACAGTTCGTAAACCCGGCAAACCCGGCAGCACACAAAGCAACGACAGGTCCTGAGATCTGGAACGACACAGACGGAAAGGTAGACATCTTCGTAGCTGGTGTCGGCACAGGCGGAACACTTACAGGAACAGGTGAGTACCTCAAAGAACAGAACCCGGACATCAAGATCGTAGCAGTAGAGCCTGCAACTTCCCCGGTACTTTCCGAAGGAAAAGGCGGCCCGCACAAGATCCAGGGTATCGGAGCCGGATTCGTTCCGGAAGTCCTCAACACACAGGTTTATGATGAGATCATGCCGATCGACAACGAAGTATGCTTCACAACAGCGAAACTTCTTGCCAAGAAAGAAGGCGTTCTCGTAGGTATCTCCTCAGGAGCAGCTCTCTACGCAGCAATCGAACTTGCCAAACGTCCGGAAAACAAAGGAAAGACGATCGTAGCACTTCTTCCGGATACAGGTGACAGATATTACTCAACAGCACTGTTTACAGAGTAAGAAATTTCATATACAATAGACAGTCGGAAGGAAAAGTTTCTTCCTTCCCCCACAAAAAATCAAAAAAACAGAAAAGAGGATCAGATTATTATGGGTGAAAAGATCACAAGAGAAAACAGAAAATTCAAATTCGAAACACTTCAGCTCCACGTAGGACAGGAACAGCCGGATCCGGTTACCGATGCAAGAGCAGTTCCAATCTACCAGACATCTTCTTATGTATTCCGTAACTGCGATCATGCAGCAGCTCGTTTCGGACTTGCAGATGCAGGTAACATCTACGGACGTCTGACAAACCCGACAGAGGACGTTTTTGAGAAGAGAATCGCAGCACTTGAAGGCGGCACAGCAGCACTTGCAGTAGCTTCCGGTGCAGCAGCAATTACATACACAATTGAAAACCTTGCGCAGAACGGAGACCACATCGTAGCAGCAAAGAACATCTATGGTGGAACAACAAACCTTCTGGAGCATACCCTTCCAGCATATGGAATCACAACAACATTCGTAGACATCTTCAACCTTGAAGAAGTAGAGAATGCGATCCAGGACAACACCAAAGCACTTTACATCGAGACTCTTGGAAACCCGAACTCTGATGTTGTTGATGTTGAAGCTTGCGCTGAGATCGCTCACAGACATCAGATCCCGCTCGTTGTAGATAACACATTCGCAACACCATACCTTGTAAGACCGATCGAGTACGGCGCAGACATCGTTGTTCATTCCGCAACTAAATTCATCGGTGGACATGGAACAACAATCGGTGGTGTCATCGTTGAAGGCGGCAAATTCGACTGGGAAGCTTCCGGTAAATTCCCGTCCCTGACAGAGCCAAACCCGAGCTACCATGGAATCAGCTTCACAAAAGCATGCGGACCAGCTGCATTTGTTACAAAGATCCGTGCGATCCTTCTTCGTGACACAGGTGCAACGATCTCTCCAGTAAGCTCCTTCATCTTCCTTCAGGGTCTTGAGACACTGTCCCTGCGTGTAGAGCGTCATGTAGAGAACGCACTCAAAGTTGTTCAGTACCTGAACAATCACCCAATGGTAGAAAAAGTACATCATCCGTCTGTAACAGATGATGAAAGCCAGAAAGCTCTGTATGCAAAATACTTCCCGAATGGCGGTGGATCTATCTTCACATTCGAGATCAAGGGAGATGCACAGACAGCCAAAGACTTTATCGACAACCTGGAACTGTTCTCTCTGCTTGCAAACGTAGCAGATGTTAAATCACTGGTTATCCATCCGGCAACCACCACCCACAGCCAGTGCACAGAAGAAGAGCTTCTGGATCAGGGTATCAAACCGAACACGATCCGTCTTTCTATCGGAACGGAAAACATCGACGATATCATCCAGGATCTGGACGAAGCTTTCAAGGCAATCCAGTAATTGAAATTTTGCAAAAAAACCAGATATGGTCTCACTGCGCTGATGGACCTGGCTGCACAGCCGTCCAGCACACCGGTAGCCCTGAAAACCATAGCTGAGAGAAATGACATTTCTCTGCAGTTTCTGGAACACATATTTGCCTCGTTCCGCAGAACAGGCATAGTAAAAAGTGTCAAAGGCTCCCAGGGAGGATATAATCTGGCGAAGGCTGCTGACGAGATCACTGTTGCATCCGTGGTGGAAGCTCTCGAAGGAAGCTACCACCTCGAAGATGAGGATGTTGTGGCGGAAAACAGCTATAAAGGAATCTCAGATACGATTCAGAAGCTGGTGGTGGATACCGTCAATCAGGAACTCGATCAGATTCTGTCAAACTTGACTTTGGCACAAATGAGCGGATATTATTCCGATCATTACGAAAAACAGGAAATGTACTATATCTGAAAAACTCCGGAGGTTTGAGGCGATGCCCTGGCCTCCGGTTTTTTTATCGACTTCAAGAGGAAATACACATATGTCTATCAAAAAGATCGCAGAAAAAGCAGGAGTATCTATCTCAACCGTTTCCAGAATCCTTAACCGTCCTGACTACAAATGTTCGATTCCCGGCCTTCGGGAAAAAGTCTGGGCGATCGCCATGGAAATGAATTACGTCCCAAACGAGGCGGCAAGAAATCTCAAAAAAGGCAGGCAGTCCAGAGACAGCCGGATCTGGTACGTCAATGTACTGATGACAAGAACTGATGAGTCAAGGACGGATCCTTTTTTTACAGAACTTCTCCGCGTGGTGGAGAGCGAGATCCACGAGCACAACTGCATCCTCTCCAAAGTCTGGTATATGCCGCTTTTTTCCGATGACCGAAAATGCCGGCGGGAAAATCTTGACCAGATCATCCAGGGAATGTATACTGAGACGGAGGGAAAACAGGACGGCTTGATCGTGATCGGCCGATGCAATCCTGTGGCCCTTAAGAAACTAAATCAGAAATACCGGAGCGTAGTGTCAGTCAACCGTAATTCCACCAATTATGAGGTGGATGAAGTGTTGTGTGACGGCAGAAAGATCGCGGCGATGGCAGTGGAACATCTGATCTCACTGGGACACCGGAATATCGGGTATGTCGGAAACTGTCGAAACGAGGACCGTTACAATGGCTATCTGGACACTCTTAAGAGAAATAACCTGGATGTGATCCCGGAGTATGTCGTGGAGACGAACCAGACAGAGAAGGAAGGCTACGAAGCGATGGAGCAGCTTCTTAAGGCTGACGACTGTCCGACAGGAATCTACTGCGCCAATGACATTACGGCTGTCGGAATGCTGAAATATCTGGGACGCTGCAGGAATCTTTATTTTACGCCGTCGATCATAGCGAGTGACGATATCGAGGAAGCGCAGTACACGAAGCCGATGCTGACAACTGTAGGACTTCCGAAGGAAGAGATGGGGAAATTTGCCCTCTACCTTCTTCTCGACCGCATGAAAGGCGGACACAGCGGTGTCGTGCGTATGGAACTTTCCGGCCACCTGATGATCCGGAACAGCTGCTCCCACGTTTCCGAGAGCACCTGGAGCGATTACTGTATATAAGATAAGAAATTTTTTATTAAGGAAGAAGCATATGTGTATTAGAACGATTGAAGAATTACAGGAAGATACAAGGGAAAAACAGATCATAGACATCCGTGACAAGGCAGATTTTGACAAGGAAACCTATCCGGGGGCTGTCAACATCTACTGGGAAGAATTAGAAGAGCATATGGACGAGATCCGCAAGGACTGTCCGGTTTACCTGCTTTGTTATACCGGGCAGAAGAGTGAGGAAATTGCGCAGGAACTGAATGAACAGGGGTATGAAGTATACAGCATCAAGAACGGCTACCGCGCATGGCTCAAGATCAAACTCAGCAAAATGATGGCGGATCACAACGCGGCAGAACAGCGCACAAAGGACATCGAGCGCAGCATCATCAAGAAATTCCGCAAGCCGATCTGGAGGAGATTTACCAAGGTAATCCGTGAGTACGAGCTTGTGCAGGACGGAGACAAGATCGCAGTCTGTATCTCAGGCGGCAAGGACTCCATGCTGATGGCGAAGCTGTTTCAGGAGCTTTCCCGCCACGGCAAGAAGAACTTTGAGGTCGTTTTTCTGGTAATGAACCCGGGCTATAATGAGATCAATTACCAGACGATCAAGGATAATGCAAAGATCCTGAATGTGCCGATCACAGTTTTTGAGTCGGATATTTTTAATATCGTTGCAGCAGAAGAGCAGTCACCGTGCTATCTCTGCGCGAGAATGAGAAGAGGCTATCTCTACAGCAAAGCCAAAGAACTGGGCTGCAACAAGATCGCGCTCGGTCATCATTATGATGATGTCATCGAGACGATCCTGATGGGAATGCTCTACGGCGCGCAGGTTCAGACCATGATGCCGAAGCTTCACAGCACGAACTTTGAGGGAATGGAGCTGATCCGCCCGCTGTATCTGATCCGTGAGGCAGATATCATTCACTGGGCGAATTACAATGACCTTCATTTCATCCAGTGTGCATGCCGTTTTACAGAGCACTGTGCATCCTGCGGTGGTACTGAGAAGGGCTCCAAGCGTGCGGAGATCAAGGAACTGATCCATGAACTTGCCAAGAAGGATCCGGTCATTGAATATAATATTTTCCGAAGCGTGGAGAATGTCAACCTGAATACCGTCATCGGATACAAGCAGGATGGCGTGAGACACAATTTCCTTGACACTTACGATGAACAGAAATAAAAATATAAAATAAAAAAGACCATCGATACAGACTGCTGTAACTCCTGGCGTACAGGGGAACAGGTGCTGTGTTGGCGGTCTTTTTTGCTGCCTGATCAATGCCCGGCCAGTGCCGGAGAAACATCTGTGCAAACGTTTTCTAAAAAACATATTTAAAAAGTATGTTTATTGGTATATAATGCCTTTAACATAAAAAAAGAAAACAACAGGGAGTGGCAGAAATGACAAAGAAAAAACTGAGAAGCCTGTGTCTGGCAGCAGTACTTGGAATTGCAGCTTTTACCGGAGTCTGTTCCTACGATGCAGGGGCAGGATCCGATGTACATATCATCAATGTTTCCTACGATCCAACGAGGGAACTGTATGAATCCTATAACAAGATCTTTCAGGAACACTGGAAGGAAGAGACAGGTCAGGATGTGGACGTGATCCAGTCTCATGGCGGTTCCGGCAAACAGGCACTGGAAGTCATCAACGGCCTGCAGGCAGACGTGGTGACACTGGCGCTGGAATATGATATCAATGCGATCCAGGATGCAGGAATGATCGATGAAGGATGGAAAGAAGAACTTCCGGACGACAGTGCTCCCTACACTTCCACGATCGTATTTCTGGTAAGAAAAGACAATCCGAAAAATATTCAGGACTGGGATGATCTGATCCGTGACGATGTTGATGTGATCACACCAAACCCGAAGACTTCCGGTGGAGCCCGCTGGAACTACCTGGCAGCCTGGGCATATGCGCAGAAAGCTTATAATAACCAGGAAGACAAGATGGAAGAATTTATCAAAAAATTATACCAGAATGTACTTGTTCTGGATTCCGGCGCAAGAAGCGCAACCACTTCCTTCGTGGAGAACGGACAAGGAGATGTCCTGATCGCCTGGGAAAACGAAGCATTTCTTTCTGTACAGGATGATCCGGATGAATTTGAGATCATTAATCCGAGCATCAGTGTACTGGCACAGCCGTCTGTGGCAGCGGTCGATGAAGTGGCAGAGAACCGCGGCACAGAGGACATCGCAAAAGAATATCTGAACTATCTTTATTCTGATGATGCACAGAGGATCGCGGCAGAAAATTATTACCGCCCGGTCAACGAGGAGATCCTCAAGGAATACAGCGATGTGTTTGACCTTACGATGGAGTTAAAAACGATCGACGATTTTGGCGGCTGGCAGGAAGTGCAGGAGAAACATTTTGCAGACGGCGGGATTTTTGATCAGATCTACGGCAACTAAAATACGAGGTGAACGATTATGAAAAAAAGTAAAAAAAGAGTGATCCCGGGATTCGGACTGACCATGGGCGTGACGATCACTATGCTCAGTATCGTGGTTCTGATCCCGCTGGCGTCTCTTGTTGTGTATTCTTCGCAGCTTGGACTGAGAGAATTTTTTGAAGTCATTACAAGGAAGAGAGTCCTGTCCAGTTTTTATGTCAGCTTCATCACCGCACTGGGCGCATCCCTTGTCAACGCCGTGATGGGACTGATCCTTGCGTGGGTTCTGGTACGTTATGAATTCCCGGGCAAACGGATCATGGACGGTATGATCGAACTTCCATTCGCGCTGCCGACCGCAGTTGCCGGCATCTCTTTGACTTCCCTGACATCAGACCAGGGACTCATCGGAAGTTTTTTTGCAAAATTCGGCATCAAGATCGCCTACACGAAACTTGGGATCACATTTGCACTGATCTTTGTAGGAATTCCGTTTGTCGCAAGAGCAGTGCAGCCGGTCCTTGAAAAGCTGGACGGTTCTTATGAAGAAGCAGCAAGAGTCATGGGTGCGAAGCCTGGATATATTTTTCGAAGAGTCATTCTTCCGGAACTTCTTCCTCCGCTTCTTACCGGTACAGGACTGGCGTTCGGACGCTGCCTTGGAGAATACGGAAGCGTTGTATTTATCGCAGGAAACAGACCTTACGAGACTGAGATCACACCACTCATCATCATGTCAGAACTTCAGGAATTCGATTACAAAAGCGCAACTTCGATCGCTCTCGTCATGCTGATCGCATCGTTCCTCATCCTGTTTCTGATGAATCTGATGCAGGCACGCAATTCAAAAAGACTGAGAGGAGGCAACGTCTGATGAAAAACAGAGAAAATGAATCAAAGATCGTAAAATATCTTCTGATCGGGATCAGCGTTTTATTTCTTTTTGTGATGCTGGTACTCCCGCTGTTTGTCGTAGTCACAGAAGCTCTCAAAAAAGGCTGGGAAGTCTATGTAGAAGCGGTGACAGACTCTTATACGATCGCCGCATTGATGCTGACACTGAAAGCAACCGTGATCGCAGTCGTATGCAACACCGTTCTTGGATTATGTGCAGCCTGGGCAGTCACGAGATTTCAGTTTAAGGGCAAAAAACTGCTCACGACTCTGATCGATGTTCCGGTCACAGTCTCACCGATCATTGCCGGTCTTATCTACCTTCTGATCTTTGGAAAACAGAGCATCCTTTATCCGTATCTGCAGAAGGCGAATATCCAGATCGTCTTTGCAGTTCCAGGTATCGTTCTTGCAACGGTATTTGTTACTTTTCCATTTGTGTTCCGTGAGCTTCTTCCTGTACTGGAATCCATTGGAACAGATGAAGAAGAGGCGGCCGCACTGATGGGCGCGAAAGGCTGGACGATTTTTTCTAAAATTACGTTTCCACATATCAAATGGGCACTCCTGTATGGAATCGTATTATGTACAGCGAGAGCAATGGGAGAGTTCGGCGCGGTTTCCGTTCTGTCCGGACATCTTCGCGGTCTGACCAACACACTGCCACTGCATGTGGAGATCTTATTCAATGAATTTCAGTATGTGCCGGCATTTGCGGTATCTTCGATCCTGGTGATCATGGCGGTGATCCTTCTGATCATCCGCAGCGTGATGGAGCACAGAGGAAAAAAAGAGGGGGAAGTCTAAATGTACGTCGAATTAAAGGATATCAACAAAACTTTTGGAGATTATAAAGCATCTGACCATGTTTCTTTTGGGATCGAGAAAGGAAAACTGATCGGTCTTCTGGGACCGAGTGGAAGTGGAAAGACCACGATCCTGCGTATGATCGCAGGCCTGGAGCAGCCGGACAGCGGCGAGATCATCATTGATGGAAAAGTAGTCAACGATATTCCGGCAAGTGAGCGCGGGATCGGATTCGTGTTCCAGAGTTATGCGCTGTTTCGCTATATGACCGTATACGACAATGTTGCTTTTGGTCTGAAAGTCCAGAAAGCAGACAAAAAATACATCAAAAACAGAGTTATGGAACTGATCGAGCTGGTAGGTCTTAAGGGTCTGGAAAAGAGATATCCAAGCCAGCTTTCCGGCGGACAGAGACAGAGGGTTGCTTTTGCGAGGGCACTCGCTCCGAATCCGCAGCTTCTCCTCCTCGATGAGCCATTTGCGGCGATCGATGCCAAGATCCGTCAGGAACTCCGTACCTGGCTCAAAGATATGATCGAACAGCTGGGAATCACCAGTATCTTCGTAACGCATGACCAGGATGAGGCGATCGAGGTGGCAGATGAGATCATCATCACAAACAGAGGCCATATCGAACAGAAGGGAAGCCCGGTCGAAGTATATCAGAGTCCGGAAACTGCATTCAGTGCATCCTTCTTCGGACAGGCAGCCGTTGTAAAAGATTATCAGATGTTCAAATATTTTGAGGACATTCCGGGGGCCGAATACGCGATCATCCGTCCGGAGTTTGTCAAAGTCACCAGAAAGACAGAGGTGCAGAAGTACAAAAGCTCCGCATCCGAGGCAGAAGTCGAACGAGTGGCTTTCCGCGGCAGCTATTTTGAGCTGGAAGTGAAAGTTGGAGATGTTACGCTGACGGCAAAACGAGGTCTGGATGAGCCAATGGTGCGCCAGGGCGAAAAAGTCGACGTGTTCGTGCAGAGGCTTTTTGTGATAAAAGAAAACAAGGTTTACTCACTGGAAAACAGCTCTACAAGAGAAGATTATCTTGTAATCTGACGGGATATCGCTTGAAATCCCTATAACCTTGTGGTATAATAGGTATATGGAGGGATTTACATGAAAATTTCAACAAGAGGACGCTATGCGATCCGCGTCATGCTGGATCTTGCAGAGCATAATACAGGAGAATATATTCCGTTAATGGACATTGCGAAGAGACAGGAGATCTCAGAGAAATATCTGGAATCGATAGTTTCCGTATTAAGCAAACAGAAATTTGTCAAGGCACTCAGAGGCAAGGGCGGCGGTTATCGTCTCGCCAGGACACCTTCTGAGTATACGATTGGGAGCATCTTAAGGATTACAGAGGGATCCATGGCACCGGTTGCCTGTCTGGATGATCATCCGAACCAGTGCGAGAGAGCTGCCACCTGTAAGACACTTCAGATGTGGGAGGGTTTTTATAAGCTGATCAATGAATATTTTGACGGAATCACACTGGAGGATCTTCTGGAACAGAATTCAAACATGGGAGATTACGTGATCTGACAGCCACTCTGTGGCATAAGGCAGCAGAACATATCAAAAAAGCAAGATGTGTTCTGCTGCTTTTTTGATATGTTCCGAAAGCTGAAAATAGAAAAATGAAAAAATTTGGAAAAAACATACATTACCTATTGACATGGTATGTTTATAGGTATATAGTAATACCATCAAAACAGCAAAGGAAAACAAAGGAGCACAGGAATGAAAGAATACGGTTTTAACACAACTTTGCTTCATGGAAGCGAGGACAGCAATCCTCACGGCGCGACACAGGTTCCGATCTACCAGTCCAGTGCATTCCGTCACGATACAGCAGAGGAGCTGGAGAAGATCTTCGCAAACAAATGCGCGGGCTACTCCTACACGAGGATCAACAATCCGACGATCGAATCCTTCGAGAAGCGGATGACGAAACTGGAAGGCGGAGTCGGAAGTGTAGCGTGTTCCTCCGGAATGGCAGCGTTGACCATGGCATTGATGAACATTCTTCGAAATGGTGATCATGTTGTGGCAGCGGCAGGACTTTACGGTGGAACGGTAGAACTTTTGGATGAGCTTAAGGTATACGGGATCACGACAACCTATGTTAAGGAAAACACCCCGGATGCTTTCGAGAAGGCAATCATGCCTGAGACCAGAGCCGTTTTTGCAGAGACGATCGGCAATCCGAAGCTGGATGTCACAGACATCGAGGGAGTGGCAGAGATCGCACATAAGCATGGACTTCCGTTTCTGGTTGACAACACCGTTGCAACCCCATATCTGATCCAGCCATTACGCCTCGGAGCGGATGTTGTGATTCATTCCTCATCCAAATACATAAACGGAAGCAGTGATGCGATCAGCGGAGTTCTGGTGAGCGGAGGCAAGTTTAAATGGGACCCGGAGAAATATCCGGCGATGGCAGAATTTAAGAAGTTCGGACCATTTGCCTATCTTGCAAAACTGCGAAACGGACTTTTTCGAAGTATGGGAGCCTGTCTTGCACCGCAGAATGCTTTTCTTAACAATCTGGGACTTGAAACCCTGGGGCTTCGAATGCAGCGTCACTGTAGTAACGCCATGGAGCTGGCGGAGTTCCTGAACGGATTAGGACATGGTATCACTGTTTCCTATCCGGGACTTGAGGAACATCCATATCATGAGATCGCGGCGAAACAGTTCCATGGTGGGTTTGGAGCGATCATTACCTTAAGAACAGGAAGCAAGGAGAGAGCTTTCCAGATCTTAAACGAACTAAAACTTCCCTGGCTGGTATCCAATATCGGAGACACCAAGACACTGGTGATCCACCCGTCAAGCACCATCGCAGCACACCTTTCCAATGAAGAAAAAGAGCTTTCCGGTGTGTACGATGACATGATCCGGATCAGTGTGGGAATTGAAGATATCGAGGACTTAAAGGAAGATTTCAGACGAGTGATAGAAGGAGAATAAAATGGCAAAAGTAGATTACGCAACATTAAAAAAAGGCGGTTTCATGCGCCAGAAACAGAAAAACAATTTTTCCCTGCGTCTTGCCTGTGTCGGTGGAACACTGACAGCAGAGAACCTCAAGAAGATCGCAGAGGTAGCTGAGAAATACGGTGACGGATACGTACATCTCACTTCCAGACAGGGAGTTGAGATCCCGTTCATCAAATTAAACGACATCGATGATGTGACAGCAGACCTTGCCACTGGAGGATGTAAACCAGGTGTCTGCGGACCGAGAGTAAGAACGGTAACGGCATGTCAGGGCAATGCGGTCTGTCCAAGCGGAAATATCAACAGCTACGATATCGCTGTTAAGTTAAACGAGAGATATTTCGGAAGGGAACTTCCTCATAAATTCAAATTCGGCGTAACCGGATGTCAGAACAACTGTCTCAAAGCCGAAGAAAACGATGTAGGAATCAAAGGAGCCGCACAGGTTACCTGGCAGGAAGATGCATGTATCCATTGCGGTGTCTGTGAAAAAGCCTGCCGCGAGGAAGCGATTTCCTTCAAGGACGACAAACTTGTGATCGATACCGACAAATGCAACTACTGCGGACGCTGCGCAAAATCCTGTCCGGTAGATGCATGGGATGTAAATGAAGCGTTCCTTGTATCATTTGGAGGTACTTTTGGAAACCATATCAGTAAAGGACAGGAATTCCTGCCACTGATCACTTCCGAAGAACAGCTCTTCCGCGTGACAGATGCAGCGATCCAGTTCTTCGGAGATCACGCAAAACCAGGTGAAAGATTCAAATTCACGATCGACAGAGTTGGAGAAGATAAACTGTATGAAGTACTGAAAGGAGCTTACGATGGCTGATTATAAAATTGATGATACCGTAGATATTACAGATGTTGTGTGCCCGGTGACCTTTGTCAAGGCAAAAGTGGCACTGGAAGAACTTGATGACGGACAGATCCTCGCCGTCCGCATGAACAACGGCGAACCGGTACAGAACGTACCGCGAAGCATCAAAGAAGAAGGACATCAGATCCTGAAGCTCACCGACAACGGCGACGATACCTTCACCCTGATCGTCAAGAAAGTAGAGGACGAATGATATGGCACTCAGGATCAACGCAGAAAACTTCGAAGAAAAAGTATTAAAGGCAGACAAACCAGTCCTCGTAGACTTTTACTCCGACACCTGCATCCCATGCAAACAAATGGCAGGCATCCTCGGAGACCTCGAAGACGAAAACGAAGACGCCCTTTACATCTATAAAGTCAACGTCAACTACGACAAAGCACTCGCCGAACAATACAAAGTCATGTCCGCTCCAACCGTCATCTGTTTCGTAAACGGCGAACAGAAAGGCAAAATAGTCGGGCTCAAAGAACCAGAAGAGATTGAAGCTTTGTTTGAAGATTATATCTAATTATCATTTCACAATTATATAACTTTGATTTGATAATTAAATTCATAAATTTTGTTATAATAAAGGAGATAAGAATCATGTTTATCAAAGTAGCAGGAGAAAAGAAAGAATATCCAGAAGGACTTACCGTAAAAGAGTTAATTGAGAAAGAGGATGTGGAAACACCTCAGTATGTAACCGTAACCATCAACGACGAATTCGTAGAAAGCGGAGCTTTCGAGACAACAGAAGTCAAAGACGGCGACGAAATCGAATTCCTGTACTTCATGGGAGGAGGCGCAAGATAATGGCATTCACAAACGAACAGTTAGAACGCTATTCCCGCCACATCATCCTCAAAGAGGTTGGTGCAAAGGGACAGAAAAAACTCCTGAACGCCAGCGTCCTCATCATCGGAGCAGGCGGACTGGGAGCACCGGCAGCCATGTATCTCGCAGCAGCCGGCGTAGGAACCATCGGAATCGCAGATGCCGATGAGGTAGACCTCTCAAACCTTCAGAGACAGGTCATCCACACAACAGCCGACCTCGGCAAAGCCAAAGTAAAATCCGCCAAAGAAACCATGCAGGCGATCAATCCAGATGTCAAAGTCAATACATACCGCAAATTCATCACATCCGAGAACATCATGGATATCATCAAAGACTACGACTTCATCATCGACGGAACCGACAATTTCCCGGCAAAATTCCTGATCAACGATGCATGCGTCATGGCAGGAAAACCATTCTCCCACGCAGGGATCATCCGCTTCAAAGGCCAGCTCATGACCTACGTCCCAGGAGAAGGACCATGCTACAGATGCGTCTTCAAAGATCCGCCGCCGAAGGATGCAGTCCCAACCTGTAAA
Organism: uncultured Blautia sp.; assembly: GCA_934424575.1. Taxonomy (GTDB): domain Bacteria; phylum Bacillota; class Clostridia; order Lachnospirales; family Lachnospiraceae; genus Blautia_A. Next base: position 77,054 of record CAKRXU010000008.1, read on the forward strand.
CAGGCAGGCGTCATCGGAGCCATGGGCGGAGTCATCGGAAGCCTCCAGGCAATGGAAGCAGTCAAATACATCATCGGAAAAGGCGACCTCCTCACAGGAAGACTCCTCACATATGACGCATTGACTATGACCTTCCGTACAATTAAATTGCCGAAAAACCATGACTGCCCGGTATGCGGTGATCACCCGACAATTACCAAGTTGATTGATTACGAACAAGTAGAATGCGACATGCATTAAAACTGAATTAGTGAAATTGACATTAGTCGAATATGTCAAAGAACAACGGTCATTCCCCATGCGGGAACGTGTCCCCGTTGAACTGTTTATTCACACACGTCAGAGAACAATATCGAGGAGCCCCCATTATGAAATTATATATAAAAAAATCAGACTACAACACCATCCTGGACCACTGCACTGCCGGCCTCCCAAATGAATCCTGCGGTCTCCTCGCAGGAACCAAAGAATCCGAGGAGATCACCGTCACCAAAGTCTACCTCCTCACAAACGTAGACGCCAGCAGAGAGCACTTCTCCATGGATCCAAAAGAACAGCTTGCAGCACTCAAAGATGCCAGAGCAAACGGATACAAAATCATCGGAAACTTCCATTCCCACCCGGAATCCCCATCCCGCCCATCCGAAGAAGATAAACGCCTGGCATTTGACCCGACCATCGAATACCTCATCCTCTCCCTCATGGAAGAAGGAAACCCGGTACTCAAAGCATTCGGAATCGACAAAGAAAAAAACGTCACGATCCACGAGATCGAGATCACAGAATAAAATCAGGAAGAAAAAAACATGAGCAGACCCTTACAGGTAAAACACTTACACACAGATGTCCTGATCATAGGCGGCGGCACCGCAGGCTGCTATGCAGCACTCACCATCAGCAGAAACTCTGACGCTTCCGTTCTCGTCGCAGAAAAAGCGAATATCAAACGAAGCGGCTGCCTCGCAGCAGGTGTCAACGCGATCAACGCCTACATCGTTAAAGGCCGCAAGCCACAGGACTACGTAGATTACGCAACCAAAGATGCGGCAGGAATCGTCAGAAACGACCTCCTTCTGACAGCCGCAGAAGAATTTAATGAAGTAACGGCAGATATGGAAAAACTGGGTCTCGTGATTCTCAAAGATGAAAACGGAGACTACGTGGCAAGAGGAAACCGTAACATTAAGATCAATGGCGAAAACTTCAAACCACTCCTCGCAGATGCCGTATACAAAAGCAATAATGTAGATGTCCTCAATTACGTAAACATCACAGACCTTCTCACAGAAAACGGAAACGTTTACGGAGCTGTCGGTTTTTCCATCATGGAAGAAACAGCCTATGTGATCCATGCAAAAGCAGTCCTGATCGCAACAGGAGGAGCAGCCGGCCTCTACAAACCAAACAACCCGGGATTTTCCAGACATAAAATGTGGTATCCGCCATTCAACACAGGAGCCGGATACGCAATGGGAATCCGTTCCGGTGCAGAGATGACAACCTTTGAGATGCGTTTTATCGCACTCCGCTGCAAAGATACGATCGCTCCGACAGGAACTATCGCACAGGGCGTGCAGGCAAAGCAGGTCAACTCCAAAGGCGAAGTTTATGAGCACATTTACGGCCTGACTACCAGTCAGCGTGTATATGGAACTGTCAAAGAAAATCAGCTTGGACATGGTCCATGTTATCTTAAGACTTCCGGTATCACATCCGAGCAGGATCAGGATCTTCTCAAAGCATACCTGAACATGGCACCGAGCCAGACCCTCAAATGGATCGAGAGCGGCAGGATGCCGAGCGAACAGGATGTAGAGATCCAGGGAACCGAGCCGTACATCGTAGGTGGTCATACAGCCAGCGGCTTCTGGGTAGATACCCGAAGAGAAACCACGATCCACGGACTTTATGCAGCCGGAGATGTGGCAGGCGGATGTCCTCAGAAATATGTGACCGGTGCTCTGGCAGAGGGCAAGATCGCCTCTCTTGCGATCATCGAACAGTTAAAAGACGATCACAGTGAAGAAACATCCGAAATCGAAAAACAGGCACAGACGATCCTTGCTGATTATGAAAAAATTCGTAATGGAGAAAACGGTCTGTTCACCATCGACGAACTGGAAGAAGCCATGCAGAAAGTCATGGATGAATATGCAGGTGGAATCGCCAGCAACTATCAGTTCAATGAGAAACAGCTGAATCTTGCAGAAGAAAAAATCACAAGATTAAGCGAGCTTGCAGATCAGGTCGGTGCAGAAGATATGCATGAACTTCTTTTTGCATACGAATTAAAAGAAAGACTTCTCGTCTGTCAGGTGCTGATCGAGCATCTTAAGAACAGAAAAGAAACCAGATGGCATTCTTTCAATGAGAATCTCGATCATCCGGAAACAGACCAGAATTTTGAAAAATATGTAAATTCCAGAATGGAAGACGGCAAGATCCACATTCTGTTCAGGGATCTGGTAAAGGGGGATACTTATGAGCATACGAATTCGTGAAGACCGATGCGTCGGCTGCGGTAAATGTCAGGAAGTATGTCCTGGTACCCTGATCCAGATCAAAGACAAAAAAGCGGTCATGAAATATCCAAAGAACTGCTGGGGCTGCGTTTCCTGCGTAAAGGAATGTAAGATGGGAGCCATTGAATTTTATCTTGGCGCAGACATCGGCGGCATGGGTGGAACCATGAACGTTACCCAGAAAGGTGATCTCCTCAACTGGAACATCACCAGATCTGACGGCAGTGAGCTGGTCATCAGCGTCGACCGGCGAAATTCCAATAAATATTAGTACAGGAGAAAACTTATGAGCGGATTATCACATTTAGATGAACTGGAAGCAGAAGCAATATATATCATCCGGGAAGTGGCAGCAGAATGCGAAAAACCTGTTATGCTTTATTCCATCGGAAAAGACAGCTCAGTGATGCTTCATCTCGCACTGAAAGCCTTTTATCCGGAAAAACCACCTTTCCCGTTTTTACATGTAAACACAACCTGGAAATTCCGGGAAATGATCGAGTTTCGTGACAAGACAGCCAAAGATCTTGGAATCGAGATGCTGGAATATATCAATGAGGACGGCGTGAAGCAGGGAATCAATCCTTTTGACAACGGATCCGCTTATACCGATATCATGAAGACACAGGCTCTGAAACAGGCTCTCAACAAATACGGATTTACCGCAGCATTCGGAGGCGGCCGCCGTGATGAAGAGAAGAGCCGTGCCAAAGAGAGGATCTTTTCTTTCCGTAATGAAAATCATGCCTGGGATCCGAAGAACCAGAGACCGGAGATGTGGAAACTTTACAATACAGAGATCAACAAAGGCGAGAGCATCCGTGTTTTCCCGATCTCCAACTGGACAGAAAAAGATATCTGGCAGTACATAAAAAGAGAAAATATCCCGATCGTGCCTCTTTACTTTGCAAAAGAGCGCCCGGTAGTTTATCGTGACGGAAATATCATCATGGTGGATGATGACCGCATGCGTCTCAACCCTGGTGAGAAACCGGAAATGAAAAAAGTCCGTTTCCGTACTCTGGGCTGTTATCCACTGACCGGCGGTATCCTTTCTGATGCAGATACCCTTGATGCAATCATCGACGAGACATTAAGTTCTGTAGAATCTGAGAGAACCAGCCGAATCATTGATTCTGACGGCGGTGCAGCCAGCATGGAAAAGAGAAAGAGAGAGGGGTACTTCTAGAATGAGCGGTTTACTGAAATTTATTACCTGCGGAAGTGTGGATGATGGAAAATCCACACTGATCGGACATATACTTTACGATTCCAAACTGCTTTATGCAGACCAGGAAAAAGCCCTGATCCTCGACAGTAAGGTAGGATCCAGAGGCGGCGCGATCGACTATTCACTTCTTCTGGATGGTCTGATGGCAGAGAGAGAACAGGGTATCACCATTGATGTTGCTTATCGTTATTTTACAACAGACAAGAGAAGCTTCATCGTCGCAGATACACCGGGACATGAAGAATATACAAGAAACATGGCAGTTGGTGCTTCTTTTGCACAGCTTGCGATCATCCTTGTCGATGCAAAACAGGGCGTTCTGGTACAGACAAGACGCCACAGCCGCATCTGTGCCCTGATGGGAATCCATCATTTTGTATTTGCAGTCAACAAGATGGATCTTGTAGGTTACAGCGGAGAAAGATTCAATGAGATCGTAAAAGACATCAATGAACTTTCCGAAAGCCTTGGACTTCAGGATGTTGTGATCGTTCCTGTCAGCGCGACAGAAGGAGATAACGTCACAGTCAAATCCGAGAACATGCCATGGTACACAGGCAAAACACTTCTGGATCATCTGGAAACCGTCGATGTGACAGAGACAGAGAGTGAAGCAGGATTCTACATGCCGGTACAGAGAGTCTGCCGTCCGAACCACGAATTCCGTGGTTTCCAGGGACAGATTGAAAGCGGTAAGATCAAAGTCGGACAGACCATCACCACACTTCCAAGCAATGAGACTGCAACTGTCAAATCCCTTCTGAACGGAAGCACTTCCGTAGAAGAAGCCGTGACAGGACAGGCAGTGACCATCCAGCTTGACAAAGAAGTGGATGTCAGCCGAGGCTGCGTCCTCACCGACCAGGCACAGCTCTCCGTAGCAAAAAGCTTCACTGCAACATTGCTCTGGATGGATGACAGCAAGCTGACTCTTGGAAAAGAGTATCTGGTCAAACTGGGAACCAAGAGAATTCCTGGATTTATCCGCAGCATCAAATATAAGATTGATGTTAACACCGGAGAACATATCTCCGCAGATTACATTGAGAAAAATGAGATCGCACTGTGCGAGATCGAGCTGGCTGAGAAGATCGTCCTTGACGAGTTCAAGAAACATAAGACTCTCGGCGAGATGATACTGATCGACCGCGTAAGCCATATGACATCTGCCTGCGGCGTACTTGAGACCGTAGAAAATGATGGAGAAAAGCCGTATTTCCAGAAAGACGACATCAAAGTTGGAGGATATGTATTTGAAGAATTTTACTTCAACCTTGAAAATGCGATGATGTCCAAGGCTGGATCCAATAAGAAGACTTATCATGTCGGCAACGAAGTGCCGGTTGTTGGTGACAGCTTCAAATATCCGGAGTATTTTGATATCCTTTCTGTTGAGGACGGAGCTGCGGTTCTGATCCGCGATGGCAAGGTGGAAGACATCCAGAAGATTGAAGATTACCGTTATATGGGACTTCCGGTTGTGGATGAGAGAGGAATGGCATTGCTTGTGAAGAGCAGAGCTGATCTTGAAAAATTCCTGGCAGAAGCGAAGGAGGTTACTTCAGAGAATCGCTCTGAGGTGCATAATAAGTGGTTTAGGTTTGAAACGTATCGAAAAGTTGTGTGCACAGATAATTTCTGGGTAATCTAGGGACTGCCTAGGACCTTCGACATTTGAAAAATGATAAAACCTTGAGGGGGTGCATCTCAAAGTTGCGAAAGGCCGAAGCACCCCCTCAAACTCCCCCTACTTGGCCCCGCAGAAGGCTGTTTCGCTAAAGCGAAAAACGCGGAGGAGAAATTAGAAGATAAAAAAGAAGTTGGTTAGATGTTGGATCTGACCGGCTTCTTTTTGTGTGTTAGGGAGATAGAGGGAGTGTTTGGTGGTTGATGTAGTTCGGATTAAGTGACTGCCCAAATTGGACTTGCCATATGAATGTAAATATTGTATAGTATAAAATGTAAGCAATAATCTAAATTTTCTAATAAGTGATTTTTCAGGCAATATCTGCCGCTGATTCCAAGAATAAAAATACATAATTTCAAAGAGATTAAGTGTTTGATAAAACTCGTCAAAATGTTATAATGTAGGTACAAAAAGGCGTGTTATATGAATAATACGATTTTTGATGATGTATTCCGTACAATGATCGAGAAGATGCCATATCTGGCAGTGCCATTGATCAATGAGGTGTTCCATACATCATACCCGGAAGATGTGAAGATCGTACAGCTTCGCAATGAACATCAGCAGGAGGATGGTGAGATTATTACTGATTCCTGTTTGTTGATCGGGAAGAAAATGTATCATATTGAGTGTCAGAGCACGGATGATACTACAATGGTTATCCGCATGATTGAATATGATTTTGCAATCGGCATAGAACATGCAGAGAAACAAGGACGCAGATACAGGATAGAGTTTCCAAAATCCTGTGTACTATTTCTGAGAAGCTCGGGAAACACGCCAGATCATCTGGAAGCAGATGTGGTTTTTCCAGATGGAAATACATATGTATATTCCATACCGACTGTAAAAATGGTTGATTATACAAAAGACAGCATTTTTGAGAAAAATCTGCTAATGTTGTTGCCATTTTATCCAATGTGTCGTAAAACCCCTTGCTTTAGCTACGGGGATATAAGACGCGTCCATCGAATTTACGCAAGTAATTGAAGATGGACA
>CAKRXU010000009.1 GCA_934424575.1 uncultured Blautia sp.
ATAAAGTGTTTGATTACTCAAGACAACCAACTAGCTTAGTTATCTCTCGTCATTACTGTTTATAAAAAGTTCATTCTGTTGAATGATGATTCTTAAAGAATTTTCGAGAATCGTATGTGTTTCACTGTTTAGTTATCAAGGTTCTTTTGTGCTTTTCGCTCTCTTGCGACAGCTCGTTTAGTTTATCACGTTCGTTTTCGTTTGTCAAGAACTTTTTTAAGTTTTTTCAAAACTTTTTTTCGAACTCTTTTGTGATTTCGTTGCTCATCAGCAACTCGTTTACTTTACCACATTCATTTCTGAATGTCAAGCACTTTTTTGAAGTTTTTTAATTTCTTTTCAGAAGTTGTTAACTTCAAAACGGAGAAGGAGGGATTTGAACCCTCGCGCCGGTTACCCGACCTATACCCTTAGCAGGGGCACCTCTTCGGCCTCTTGAGTACTTCTCCTGACTCCGAATTCATAATACTTTATGCAATTTGAAGTGCATTTCTTTCCGAAACGCATGGTTAATTATACATAACTCATTTTACATTGTCAACACTTTTTTTGTATTTATTTTAACTTTTTTTCATATGGTTTTTACATGGCTGCAGGGAGCAGGATTTTGAGCTCAAACCAGTTGTTTTCCTGCGCTGCCACAACGGATCCATTGTATTTTTCTACGGTGCTCTTTATACTCTTCATACCATATCCATGAAGCCGCCTGTCTTTCTTTGTCGTTACCGGCATGCCGTTTTTGAACTGAATCTTTTCGTCACAGTAATTCTCTGTACGGATGCGGACAAACTGCTTCTCTCTTGTTACATAGAGCCAGATCAGCCGCTTTTGTTTTTCCTGCTGCTTTTGTGCGCTCTCAATGGCATTATCCAGCATATTACCAAATAATGCACTCACATCCATATCTTCCATAAAAGACAGCGCGCCCCCGTCTACGATAAATTTCAGTTCGATTTCTTTATTCTGACAAAGCAACGCCTTATTCGTCAGCACAGCATCCAGGATCGGATTTCCGGTCTTATTCTGTGTCTCATATACCCTGATCTCACGCTCCATCTTCTCCAGATAGCTCGTGGACTTCCCGGCAGAAGCATAGGACTGCGTCTTGAGAAGGTTGATCTGATGTTTCAGATCGTGATATTTCTGATTTACCATATCAATATTTTCTTTTGATAACTGGTAATTTTTGTACTGCATCTCCATGATATTCCGAAGGGTATCTTTCTCAAAACGGATCTGGATTTCTTTTACCTGAATATGATATGCATACAGTACAGCAATTCCACTTAAGTCTACAAGTGTACGGATAATAAAAATGTCCGTGACAAAGCTTCCGCTGAACAGTCCGTCCTGATCAAGATAACTCAGATTACTCATGGCAAATACGGATGCAGCAATGATAATGACCACCAGTAATTCTCTTCTTGTAATATGAATCTCTTCGAGATCTTTTTTGAGGTTCAGTTCTATTAATGTCAGTATGGTAAAGATCACTGCATAAACAAGTATCAGTTCCACCCATTTCCAGAATTCCCCATGCATTCCTCTCGCATAAGTCAGATAATAATAAATCTGCCAGCACAGAGACGCTGCAAACTCTCCATTGATAAAAGCCTTTACGCAATAAAATCCCGCCTCTCTGAGCGAAAAAGCATTGCAGATACAAATATCTCCCAGAAGGAGTCCTACGATCACTATCATTGATGGAAGAAACAGTTCTCTCCTCACTCCATCTGTTGCTGTCATAAAAAATAAAAGGAGGGCAAACTGAACACAGCTTACTGCTGCCAGCTTCCATCTCCCGATTTTCCTTTCATTCGTACACGTGATCACAAGTACGGATAAAGCATAAGCTATGGCATAGTAATACCCTGGTGTATTTAGCACCTCTGTTGTGTTCATTTGCCCACCTCATTCAAATATTCATTTAATGCATCCAGAAACGGTTTGCGCCTGCTCCTGCTTACCTGTATGGTATCTCCATTGACGCTGACATCACTTCCCATATAATTGTCCACGTACTCCAAGTTTACCAGATAGCATCTGTTGCACCGGAAAAAGCGCTTTGCGTCCAGCTGGCTTTCCGCGTCACGGATCGTGCCCTTGGTCACAAAACTTCCCTCCGTTGTATGATAGATCAGAAGATGATCCTGTACCTCCACATAACAGATCTGTGCAATATCCAGTTTCTTTTTGCCGCCTTTCAGCGATATGGTGATAAATTCTTTTTCCTGTACTTTTACTCTGTGAAGCGCTCTCCCCATACTTTCCGAAAAAGAAAAATACGAAATAGGCTTCAGCATGTAGTCCAGAGCATTTACCTTATATCCCTGAATTGCATACTGAGGCATATTTGTTATGAATATAATGACGACATCCTTGTCCAGTTCGCGGATTTTTTCGGCGGCTTTCATTCCGTTCAGAAAAGCCATCTCAATATCCATGAGAATAAGATCGTAATCCGCAGAATAATCCGTCACGATATCTTCTCCGTCCCGAAACTCTGTGATCAGAAATTTCAGTCCGTTTTCCTTTTCGTATCGTTTCAGGTGAGTTCGTAACGCTTCCAGATCGTTCGTATCATCTTCCACTGTTGCAATACGAAGCATTTTCATCCCCCGGCCTTCTCTAATGATACTTGTAGTATAACAAGAAAAAGCACAGGAAACAATGCATTTTTTATTCCATATTTTTATTTCAGAGTAAAGGAAATAAAGTCAAAACTTCCTTTTCCTTCAAAGGTAAAGAACAGTGCTTCTCTGCTTCCAGAAACCTTAAGAGGAGCTTTAAATTCTTTCACTTCTCTGCACGGACTGACAGAAATTGATGCCACAGCTTTTCCATTCTCACTGGTACGAACATGCAGAGTTCCTTCTGCACGTCCTTTTACAGCCACACTGATCTCTTTTGTTGCCCTGAGGTCAAAATACTTAAAGCCTGCCAGGGCACCGTCGCACATATTTGCAATGTACTGATCCGGTCCGGACTCTCTGTCTTTTCCATCCTGAGTCAGATATGGACAGTCTTTCTTTGGATGCTTGATCATGCTTAAGAAACGTGTTCCCTTTTTTCCATAAAGGTTGCAGACAATATAGGACGGGTAAATTCCTTTCCCTTCCAGCGGTCCGCCATTTAAACCGCAGGAGGTCATCTCTGCCTGATAAAATTTGCCGTCTTCGAAACGGATCTCTTCTGCCATCGCCTGACGGGAGGACTGTTTGCGGTTACTGTGTCTGTGATAGAAAACAAAATATTTTCCATTCAGCTCAATGATACTGCCATGTGTATTTCCGGTATCAAATCTTGCATGCTTCACATCCGGAACGCCTTCAAGTCCCACGTCACCGTTACTTACCAGAATGCCGCCGTACTGGAATCCTTTTACCGGGCTGTCGCTTGTCGCATAGCAGAGTTCATGACTGTTCATTGTACTGTAAATAAAGTAGTATGTACCATTAAATTTACGCATGGAACTTGCTTCAAGGAAAGAATGACCCTCATAAGGTGTTCCGACAGACTCCTTTTCACCTGCAATGCCAATGTATGATGGTCCGTTCAATACGGTCAGCATGTCAGAAGGATCAAGTTCGAAGCACATCGGTCCATGCTCTGTTGGTTTGGAGCCATCCAGAAGGATCGGGTTTCCTGCCAGTGCAAAGCCTGTGTACAGATACAGTTTCCCGTCGTCATCCATAAAGATGCCCGGGTCAAACTGGAACGGCTCATTCTTCTTACCGATTGCAACGCCATCGCTGTATTTTACGTATCCGTAGAATTCATATTTTCCTGCCGGCTCGTCACATACAGCTACGGAGATCATCTTTGTACCGCCCATAAAATAGTACAGATAAAATCTTCCATCTGGTCCCTGTACCATATCTGGGGCAGCAAGGCCATTTGTCAGACGGATCCTCGGCGCCGCCGGGTCCTGTTCTCTTTTGTAAATGCATCCTTCGTAACGCCAGTTACCCAGGTCATCTACCGGTGCGGACCAGCAGACATAATCGCCCAGACAGAAATTCAGTCCGTTGAAGATATCATGGGAACCGTAAACGTACACACGGTCTCCTACAACATGTGGTTCTGCATCCGGGACATATTCCCAGCTTGGCATGTATGGATTTACAGCCTGTTTTGTTTTCATGTTTTCCCTCCAATTTCATATTTTCGCAATTCTGATTTCATAACTCAAAATTTATAGTCTCACTTTTATCGTATCTGCATTGTATCATGATTTTCCGTATCAGATTTCTTTCGAACGTGGTTGGTTTATTTTTCTGCGTGATCTGTGTTTCCCCGGATCTGTCCCGCATATGTCGACCAGAAATAATTTCGTTTATAACTGTCTGCTGACATCTGTGGAACAAGAATCTCCGCACTGGTGCCATCCAGAAGATGCTGACCTACGATACATTTCGAAGGGTCTTTCTGCTCAAGCACGATTGCCTTAAGACCTGCACAGCCTGAAAAGGCATAATCTTCAATCTGCGTCACATTCTCCGGAATCACGATTGCTTCTTCGCCCTGATATGCCTCGCTGTCTCTTGCAGTCCATATCCTTGTCTCTGTGGATGTATCTTCCCATGTCCTGTGAGGTTTCTCCGAAAGTTCCACATTTACAGTCCTGTCATCGCCAAGCATCGCTTTGATATCCCGGATCAGCTGCACAGTATTTACTTCTTTTCCCGCCTGATTCAGATGAAAATTGGTGTCAAAAAACCACTCCGCTTCCATGAGACTGTTCTCCGGATTTCCAGCAATTGGAAAATCCAGTTTCTGACGCAGGAACGCATCATATGATTTCAGATCATCCGCGTCTTCCACTGCCAGCTCGTTTACCGGACAATATCTGTACCAGACGGCTGCGCCTTTTTTCTCAAGACGCTCTGCCCAGGCATTCATATACTCCAGAAATTCCGGCTGCACCACATCTTCTGTAAATCTTACTTTCTGGTTCACATCATAACCGCCCGGAAGTATATTCTCCTGACATGTATCCAGGTCAATATCTCCATAGGTATTAAAGGATTTTTTCTGATATACACTGTCTGTCGGAGGATTTTTCCCCTTCCATACATAGTTCAGTTTTTCCAGAGCAAATCCCGGAAAATTTCCCAGCATCGCTTCAAAATTTTCACTCTTTATATGGCGCAGCATCCCAAAAGCTCCGTCAGCAGCCTGCCACATATATTCTCCATTAAAATAATCTGAAAGCGTCTGCTCACTCTGTTCCGGGGAAAGGATCACAATATCCCCCTCGCGAATATACGCTTCAGAGAGATCCATGACCACCTTCGTCCCAAGTCCTGCATACATGCCAAAGTTGACAACCTCATACGAAGGAAAAAATCCGTCTATCATCTCGCTGTCACAATCAAAAGCAACGCCGCTGCCGCCGACAAGTACGATTCTCTGTCCCGGAGTTTCCTTTAATCTCTCATATTTACTTTTCAGTTCTCCCATAAACGTATCCCCATACTGTGCAGGCAGTCCAAACCCACAGATCAGGAAAAAAATCTGCTCCGCCAGAAGCACTGCCAGCGCAATTATGACAACACGTCTTACTGTTTTTTTATCCATATTTAAAACCTGAAATAAATAAATGCATTTTCACCGCCGGATGCCATCATGCCAAGCCATGAAAATTCAATTACAGTCACCATCACAACAAAACCTGCTGCCGCCAGGCAAAGTCCCTTCCTGGTCTGGCAGTACTTATCAATTTCCTCGGGAATCCGTTCCAGGATCATCCAGGTAATTCCTGTCACAAGCAGCCGCAGAATCGCCAGGCCCTGAATGCCAAGAAAACTCATCGTCTCCGAGATCCCGCTGCCCAGCGGATTCACAAACGGCTGCAGCAAAATCTGCCACGCACCGAAAAACGAAGGCGCCCGGAAAAACACCCAGGCAATATTCACAAGAAGCATCGTCACAAGCCATCCGGCTGTCGGAGGAATCATTCTCTTTTTATCTTTCCTTATCCGCGAGAAGCACATAGCCACAACCATATAGATTCCATGGATCAGTCCCCACACAACGAAATTCCAGGATGCTCCATGCCAGAATCCGCTCAATAGGAAAACGATCAGCACATTCCGGCATCTCTTCTCAAATCCTCTGCGGTTTCCTCCAAGCGGAATATATACATAGTCCGTAAACCAGCGCGTCAAGCTGATATGCCATCTTTTCCAGAAATCCTGTATGCTTACTGCACGATAAGGATGCCTGAAATTTTCCATAAGCCGTATCCCCATCATACGTGCTGCACCTCTTGCAATATCCGTATATCCGGAAAAATCACAATAAATCTGAACGGCAAAAAACACGGTTCCCAGAACCGCACCAATCCCACCGGCATCCTGCGGTGCAGCATACACTCTGTCAACATACACAGCCAGATAATCTGCCACGACAACTTTTTTGTAAAATCCCCGGAGCATCAGCCAGAAACCATTCAGCAGATCTGCCCGGCTCCTTGTATGTTTTTCCTTCATCTGTCCAAGAAGATTCCCTGCCCTCTCGATCGGGCCTGCCACCAGCTGTGGAAAGAATGAAACAAACAGAGCATAACTTGCAGGATTTTTTTCCGCAGAAATCTCGCCCCGATATACATCGATCACGTATGCCATTGTCTGGAAAGTATAAAATGAGATTCCCACTGGCGGGACCGAATATTTCAGTCCGGTCAGAAGTCCCAGGCACACAGCCACAGCAAAAATCAGCCAGGCTCTTCTGTGTCTGCCTTTCTCAACAGCAATTCCTGCCAGATAAGTAACCGCCGTTGTAAGCAGAAGCAGACCTCCCGCCCAGGAACTTTCCCGTATATAGAAAAAGTAACTCACTGCCAGCAGAAAAAGTTCTCTGTGTTTCCACGGAATCTTCCAGTACAAGAGCACCACCACTGGAAAAAGGAAAACAAATGTCAGCGATATAAAATTCATTTTTTCTCCTCCTTCGCAAGCTGTTCTTTCAGATCATGGATCACTTTTTCGGTCCGGATCTGCGCTCCTTCTGTAGATAAATGATTATCTGTCCCATACAGATAGATTCCTGTATATAAAGAATCCTCAAGTTCAGAAATAACAGGAACCCGCAGCTGACTCTTAAAATATTCATGCAGGCGGGCTCTTTCCTCCTGCGTGCTGTCTTTTGAAAGTGCATATTTATTTCTGGGTGAATAGGTAAAATAAACTTTTATTCCCTGATCCAGTAATTTCTGAAACTCTGCATTCGCAGAATCGATATACGTTTCTTTCGGAAATGCGTTTACTGTATAATTTACCGGAAGTCCGTAAATTGGTTTTTCACTCGTGGAATTCGGGCGATATACGACATAATCCCCATACTCATTGTAACTTGGTTCCTCCACTTCATTTCCATCCTCATCATAATCTGAAGCACAGACATCGTAATTTTTTCGTTCCATATCCTGTCTTGCTGTCTGGTATGCAGAAAAAGCTGTAAAGACCTGTGCATATTCCCTGAGGTCTAAATCGGCAAATGCATCATAATTGGATTCCATCATGGCAAATGTCGCATAATCCAGTTCCTTCTGATAGCAGAACTGCCTGTTTGCCGCATCAAATTCCGGAGAGTCCAGAAGAATATCTCCCTCCTTCATGCAAGACCGGATCAGTTCAAGCTGCGGAAGTGCCGGTGAGTAAGCAAAAACTCCCATATTGACCACCTCATAATCAGGAAAAGCCTGATCGAGCATCGCACTGTCGTATCCAAATCTCGTCGAAGACCCAGAAAACAGGACAATCTTCTTTTTGTCCTTCAGACTCAACAGACGATCATATTTATCCTGAAAGGTATCGAAATAATTTCCACTGTAAGCTGGAGCCTCGATTGCATTGATATGCAGGGTACGAAGCATATCACAGTCCTGAAATGCATAATCGCTGATTTTCTCCAGATCATCGTAGATATACAGCTGTTCCAGTCGACTGTTTTTGAATGCCCACTTTTCGACTTCATGAATCCCCAGTGAAAGGATCACAGTTTTGCACTCTGTGTCTGCAAAAGCCTGTTCCCGGATTGTTCGCACCGGAAGACCTCCAAGGCTGGGCGGAACGCAGATCTGCTGCGCCTTTCCGGTATAGCCGGTTATGACTGCAAAGCCTGACACTTTTTTGTATACAAAATCTGCCTCGTCTGTCCAGGGAACCCACTGTGCATACAGCATAAGTCCTTCTTTCCATTCGATCCGGCTTCCGAGCCCCACTGCCTGTCCGGTTCCATCGGCTCTGGTATTCCATCCAAGCAGTGTGTATCCATCTCTGGCAAAAAGATCCGTTCCGGTCGAAGTATTGATCCTCTGATGTGTACCGCGGTAACAGATACTTACTCTGTCTGAATCTCCTGAAATGTTTTGTCCGCCATTGGCATCATAAACAATCTCATATTTTCCTTTTTCGGCCTGAATGCAGATGCTCTCTGAATAATTTACTTCATGCAAAACAAGATTTACTGTTTTTCCATCATCCTCTTTTGTTATTTCGGTTTCGCCATGATAATCTGTGCCAAAAAACTGCCAGTTATCATCCAGCGTGACCGTAAAGCTCACATCACTTCCAGATTTTATTGTTCTGGCAGGATCTGTTACATGGTAGCCTTCTCCGGCTTCCAGAACGATATGACAGAGATTTTCTTTCTCCGTGTTTTTCTGACCGCATCCGGCCATTCCTGCTGTCAGCAGAAGAAGGAATATCCCAGATACCATTTTCAATTTTCTTTTGCGCATGAATCAAATTCCTCCTTCCATTTCTGACTTAAACTGACTGACGGCCTTCCGGCATATTTAAGGCACAGTTTCACACTTACTAACCTTATATATACCAGAAGACCGCCTCATTATAACAGCCCTTTTAGGCTCTTTATTTATTTGTTTTTTCTTGCTGCGATTGCCTGCTGCTCTTCCGGCAGATCTTTCTCTATTGTAAAGAAGAAGATCAGGACTGCACAGATCACATAAGCAATTGTCTCTACCCAGATATATCCGACAGAGATCGCTGTCTGTGCTGCAGCTGTCTGTGCCGCAGTACCAAGTGCGATATCTGCTGCCTGGTCATATCCACTGGCATTTAAGATCGCACTGAAAATAGAGTTGCATACAGGAGTTGCAGCTACCATGATGGAGCTGTAGATAGACATTGTCAGTCCATCTGTACGGATTCCGGATTTGTATTCGATATGGTCGATAACATCCGCAAGCATTGCAAGGATCATGTAGCATGCCGGAGCGGATCCGAGACATTTAAGCGCGACGCCAATTGCTACAGGAACGATCTGTCCGTTACCCATAATAGCGATCACACCGCCGACAGAACCCAGAAGCATGCCGACCATACATACGATACGTTTTCCAAATTTGTTGCAGAGAGGCACGATCGCCACTGCTGCCACAGCCATCGGAACTGCACCCATGATACTTAAGAGTGACTGTGAAGCCCCCCAGGCATCTGCTGTACCAAAGAATGTATTGTCCATTACCCATTTACAGAAATAAGTCATGGAACCATTTTTCATTGCGCCGCTCCACTGGAATCCCATGTAGAACAGCATAACGATCCACCACATCTTTTCACTGGCAACTGCAGAAAGCTGTTCTTTCAGAGAAGCAGTCTTAACCTTTGCTTCCTCTGTTGCTCCCTCAGACATCTGTTCTTCTGTTACACGCTCACGTGTGAACTTGAACTGTAAGAAAATCGTCAGTGCTGAGAAAATAGCAATTGCAGTCATCGCTACCAGCCACAGATGCGGATTTTCTTTCAGTGCGAAAGAAACCAGGATCGGGAATACCATGGAACCAGCACCCATAACGGCAAGTCCTGCCACATTGGTAAAGGAAGCCAGTGCTCCTCGCTGCTTACTATCTCTTGTAGATACAGGGATCAGTGTGGAGTTTGCTGTATTATAGATCGGATAAGCGACTGCATAAAACAGGTTGTACGCGATCGCGATCCATACCATCTTGGCAGTTCCCTCAAAAGGAACTACAAACATCAGAACAGAGGCAATAGACAGGGTCAGTGCGGACAGAAGGATCCACGGTCTTGCCTTTCCTGCCATTGTTCTCGTGCGTTCAATAAGCTGACCTACGATCAGGTTTGCCGCCACGATCAGGATGGTCGAAAACAGCTGTAAGGTTGTCAAAAATGTCAGGTTCAGTTTCAGGACATCTGTAAAATAGTTCTGAAGGATACTGGTAAAGATACCGGAAGCCAGAAGTGCGCCAAATGGTCCGATAAAGTATCCGATCAACATCTCCGGAAGCTTTACATCATCTGATTTGATTCTGGAACCGGTCAGTGGACCGTTCCAGAAATCTTTCTTTGTCTTGCTCATAAAATCAATCCTTTACTACTTTGAAGAAGGAAGAAATAATTGTACAGATCAGAGCAGCCGCGCACACGATCATTCCAATGATTGCACCCTTTAAATCCGCCATATTCTGGGCGTTGTTCTCAAAAGTCATGATTGATCCGATCGCAGCGATCCTGCTGCTGATAAACTGAATCAGTGCATATGCTGTCAGTACACCACACGCTACTGGAAGGATATCCAGAACCGGTTTTGCTCCCATTTTCATAGAAGCTGCGATCATAACGATCTCAAGGATTGCAGCCACAGCCAGGCAGGCTACGATTGCATTGTCAACGCCAGAATTTATAAAATAATTTGTTTTGCAGTTCATCATGTACAGAACCAGTCCTGCAACAGTCACAAGAGCAGTGATTACACTTAAGACCAGTCCTGCGCCCATTTTTTTCTTTTCAACCATAGTTTCGTTTTCCTCCTTACTGCTCTTTCTTTTTCAGTCCAAGCAGATACATTGCTGCACAGAGTACAGTCAGTACACCGAATCCAACGCGAAGACCTGTGATCAGGTTATCGTACCATGTATTCAGTTTTTCAATATGTGTAGTAGTTGCCATGCCATCCATTGCATTGGAATTTGCAAGTGCATAGTTCTGATACAGCATTGCCTGTTTCAGGTCTGTCAGAAGTTCTTCACTCTTGCTTGCATTCTCTACACTCCAGTATGGCCATACTGCTTCTACTGCTGCCATTGTGTTATCACCGGTGTTACATGTCATGGTTACACCATTATGTACTGCCATGCGGATCTTTGTATAAGTCGGATCCTGAATGAAGTCCTCAGACATCAGACCCTTGAATCCCCATTCTTTACGAACGATGTTCAGAAGCAGTCCGGTATGTGCATTACTTGTCACACAGCCGACACGGTTATATGTAGTCATTACAGCAAGTGCATTTGCATCTTCAATACAGGACTGTGTACCACGCAGTTCGTTTTCACGGGCAGCCTGTTCTGTCATAAACTCGGCAATACCTGTACGGTTGATCTCAGTGTCATTGAATGCCAGATGTTTCGGTGCGATCAGTACGCCGTATTCATGTCCGGCCTCGATGATGGAAGCACCCTGACCTGCTGTCAGAACTGCATCTTCTGAGAAGTATTCATGGTTACGTGCGTTATATGGTGTACGATGAAGGTTTGTTCCAACGCCCCACCAGATTGCTGTATTTGCCCACAGAGAATAGTTACCTACTGCTTTGCCCCATTCTGCTGCCAGCTGTTTGCTGAATGTCTGACCGATAACAGTTTCATTTGCCATAACACCCATCTTGTAGTCACGGTTCGGATCATCTTCTGCGATCACACAAGGATCTCCTGTGGACTCGTCGGAGTTTGCATACTGTCCAAGCGGATAGGAGTTGAATCCGTTCGGTCCGTCATTCTGGATTGCTTCCGGAGAAGTAATAGATTCAATTGTTTTTGTGCTGGTTCCTCCAAGTCCTGTACGGATCAGGCATTCTTCCAGAGTGATCTGATCCATCAGAGTACTCCATCTTTCATCTGTGATGTCGTCTACCCCTTTCAGATTTGCCAGTGTCATTCCGTTCTCTGCACCAAAGGTTACAGAAGACGGATCTCCGTCAGCTTCAATATCGCTGTAGTCATCAGCCATAGCACTGATCATCTCGTCTGTAGCTGTCAGATCTTTGTATGTTTCCGGCCAGGTTCCTTCCCAGTCGTTTCTGCTTAAGTAAGTAACGGTGTCTTCCATCCAGTTGTTCAGATCTGCATCCTGAAGCTGATTTTCTACCGGTGTGCCATTTAAGGTTACAGCAAAAGAAGAAGAATCAAAATCTCCAAGTTCCCATGTCTGTACATTGTCTTTGTTTCCGTCAACCTTCTGGTCCTGGGCAGCAAGTACATTGTTTACAGCCTCGTGTGCACCATTTCCAACAGTGAAATAATAAGTTCCGTTGTCCAGGATCCAGTTACCGGTTGTACCTGCTTCGTTATCACAGGTGCTGTCCCAGCTTGCCATGTCCTGTGCATCTGCTGTGATCGTAACAGTCTGGCTTTCGCCTGGCTCGATCATATCTGTTTTTTCATAGTCCAGAAGCTGTACTGCTGATTTTTCTACTTTGTTCTCTACATCATAGTCTGTATAAGGAACAGAAGTATAAAGCTGTACAACATCTTTACCTGCAACATCGCCGGTATTCTTAACTTCTACCTCAGCAGTTACAGTTCTGTTGTCAAGATCTACATCTACGCTCTTGAGAGTCTGCTCGAAAGTTGTATAGGAAAGACCATATCCAAATGGATAAGATACTTCATCATCATAGTTCCATGCTTTTCCTGTGGAGCTTCCTACTGTTGCGTCTGCATTTCCCTGTCCAAGCACAGTATCTGCATATCTTGTTTCGTAGTATTTATATCCTGTATAAATGCCCTCTGCTTCAACTTCTTCTGCATTGATGTTTACAGACGGATCTGCGTTTGTCCACTCATAGTCTCCGAAGTTCTGTGCTGCCGGTGAATTGGCATTTGTCACTGCATAAGTATCTGTCAGATGACCGGATGGGTTTGCCTCTCCGGAAAGGATATCTGCCACACCATAGAAACCGTATCCACCCGGGAAACCAATTTCCATGATCGCATCTACGCCATCATTATTTTTGATCTCGTCGATCTCCATTGCATTGGCATTGTTCAGCATAACGATGACTTTACCGCCGTTGTTCTTCTTGGCTTCAACTGCAGCATTGATCAGCTCACGCTCATCATCACTTAATCCAAGTGGATCGGTCTGATTCAGATCCTGGGATGCATCTACGCCATCCACACCTGGAAGATAAGTTCCGTTCTCTGTAGAAGAACGACCGATCGTTACCAGCATGACATTATAATCATCCATGGAATCTTTCCACTGGCTGTCTACACTTTCCATTGTTTCCTGTGAAGGCTCTTTACTTGCAAATACGCCATCTGTTGAAGGTGCTGTAATGTGGTAATATTCCACGATGCTTCCCCACATATTGACTTCTGTCTTGAATTCAGATTCCAGACTCTTGTACAGATCATGAAGATCTTCATTAATGCTGAATCCTTTTGCAGCTAATGCTTCAACAAAGTCTACAGTATCTGCATCTGTTCCTTCATTTTCAGTCAGGGAGCTTCCCATGTCACCGCCCTGTACCGGATAGTAACTAGAAAATCCGAGAAGGGACAGTTTCTGTGTCTCATCTTTTGTCAGTGGAAGTGCATCATTCTCATTCTTTAACAGAACCGTTCCTTCCTCACTCATACGTTCTCCAAGATCCTCGATAGACTCCAGAAGCTCTGTGGTGCTGGAATAATCAGACTTGTATGTGTACAGGTCCTCATCTGTACTGTCTGTTACCATCGCACTGCTCTTGGTTCCAAGAAATTTGTCGATATCTGTACGATAGCTGTCTACCACAGGTCCTGCCGCAACAGAAACGGTCAGAAGAGACGCTGTAAGAGTAGTCATACCACGCCAGAGATTTCTTTTTCTGCTCATGATTATATCTCCTTTCTTTCCCTGAAATATGGGTAAGCCTCATCGCTCAAGTGCTTCCATAATTTCCATGACCTAAATTTAACATAAATCCCAAAAACGCTCCCATTTTTTTCGCAGACTGCACTTTTTCAGCCGTAAATGGGAGCGTTTTTTTATTGAATTTTCACAAGCAAAATTTTTCAGGGAATCTTGCACAAATTGTGATATTTATTTTTGTCTATATTGCCTATATGATAATTTATTTCTGTGTTGTTACCGGAATCTCACATGTATATGTTTTTTCTTCATCAGAGACCGTGATCTTCACGGATCCGCTTTCTCCGACACGGACTACAGCCATCGCCTCACCATAATAAGTATCGACGGTATCCTGTGCATAGTTACCTTCCACATAGGAGCAGGCGCTTCCCAGACCTTCAAGCGTAGCATTCTCTACCGTAACTTTCAGGTGATGTTTTTCCATCGGTTTCCAGATTCCGTTAAAGTCTCCGTACTGCAATGGAACAAACAGCAATCTGCCCGCTTCCACAGTTTCCTGTTCCGGTTTGATATGAAGCATGGTTTCTTTATTTGCTGTCATCAGTGTCTGGCGGTTGATCTCACGTCCGTTCTTATCATAGGAAACTGCTGTGATCTCGCCATCCTCATATGGAATGTGGAATTTAGTCCTGCATTTTTTTACTTTGCCACGTGCAGCTTTCTTTCCATTGACCAGAAGCTCCACCTCTGCTGCCCTTGCAAAAACTTCTACTTCAGCTTTTTCTCCGGCACATCCTCTCCAGGACCAGCTCTCCAGAGCCTTGGTCAGAGCCCATCCTGTCAGGTTCAGGTTTTCTTTCTGATAAACAGGTTTCACGGCGATAAACGGACCTGTTTCCCGTTCAAAAGCAACTCTTGTGTAAGCTGCCTCTGCACGCGGCTTTCCAAGAAGGTCGATTCTTCCGTTATTTCCAGTCATTCTTGTATGCGGCATCTTGCCTTTGTAGTCTTCGTATTCAGCTGCGCCGTCTCCGGTCTCTCCGATATATTCCCATCCTGACCAGACAAAATCTCCCAGGATCCGCTTATTCTTCTTGGCAATTTCCCAGAAACTGTATGCATCCTTGCAGAAAGTCTCTGTACCGAGGATCAGACGTTTCGGGTATTTCTTCAGGTCATGTTTGTAGCGGAAAAGTCCGTAGTTGTATCCTGCGATATCCATGTTCGCATATGCATCCTTTGTTTTCCAGTCACATGGCGGGAGGGTCGCACCGATCTTCATGAAGTAATCTCCGACCAGACAGGCAAGGGTATTATAAAATTCACTTCCTACTGGTTTCTTCTTCTCTTTTTTCTCTGCTTCCTGCTTTGCAGACTGGGCGCTTTTTTCTGCCTTATCATCACTGTAAACGCCCATTCCCATAGAACTTAAGAAGTTAAAGAAAATGTTGATCCCGCAGGTTACTGGTCTGTGCGGATCCAGTTTATGAAGGTAAGAAGTCATTCTGCCGGTGAGTTCGATTCCTTTTTTCTGTGCAGTCTCTGCAACTTCATTTCCCGTAGAATACATGATAACAGACGGATGATTGTAATCTTTCTCCACCATATCCTTGAGGTCCTGCTGCCACCATTTCGCAAGGTAATTCACATAATCATATTTTGTCTTATGGATATACCAGACATCGACATATTCATCCATCACCAGCATTCCCAGACGGTCGCAGGCATCCAGCATATCCTTGGAGCATGGATAATGTGAAGAACGGATCGCATTATAGCCATTCTCTTTGAGGATGCGGATTCTGCGCTCCTCTGCCTCCGGATACGTGCAGGCACCCAGCACACCATTATCGTGATGCACACAGGCACCACGGAGGATTTCTCTCTTACCATTGATCGTAAGGCCTTTTTCCGGGCTCCATTCAAGAAGTCGGATTCCAAATGTTTCCTCTACGATATCTTCTCCAAATGTTGCCCGCAGAGTATACAGATTCGGATGATCACAGTCCCAGAGTTCTGCGTTCGGGATCTCCATACGGAAAACCGACGGGTGTCCTGTATTTTCCGCCTCTCTTACAAGAATGTTTTGATCTCCACACAGAATTTCTACTCTCACCATTCCCGGGCAGGAAGTTTTTATTTCTACTTCAATCACTGCCGGTGCATAACTTACTGTATGAATCTTGATTCCATTGACCGGAATGTACTTCTTGTCACCTGCCCAAAGGTATACCGGACGGTAGATGCCGGTTCCGGAATACCAGCGACTGTTTGGCTGATCAGAATTTCGTGCGATCACGCGGATCTCATTCTGTGCTTCATATTTCAAAAGCCCTTCTGTATCTACATAAAAATTTGTATAACCATACGGTCTGTATGCTGCTTTCGTTCCATTAATATAAACTTCCGCATTGTGATAAACACTCTCGAATTCAATGAGAACTTTTTTGCCGCTGTACTCTGATGGCACAAAAACATGTTTCGTATATTCGTAATCGCCGCCCAGATACCAGCCGGAGTTTCCCTCACTGACACTTTCCTCAGTACGCGGCTCACTCCGCATCGCATCATGCGGAAGTGTTACAGAATACGGTTCCTCATCTCTGGTAAGGCATCTGCATGTCCAATTTCTGTTAAAATCTATTTTTTTCATATCAAATCTTTACCCTTCTTGTTTCTCCTCTGACCAGAGAAAATTTTTGTTCACCGAGTTCCAGAACTCCACCGTCTGCATCCGGTGTCACTTCCAGATATTCTCCATCCCAGAGCAGTCGGACTGTTCCATGGCTTCCCACCGGGAGTGTGCAGTCCAGTTCTGTAAAATACTGCATCTGTGGTTTTAATACATAAGTCGTCTCTTCTCTGTTTACGAGATCCAGTCCGGCAAAATATTTTGCCAGGAAATAGATCGGGCTTGCTGCCCATGCATGACAGAGGCTCTTGCCAAAATGATCACCGTACATGTCGTACTGTTCTTCCTTCGGCACAGACGGATCGTACTCTTCCCAGAAGGTAATTGCTCCAAGATCCAGCATGCCGCCCCAGTAGGAACGGATCTTGTCCAAAACTTCGGTCAGTTTTCCCATCTGGCACAGTACATCCAGTTCGAAGAAGTTAAAATATGGTGTTGTGATCGCCGGGATCTCATCATTTTCGAGTACGTTTGTGAGGATTTTTTCCTGCTTATCCTTATCTGCGATAGCAAATAATACAGCAAAAATATTTGCATGTCTTGTCACATTTCGTTTCCCGGAAGTAAAAGAATCGATGTACGCACCTTTTTCCTCATCCCAAAAAAACTCTTCAATGGCAGCAGTCAGTTTCTCATACTCCTGTCTGTAAGCACTTCCGTCCTTGCCAAGCTTTTCGCTGATCTCTGCCATCACACGGAAGCATGCCGCATAAAGCATCTGTTCTGCACAGAGCGGGCCATCTTTGTCCATGTCTGCCCAGTCGATATAAATCCAGTCTTTTTCCTTTCCGATCAGGAAACCGTGTTCATCACGTCTGCCATTGCAGAATTTCATAAGGGAAACCATCTTCGGATAAACCAATTCCAGGAAATCTCTGTCGCCGTATCCTTCATTATGATAATCCACGCCCAAAAGCCACAGAAGAGAATAGTCTACGATCGTATTGATATGTCTCGTCATCGGGTCATTGCCGCGCAGTGCCAGAATCGTTCTCTGGTCGATATCTGCATCTGCCATCAGATAACGATTTACAAAAAAGCTCTGGTATGCATCTCCCGACCAGATCCATTTGTCACGTTTGGCACCATCAATAAAAAAGATGCCGCTGCAGAGGCGGAATGTATGCTCTGCCACAGACCAGATCTGGTTCAGGCGTTCCTCTCCGCAGTGAAAAGCAGCTTTTACCGGAATGTCTACATACTGATGATTTGCTTTCAGGGTGATCTCTCCCGGTTTACAATCCGGGATGTAAGCAAAATGCACTGCACAGCACGGGCACTTGCCGGTTTCTTCGTCCGGCTGCCAGCTGTAATAACAGTTTACCGGATCGACTGCTTCTTCCATAGATTCACCACAGCAGATCAGTACCGGCTGATATCCGTTTTTGAACTTTGCTTCCAGAACTGCATTCAGCTCTGTCTCAAATTCATAGAGCGTTCCGCCGTTGTATTCTGTTACGCTGACTGGTTCATATATTTTCTCGCTGTATTCCCAGACTGTCGGATTCTGTTCCGGTCTGGTGAAATATCTGCTTCTTCCTGCCGGCTGCGGTTCCTGATCATAATCTTCTGCTATCCAGCCTTTGTCTGAACAGATCACATCACCTTCTACATAAATACATGGAAAAGCCTCAATACATCCTGCGTGAACAGCGATTGCAACTTCTCCCGGTCCACAGGTGATCTTTTTTCCAAATGGGTATTTCTTTTCTCCTGCCAGTACGTGCCCGATTGCATTGGAATATACCGTAAAGGAAGTTTCTTCTTTCAGATGATAAGTACGGCGAAAAGCGACACGGTTGCGGAAGCCTTCGCTTTTCCAGAAAGCCGGCCAGCCGAAGCCTCTCTCCACACGGCTGAAGTTCTGTTTCATTCCATGATATAGTTCAAAATCCCCCGGATACCAGATCCAATAACTTTTGCTCATTCCCGATTCCTCCAAGTCTTGTTTTCATCATATATTTTCTACTTTAACTATACGGGCTGTTCACGCCTAAAGTCAAACACAGTTGACGTTCAAAAAGCAGCCGTTCACGCAAGACAAAGTCAGCCGGGATTTCTGTTGGAAACTTAAGGTTTCTATGATACACTGAATCTTAAGAAAAAACGAATCTGTATAAAGGAAAAGAGGGATTTTTATGGGCGAGATCATTGAGGAATTTTTTAACGGATACTGCCGGAATTTTGACATGACACAAACTGTAATCTGTGAATTCGAGCAGCTTCCAGAGGGGATTCGTCTTCTTGATTCAAGCTGCGAATACGGGGTCTGTCAGTATAGCAAAGACTGTACTCTCATGAAACAGGCACTTGCCAGGGAAAAAAAATGATCTGTACACAAAAACAGCCGGAAGCTTAACTGCTCCCAGCTGTCTGTTTCTCAAATATTCAGTTAATCCCATCCACCATATTCCTGAATGGTTTCTTCTACTCTTCTTCTGACCTCTGCTGCGATCTCTGTTGATTTCATGTCCTTGTATTCGTCATAACACATCGGTTTCAGGAAATGTACCTGAACGGTCAGTGGAGCCGCTGAGCCTGTGTCAAACGCCTTGTAGGTGTCGATCAGTGCTACCGGAACGATCGGGCATCTGGCTTTCATGGCTACCTTGAAACTTCCACCCTTGAATTCCTGCGGATGATTTCCATTCTTGCTTCTGGTCCCCTCCGCAAAGATGAGATAATTGCGGCCACTCTTGACTTCCTTCGTGACATTGAGGATTACCTGCATGGACTGCCTGATATCCTCTCTGTCCATGATAAAAGCCTTCATACAGATAAATACCTGCTTCAGAAATGGAACATTGCCCACTTCTTTCTTGGCTACAACAGAAAACGGCACCGGACAGGCATCCAGAATTGCCAGAACATCATACAATCCCTGATGATTCGGATAAAACATAAATCCATTCTCCGACGGAATATTCTCTACTCCGTAGGACTTGATTGTAATGTTTCCGCCGGTATTTGCCTTGCGGTCAATTTTCTTGAGCAGCGCATAACGCTTTTCTTCCGGATAATCATCCACATGTCCCGCGTACCAGTTCAGCATAAACCATCCATAAGGCACAAAGAAAAGATTTCGTAATACCATCATTATGATTCTTTTCATGCTACACCTCCCCAGGATCCTTTCAGCTTAATTTTGAAGCGATTTTTTCTTCGTATCCTGGATTCTTCTTGATAAATTTATCGTAGGCAACGGTGTATTGCTGATATGCATCTGTCTTCATGAACAGCGCATATTTCTCTGCTGCCTGTTTGTTCATATCATTGGTAACATCTGATGGTGCAAGTATATAGTACTTATTGTCATCCTTTTTCTGAGTCATATAAGTACTGATGCACGGATAACTCTGTCCGTCCTTGAGTACCAGATCATAAGTGACGTACATGAACGCATAATTACCGTCCTGATAAATCTTGTCGCAGTTATTGATCTGGATCTTCTCCGGAGAATGCGCTGCAAAATATTTGATATTTGCATCTATCTCGGCCTGGAGATTATCATCAGCGGTGGTTACTCCATAGCATTTCTTGATCTTATTTTCATTGCCGCTCTCGTAGGATTCGATCAGGGCTTTTACAACTCTTTCCGGTGTTTTGTGGCTGACACCACAGCTTCTCACAGCAAAAATGATCGCTATGAGCAAAATTACAAGCACTGCACCTCCCGCAATATACTGTACGGGAATATCCATCTTTCTGGATCTGCTCTTCTTTTTGCTTCTGGAAGTCCTGGGACTGGTTGACTTACTGCTGCCATTTACCCTGCGCATTCCAGTCCTTGAACTTCCGGTTCTCTTTGTTTCGAGTGCAGATCTTCTGATGTTGGATTTTGAATGTCCGGTCTTTCGGCGGCTTTTGGTATTCTTACTGCTCCTGGCAGTAGTTTTGCTGCCGCTGTTTAATGTGACATATTCCTTCTCCATGATGATCTAACGTCCCCTTTATTCTTCCGTGCTCTCCTGTGCTTCATCACTTGTTTCGTTCACAGGTTCTTCTGCTGTCTGCTGATTCTCTTTGTCTTCTTCTTTCTCTCTGACTTTCGCAAAGCTTGCAACGGTCACGCCTTTGGAAAGATTGATCAATTTTACTCCTGAGGTGATTCTTCCCAGAATAGAAATATCAGCGCACTGCAGACGGATGATAATTCCCTCTGTAGTGATCATCATGATCTCATTTTCTTCATTTACAGCTTTGGCACCGATAACGTTACCTGTCTTCTCAGTGATCTTGTAGCACTTCACGCCCTTACCGCCTCTGTTCTGGCAGGTGAACTCGCTGATGGAGGTTCTCTTACCCATACCATTCTCAGAAACAACAAGGAGATAATATCCCTGCGTGTTAAGCTGCATAGCTACAACTTCATCACCATCCAGCAGATTGATACCGCGAACACCCATGGAAACTCGACCTGTGCTTCTTACATCTGTTTCTTTGAAACGGATGCACTGTCCATATTTGGTTACCAGGATGACATCCTTCTTATCATCCGTTGCCTTTACTTCGATCAGTTCATCATCATCGCGAAGTGCGATCGCTGCAAGACCTACTTTGCGGACATTTGCATAATCCCGGATCGGAGTTTTCTTGACAAGTCCCTTACGGGTTGCCATCATCAGGTAATGTCCCTCTTCAAACTTGCTGATCGGGATAACTGCTGTAATGCGCTCTCCCGGCATCAGCTGCAGAAGATTGATGATCGCAGTTCCTCTCGCAGTTCTTCCTGCTTCCGGAATCTCGTATGCCTTAAGACGGTATACACGACCTGTATTAGTAAAGAACATCACATAATGATGTGTCGTTGTCATCATCAGTTCTTCGATATAGTCATCGTCCAGTGTCTGCATGCCCTTGATTCCTCTGCCGCCTCTGTTCTGGCTGCGGAAATTGTCTACAGTCATACGCTTAATATAACCAAGCTTGGTCATTGTGATAACTGTATTTTCTCTCGGAATCATATCCTCCATGGAAATATCATATGCATCAAATCCAATGGCAGTTCTTCTGTCATCGCCGTATTTCTCAGCAATTGCAAGGATCTCCTCGCGAATGACACGGAGAAGTGTATTTCTGTCTGCAAGAATTGCCTGTAATTTGCGGATCCTCTCCATTAATTCTGCATATTCTGCTTCCAGCTTCTCTCTTTCCAGACCGGTAAGAGCTCTCAGACGCATATCTACGATCGCCTGTGCCTGAACATCTGTCAGTTCAAAGCGATCCATTAATTCCTGTTTTGCGATCTGAACGTTTCTTGCGGCACGGATGATACGGATAACTTCATCGATATTGTCCAGTGCTTTGAGCAGACCTTCCAGAATGTGAGCACGTTCCTGTGCTTTGTTCAGGTCGTATTTGGTTCTTCTTGTCACTACATCTTCCTGATGTGCAAGATACTGCTTAAGCATCTCCGGAAGAGTCAGTACCTTCGGCTGAAGGCTTCCGTTTACGGAAACAAGGCAAAGCATGATCACGCCAAAAGTATCCTGAAGCTGTGTATGTTTATAAAGCTGGTTCAGAACAACATTTGCATTGGCATCCCTGCGGAGGTCGATGCAGATTCGCATTCCCTCACGGCTGGAGTGATCATTCAGGTCTGTGATTCCGTCAATCTTCTTGTCGCGGACAAGTTCTGCGATCTTTTCGATCAGACGGGCTTTATTTACGAGGTATGGAAGTTCTGTGACGATGATACGTGATTTACCGTTTGGCAGTGTCTCGATATTTGTCACCGCACGGACACGGATCTTGCCGCGGCCGGTACGATATGCTTCCTCAATTCCTCTTGTTCCAAGGATCGTTGCTCCTGTCGGGAAATCCGGTCCTTTGACGATCTCAAGAAGTTCCTCGATTGTTGTCTCTCTGTCTTCTTCAATAATGTTATCAATGATCTTGACAACTGCATTGATAACCTCTCTTAAGTTGTGTGGCGGGATGTTTGTCGCCATACCAACTGCAATACCGGAAGTACCGTTTACAAGAAGGTTCGGATAACGGGACGGAAGTACAACCGGCTCCCGTTCTGTCTCATCAAAGTTTGGCTGGAAATCAACGGTATTCTTGTTGATATCAGCAAGCATCTCCATGGAGATCTTGCTCAGACGGGCCTCTGTGTATCGCATCGCAGCAGCGCCGTCACCATCCACGGAACCGAAGTTTCCATGACCGTCTACCAGCGGATATCTGGTAGACCAGTCCTGTGCCATATTTACAAGTGCTCCATAGATAGAACTGTCTCCATGAGGATGATATTTACCCATGGTATCACCGACGATACGGGCGCATTTACGATGCGGCTTGTCCGGACCATTGTTCAGTTCGATCATGGAATACAGAACCCTTCTCTGTACCGGCTTCAGACCATCTCTTACATCCGGAAGAGCACGTGAGGCGATAACGCTCATGGCGTAATCTATATAAGATTTCTCCATGGTCTTCTGCAGATCCACCTCATGGATTTTGTCAAAAATATTGTCTTCCATTTTTTATTCTCCTAGATATCCAGATTTTCTACAAAGCGTGCATTTTCTTCGATAAATTCACGTCTTGGTTCAACTTTGTCACCCATAAGAGTGGTGAAAGTCAGATCGATCTCAGATGTAGCAGATTCGTCCATAGTTACTTTGAGAAGGATTCGTTTCTCCGGATCCATGGTTGTCTCCCAAAGCTGCTCTGCATCCATCTCTCCAAGACCTTTGTAACGCTGGATCTTGTTGTTATTATCACGTCCGATCTCCTCAAGGATGCGGTTCAGTTCTGCATCATCGTAGGCATACCAGACTTTCTTGTTTTTTTCTACCTTGTACAGCGGCGGCTGTGCCAGATATACATAGCCCTGCTTGATAAGTTCCGGCATGAATCTGTAAAGGAAAGTCAGAAGAAGTGTCGCAATATGTGCGCCATCGACATCGGCATCGGTCATGATGATGATCTTGTGATAACGCAGTTTGCTGATATCAAAGTCTTCATGGATACCGGTTCCAAAAGCTGTGATCATTGCCTTGATCTCTGCATTTCCGTAAATCCTGTCAAGACGTGCCTTCTCAACATTGAGGATCTTGCCTCGAAGCGGAAGAATTGCCTGTGTCGCACGGTTTCTCGCTGTCTTGGCTGAACCGCCCGCGGAATCTCCCTCTACGATATAGATCTCGCAGTTCTTCGGATCCTTGTCTGAGCAGTCCGCAAGTTTACCCGGAAGTGACATTCCATCGAGTGCGGATTTCCTTCTGGTAAGGTCACGTGCTTTACGTGCTGCTTCTCTTGCTCTCTGTGCAAGAACAGATTTCTCAACAGTAGCCTTAGCTACAGATGGATTCTGCTCAAGGAAGATCTCAAGCTGCTTGCTGACAACAGAATCTACGGCACCTCTCGCCTCGCTGTTGCCAAGTTTCTGTTTCGTCTGACCTTCGAACTGTGGTTCTTCGATCTTGACACTTACGATCGCAGTCAGACCCTCACGGATATCATCACCGCTTAAGTTCGGTTCACTGTCCTTGAGAAGTTTGTTCTTTCTCGCATAATCGTTAAAGGTCTTGGTAAGTGCATTACGGAAACCAACGATATGTGTACCGCCCTCTGGTGTATTGATGTTATTTACAAATCCATAGCTGTTCTCTGTGTAGGAATCGTTGTGCTGCATCGCAACCTCAACAGAAACACCGTCCTTCTCTCCCTCACAGTAAATAACCTCTGGATACAGAGGTTCTTTGCTCTTGTTCAGATATGTTACAAATTCACGGATACCACCCTCGTAGTGGAATACCTTTTCTTTCTTGGAGTCTTCTCTCTCATCTTTTAGGACAATGCGAAGTCCCTTGGTAAGGAAAGCCATCTCACGAAGACGCTGTTTCAGGATGTCATAATCATAAACAGTTTCCTCAAAGATTTCCTTATCCGGCAGGAAGGTGACAGTTGTTCCGGATTTCTCCGGATCACACTCTCCAACAACCTTGAGAGGATACATTGTATGTCCTCTCTCATAACGCTGCTTATATTCTCTGCCTTCGTGATATATGGTAACTTCCAGCCACTCGGACAGAGCATTTACAACGGATGCTCCTACGCCGTGAAGACCTCCGGATACCTTATATCCTCCACCGCCAAACTTACCGCCGGCGTGCAGAATGGTAAATACAACCTCAACTGCCGGAATTCCTGCTTTGTGGTTGATACCTACCGGAATTCCTCGTCCATTATCTACAACTGTAATGGAGTTGTCTGGGTTGATGCTTACCTGGATCTCTGTACAATATCCTGCCAGAGCTTCATCTACCGCATTATCTACAATTTCGTATACAAGATGATGCAGACCCCGGCTGGATGTACTTCCAATATACATACCCGGTCTTTTACGAACCGCTTCCAGCCCTTCCAAAATCTGAATCTGGTCCGCTCCGTACTCCGTATTTTCTCCGCCCATGTGCTGCCTCCTGTCATTCAATGTTATATAAAAATTACTGGTTGTATATCCTCTGTTGGACATACGTATACTAATTTATTATAGCACAAAAACAACTCTCTTTCCATTAAAAATCCCGGTTTTCTGTAAAAACAATGTACAAAAAAAGGAACTGTATTTCACATTTTTTTGGAAATACAGTTCTCGTATTTACTGGATCAGATATTGATAAATTTCTCTCTTGGACACCCCTCGGTCCTTTGCTACCTGCTTCATGGCATCCTTCCTGGAGAGCCCCTGTTTTTCGTAGATTTCCATATGTTCCTCGATGGAGATCTCCTCCCAGGAAGCTACAGCTTCTTCCTTGAGTTCCTGGCGGCTCTTGCCCTCGATCACGAGGACACATTCCCCTAATGGCTTCTCGTTCTCATAATGAGCGATCAGCTCATCGATCGTTGTATGAAAAGCTGTCTCATGTTTCTTCGTCAGTTCCCGGCAAAGTGTCATTCTGCGATTGCCAAGAGTTTCTTTGAGATCCTTAAGTGTGCGGACCAGCTTGTGTGGTGCCTCATACATAATGATCGTTCTTGTCTCATTGACCAGTTCATCCAGAACTTCCCTGCGTTCTTTTTTGTCCATTGGAAGAAAAGCTTCAAAAGCAAATCTCCTGGTCGGAAGACCTGACAGAGTAAGTGCTGTGATACAGGCAGCAGGCCCCGGAAGTGATGTCACTTCGATCCCTGCTTCATAACACATGGCAGCAAGTTCTTCTCCCGGATCTGAGATTCCAGGAGTACCTGCATCCGTGATCAGTGCAATGTTCATCCCTGACTGCATCTTCTCGATCAGTGTATAAGCTTTGTCGATCTTGTTGTATTCATGATAACTGGTCATGGGCGTTTTGATCTCGAAATGGTTCAGAAGCTTGATACTGTTTCTCGTATCTTCCGCCGCGATCAGGTCTACTTCTTTGAGTGTACGCAGAACACGCAGCGTAATATCTTCCAGATTTCCGATAGGTGTTGCACACAGATATAATTTACCGCTCATAAATCAGGTTCCTTTCTTGAATTCTTATCCGAATCATCAGACCATCCCGTAGATTTCCAGGATCGCCTTTGTATACTCTCCCGGCTTCTCATAAACGATCAGCGGACGCTCTACCGTGATTCTGGAGTTTCCACCCTTGCAGGCCTCGATCAATACCATATTTGGTTCTCTGTCTATGTACGGATACACAAGCTGCATGCGTTTCGGCTCCAGCTTGTATTTCATCAGCACCTGAAAAATCTCAGCAAGACGGAACGGACGGTGCACCATAAAAAAATGTCCCCTGTCCTTGAGTACTCTGGACGCCTGGCTGACAACATCCTCCAATGTGCAGAGCACCTCATGTCTCGCAATTGCTTTTGCCATATACGGATTACGCAGTCCATGCTCTCCGATCATATACGGAGGATTGCTTGTTACTACATCAAAAGAAGCTGCTCCAAAAATTCCAGCAGCCTCCTTAATATCTCCGCATACAATATCAATTGCAGATTCCAGACTATTGTACGCAACACTGCGTGCGGCCATATCTGCACATTCTTCCTGTATCTCCAGTCCTGTGAGATGTTCTCCCTTGCCTCTGCTTTTGAGCAGGATCGGAATGATCCCTGTGCCGGTTCCCATATCCAGGACCCTTGCATTCTTTCTGATCTTTGCAAAGCCGGACAAAAGAACCGCATCCATTCCGAAGCAGAACTTCTCAGGATTCTGGATCACATAAAATCCATTCTGCAGGTCATCGACCCGCTCTCCCGGATGTACCAGATCAGTCTGCGGATTTCTTTCCATGAGATTTTTTATCTCCTTCTCTGTCTTCGAGTTTTTCCAGTTCCTTCATTTCCTTCTCGGAAACTTTGACTTTCTTCTTACGAGGACGGAATTTCAGTTCATTTACCGAAAATTCCTGAATCTCCTTTTCGTCGTTTACTTCGACAACGACTTTGACTCTCTGGCGAAGAACATTTACACTCTGTACAGTTCCCTGAATTCCATCCGGAAGTGTGACAGTGTCCCCGATTCCCGGAAGTTTCTTATTCAGTTCCTCGTATGTTTCCTGTTCGTTCTTGAGACAGCACATCAGTCTGCCGCATACACCGGAAATCTTGGTCTGGTTCAGTGAAAGGTTCTGTTCCTTCGCCATCTTGATAGATACCGGTGCAAACTCTGACAGATACGTGTGACAGCAGAGACTTCTGCCGCAGATTCCGATTCCTCCGAGGATCTTGGTCTCATCACGGACACCGATCTGTCTCAGTTCGATCCTTGTCTTGAAGATTGCCGCCAGATCCTTGACAAGCTGACGGAAGTCGATTCTTCCATCTGCTGTAAAATAAAACAGTACCTTGTTGTTATCAAACGTATATTCTGCATCGATCAGCTTCATCTCCAGGCCATGCTCACGGATCTTCTTCTGACAGATCTTGAATGCATCCTTCTCCTTGAGACGATTCTGCTGCTCTCTGTCCTCATCTGCCTGAGTCGCTACTCTCAAAACTTCCTTGAGCGGATGGACAACCTCGTCCTCTCCAACTTCCTTCGGTCCAAGTACAACTCTGCCGAATTCTACTCCGCGGGCAGTCTCTACGATCACATGATCGCCTACCTGCATTTTATAATTCTTCGGATCAAAATAATATATTTTGCCGACATTTCTGAATCTGATTCCAACTATTTTTGTCATTCTATCTCTCCCTGATCGTCAGGAACAGAAGTTCAAGAGCAAGCTCGAAGTTTACATTTGCACGCAGACGTACCTTGGCCTTCTCCAGTGCTTCCAGTATCTTTTCGAGATTTTCGTATGAACGCTGGCTCGCCTGTTCCTTTATATAATTAATTTCCTGCTTGAAGACCAGATTGTCTATTTCCCTTGTAGCTTTGAACATCAGAACATCACGGAACCAGAACTGGAAAATATCCAGATAGTCGCTTATATGCTGTTTCTCATCTGAAAGTTCACGGATCACATCAGTCAACTCATAGGTCTGCATCGTACTTACATACTTCAGGATCCTGAGAGCATTCTCTGTCATCTTGCCAAACTCTTCGGATGTTGCTGCCTCCTGTGCCTTGCCGATGCTTCCCTGGGCAAAAGATGCATCAATCTCTGCCTGATAATCCGGCACATGAAGACGCTCCATAAGATATTTCTTAACCAGATTGTCATCTACTACCTTGAGATCCAGTCTGACGCAGCGGGACTGGATCGTAGGAAGAAGTGCATCCACGTTACTGGTCAGCAGCATGATGACTGCATATTCCGGCGGCTCCTCAATTGTCTTGAGAAGAGCATTCTGTGCCTGTACTGTCATCATCTCCGCATCCGGAACGATATAGATTTTGTGCGGACTGCAGTATGGTTTAATTGCTACATCGTGAATCAGCTGATCACGAATCTCATCTATCGAAATAGTTCCCGGCTTCTCATGGTTTACCATGATGATATCCGGATGATTCTTACCCAGGGCTTTCTTACAGGAATCACACTTCTGACATGGCTCCGTTCCCCCAGCCTCGCACTGAAGAGTCATTGCATAAGTCGTCGCAAGAAGTTTCTTACCTGATCCAGGTCTCCCGGTAAAAATATAGGAATGAGATACCTTTCCTGTCGTCATGGCATTCTTCAGATGCCTGATGATCTCCTCGTGCCCGATAATATTGTTGAAACTAACCATTCAGAATCACCTCTCTTGTTTCTAGTTTCTGTATACGAATCTTTGTTCGCCATGCCTATATTATAGCATACTTTGTTACCCATTCAAAACTATTTTTGTCTATGAAAGGGAATTTATATATTTTATAATATTTTCGACACACAATTCTAAATTCTGATTAGCAAATCTTAATTTAATTCCTGCCTCCCGAATGTTTTCCTCCGAAAAGTCCTCCTGATCTGCCAGAAAACGTCTGCACATCTCTTCGTATTTCGGTTTCTCCTGTTCCCGCTCCCGAAGAAGTGCCCTCTGTAATCGCTCTCCGTCCTCTACTTCAATATAAACCGGGATCACATGTTCTTCCCCGTAATATTGCTTAAGTTTCTGGTAAGATTCCAGTGTACCGATTCCAAGATAGTTTCCCTCTGAAAGATCTACCTGTCCATCATCTGCTGTAAAATATGTCCAGATGCCATGAACTGTATGGTAGGCTCTGGCTTCGATTAGCTTTCCTGATTTCTTAAATTCCTCAAGTCTGCTGTCATCTGTAAAATAATACTGAACTCCATCCTGCTCTCCCGCGCGGATCGGCCTGGTCGTATACAATACCAGTTTCTTCAGGTTCAGTTCTTTATTGCCTGCCAGTAAAGAATAGATCCGGTCCTTACCGGCGGCACTTTTTCCCATAATATAAAAAATCTTTCCCATGAAATATCAGATTTCCTGCTCCTTCGTAGTATTCTGGGCTACTACACGGATGGTCTCATTGGTATAGTCCTCCAGTCCCTGCAGATACAATCCCTCTTCCATGTATATTCTCATATTACGGATAAATTGTCCAGTAATCTGTTCTCCCGGTACGATCAGCGGGATTCCAGGCGGATAGAGATATCCAAACTCAGCAGATATCCGTCCGACACTTTCTTCCAGTTTGCGGATCTCACTCTCCGATTCCATTGCCTCCGTGATCGACATGAACTGACTCAATGAAGTGTATGCTGTTCTTCCTGCCTTCGGTTCTTCTGTTTCTCTTTTTTCTTTTGTCTTCTGTGCTTCTTCCTGATCGATCTCCTCGATCGCCTGGCAAAGTCTCTCGAAGCCTTCCTCACTGTCGCCAACTGCTGCCAGTGCAAGCACATAATGCTCCGTTTCCATCTCTACCTGAATGTGATATTTCTCCAACAGGATCTGTGCCAGTTCACTCCCCGTCATTGACGCATAGCGCGTAGAAAAAAGTAATTTGGAACGATCATAATCAAAAACTCCGGCTGTTCCGATCTCCGGTGAAACCAGGCGGATATACTTGCATTCTGAAAGCCTGCGTCTCGCCTTTTCGAGGATCTTTGTAAATTCACGGAACATCTCATTACCGTCGGAGGACATTTTTTCCATGCAGGCATCCATACTCGCCATAAGGATATACGATGGGCTGCTGCTCTGATAAATTCCCATAAATCTGCGGATCAGTCTGCTGTCCACGCGGTCACTGCAGTTATGGAGCACCGCAGTCTGCGTCATCGACGGAAGTGTCTTGTGGAAACTCTGGATAACCAGATCCGCTCCCAATTCAGCTGCTGATGTCGGGAAATAATTTGAAAAGTGAAAATGTGCTCCATGTGCCTCATCCACGATCAGCGGAATCTCATATCTGTGTACGATCTCTGCGATCTTCTCAATATCTGATACCACCCCATCATACGTCGGCGATGTGAGAAGCACTGCCTTGATCTCCGGATTCTCCGCCAGTGCTCTTTCCACCTTATCCGGTGAAATTCCTCCGTTTATCCACCACTTTGGGTCCATCTGTGGATAGACATAAGTCGGGATCAGATTCCTGAGATACAGAGCATGATAGACAGCCTTGTGGCAGTTCCTCGCAACAAGGATCTGTCCCTTCCTCGGAACCGCTGCCGAAACAGCCGCAAGAAGTGCCGCTGTGCTGCCATTAACGCTGTAATAACATTCCTTCGTACCATACACATTCGCAGCAGTTTCCTGCGCTTTTTTCAGAATTCCTTCCGGATGATGAAGATTATCAAATCCCTCTATCTCTGTGATATCCCTGTCAAACGGCAGGTCTGTATTGACTGTGTCCGGATTTCTCTTGTGCCCCGGCATATGAAATGGATAATAATCTTCCTGGCTGTAAATTTCTAATGCTCTATATAATCTTTCCATAATTTTTATACCTTAAACCTGTAACCTACACCCCAGATGGTTTCAATATACTGCGGCTTGGCTGTGTTGAATTCAATCTTTTCACGGATTTTCTTGATATGAACGGTAACAGTTGCAATGTCGCCTACAGATTCCATATCCCAGATCTGACGGAACAGTTCCGCCTTGGTAAATACGCGGTTCGGATTCTCCGCAAGGAATGTAAGAAGATCAAATTCCTTGGTCGTAAATGTCTTCTCCTCCCCATTGATCCAGACTCTTCGCGCTGTCTTGTCGATCTTGATCCCACGGATCTCGATAATATCATTCTTGACAACATTTGATCCTACAAGTCTGTTATATCTTTCCATATGTGCCTTTACCCTGGCAACAAGTTCGCTTGGGCTGAACGGCTTGGTCATGTAATCATCTGCCCCAAGTCCCAGACCACGAATCTTGTCGATATCATCTTTCTTTGCCGAAACCATGATGATCGGGATATTCTTCTCCTCGCGCACCTGACGGCAGATATCAAATCCATCTACCTCAGGGAGCATCAGATCAAGTATGATCAAGTCGTATTCTTCTTTCAGAGCCTTCTCAAGCCCTACATCGCCTCTTGTGGCGATCTCAACATCAAATCCCGACAGTTCCAGATAATCTTTCTCCAGATCTGCAATTGCCTCTTCGTCTTCAATAATCAGTATTTTACTCATTTACAGGTACCTCCTGGTATTTTCTCAAAACAAAGTACATGATCGTGCCGATGTCCTCGCGGCTGGTTGCCCACACTTTACCTCCATGGTCCTCCAGGATCTTACGCACGATAGAAAGACCAATCCCACTGCCTCCCTTGGCAGAATTTCGCGAAACATCTGTCCGGTAAAAACGGTCAAAAATATATGGCAGATCTTTGGCTGCGATCCCCTTGCCATTATCTTCGATCTCAACCTGGACAAAATCACCGACATCCTTGACACGGATCTGTATGATGCCCTTCATTCCCTTGCCCTTGTCCATATATTTAATCGCATTGCTGATGATATTATGGATCACCCTTCGGATCTGCTCTCCATCTGCGATCACCTGCACATCACTGTCTACGTAGTTGGCATAGCAGAGCTGTATTCCTCTCGTTTCCAGTTCCAGTCCCACTTCCTCTGCACAGTCTGAAAAATAGTCCTCAACATTCAGTTTACTGAACGTATATGGAATGCGGTTTGTATCGATCTTGGAATAAAAAGTAAGCTCATTGATCAGATGATCCATCTCAACTGTTTTGTTATAAATAGTACGGACATAACGATCCATCTTTTCCGGGGTATCTGCCACTCCGTCCATGATACCCTCAACGTAGCCCTTAACGGCTGTGATCGGGGTCTTGAGATCATGAGAAATATTGCTGATCAGTTCTTTGTTTTCTTTATCCAGGACAAGTTTTTCTTCTGCGGATTCCTTGAGCCGTCTCCTCATTTCCTCAAAATCACGGCAAAGTTCCGCAAACTCATCCGTCCCTTCCACATCAAGAACAAAATCAAGATTTCCGTCTTTGATATTCTGCGTGGCCTTACGCAGCTTAACAAGTGGTGTGGCAACACTTCTGTAAATCCACAATCCTACGGACACACTCGTAAATATCAGGATGACCAGTGCCGTAAAAAAAAGATCCTTCGTCATGATCCGTAAGCCCGAACCGTCAACTCCGGTCTCTCCGATCGTGATATCATAATCTGCTTCCTGCACTGCTTCATTCTTAGATGTACTCCTGTGCTGCGCTTCGCTGAACCCATATAAAGTAGCCGCCAGCAGCAGCATTGGAACTAATATGATCATCAGGAAACCGAGTATGATCCTCTGTTTTAATTTCATAACACATCCCCGCTTCTCTGTATAAAAATAAACGCACATATAACGAGTCTGTACCCACTATATATGCGTTCATTATATCATATCACGATATTCCTATCTCTAAATTTTCTATAAAAACGGTGAAAAAACCGTGTCTTACAGATATTTCTTGAGATCGTCAACTTTATCCAGTTTTTCCCACGGAAGATCTACATCTGTACGTCCAAAATGTCCGTAAGCAGCTGTCTGTTTGTAGATCGGTCTTCTCAGGTCGAGCATACGGATGATTCCTGCCGGACGGAGATCAAAATTCTCACGGATGATCTCAACAAGTCTGGTGTTGGAAAGTTTTCCTGTTCCAAATGTTTCTACATTGATGGAAGTCGGTTTTGCTACACCGATCGCATAAGAAAGCTGGATCTCGCACTTGTCAGCCAGTCCTGCTGCAACGATGTTCTTTGCAACATAACGTGCTGCATAAGCTGCGGAACGGTCAACCTTTGTGCAGTCTTTTCCGGAGAAAGCACCGCCGCCGTGACGTCCGGATCCACCGTAAGTATCAACGATGATCTTACGTCCTGTAAGTCCACTGTCACCGTGAGGTCCACCGATTACGAAACGTCCTGTTGGGTTGATGAAGTACTTGGTATCATCATCTACCATGTCTGCCGGGATGATCTCATCAAATACATATTTCTTGATGTCTTTGTGGATCTGCTCCTGTGTAACTTCCGGATCATGCTGTGTAGAGCATACAACTGCATCGATACGGATCGGTTTGCCTTCTTCACTGTATTCAACAGTTACCTGAGTTTTTCCGTCTGGTCTTAAGTATGGCAGAGTTCCGTCTTTGCGGACTTTTGTAAGCTGGCGAGCCAGTTTGTGTGCCATGTTGATCGCATATGGCATGTACTCTTCTGTTTCGTTGGAAGCATATCCGAACTGGATTCCCTGGTCTCCGGCTCCGATCGCATCGATCTCGTCTTCTCCCATCTTAGCTTCCAGAGCTTTGTCTACGCCAAGAGCGATATCTGCTGACTGCTCATCGATCGCAGTGATGACTGCACATGTGTCAGCATCAAATCCATATTTTCCACGGGTATAACCGATCTCTCTTACTGTATCTCTTACGATCTTCTGGATATCAACGTAAGCGCTTGTTGTGATCTCGCCCATAACAAGTACAAGACCTGTTGTTGTAGCAGTCTCGCATGCTACACGGCCCATTGGGTCTTTTTCCATGATTGCGTCAAGAATGGCATCGGAAATGGCATCGCACATTTTGTCCGGATGACCTTCAGTTACAGATTCGGATGTAAATAAAATCTTTTCTTTCTCCATGATTGGTTCCTTTCTTTTTTATCTGGTCTATTAATCAATAAGTTATCTGCGTACATAACAAAATAAGACAGCCCAAACAATAGGACTGTCTTGAATTTGATTTCAATCCTCTTATTGTTCGATCACTCGCTCAGGTTGGCACCTTCCTCTCAAGGGAGGGGTTGCCGTGGCTTCACAGATCCTTTGTATCTCCACCACTCTGAATAAAAGGCCATTTTATGAAGTTATCGCAGTACATACAATAAACTTATTTTATATACTTGTCAAGTATCTCGGATGACAATTTTTATCAACCTACGCGAAGACGGAATTTCTGGATTTCTTTCTCACTGGAAACTCTCTCGATCTCTGCGCCGAGGCTTCTCAGTTTCTCCTCGAAATTCTCATATCCTCTCTGGATATAAACAATATCATCTACTACTGTGATTCCATCTGCTGCCAGACCTGCAATTACCAGAGCAGCTCCTGCACGGAGATCCGGTGCGCTGACTCTTGCGCCTGTAAGCTTGCGGACACCATCAATGATAGCAGAATTTCCCTCAACTTTAATATTCGCTCCCATTCTGGAAAGCTCGTCCGCATATTTGAAACGGTTCTCAAAGATACTCTCTGTTACGATACTTGTTCCTTCTGCAAGGGCAAGTGTAACAGCGATCTGCGGCTGCATATCTGTCGGATATCCCGGATATGGAAGAGTCTTGACATGAGTGCGGTGAAGTCTCTTGCCTGCACGTACACGTACTGCATCATCAAATTCTTCAACCTCACATCCGATTTCCTCAAGTTTGGCAGTTGTTGCCTCAAGATGTTTCGGGATAACATTCTTAACTGTAACATCCCCGCCAGTTGCTGCTGCAGCAAACATAAAGGTTCCTGCCTCGATCTGATCCGGAATGATAGAATACTCGGTACGATGAAGTTTCTCAACACCCTTGATACGGATAACGTCAGTTCCCGCACCCTTGATGTTGGCTCCCATACTGTTCAGGAAGTTCGCAACGTCTACAACATGCGGCTCTCTTGCTGCATTCTCGATCGTAGTGCGGCCAGATGCCATAGATGCAGCCATCATAATGTTGATCGTCGCACCTACAGATACAACATCAAGGAAAATATGGCTTCCATGAAGGTTCTCTGTCTCTGCAACGATCGCACCATGAAGGATGTTCACATCTGCACCTAATGCACGGAATCCCTTCAGATGCTGATCGATCGGTCTGCTTCCGATATTACATCCACCCGGAAGCGGAACCTCAGCGTGTTTGTATTTGCCAAGTAATGCGCCAAGAAGATAATATGACGCACGGATTTTCTTAATATATTCATAATCTACACTGATATCATTAATTGTAGATCCGTTAATCTTAACGGTAGACCTGTCAATTCGCTCAACCTGAGCTCCTATCCCGGCAATTGCTTCCAACAAAACATTGATGTCTCTTACGTCAGGCAGATTTTCAATAAGAATGGTTTCATCCGTCATGATCGCAGCAGAAAGAATAGCAAGAGCAGCATTCTTCGCACCACCGATTTCAACTTCTCCTACCAACGGATTGCCACCTTTAATTACATACTGTTCCATAAAGCACCTCTATAATTATTTTCACTCCGCAAGTCGAAGCGAATGCCAGAGATAAATCTCATCCTCAAAGTCTGTATTATAACACAGATTTGCTATTTGTAAATAAAAATTTACTCTGTTCCCTTCCGCTTCATTGTCTCTTCAACAATAGTTACTTTGAATTCTCTTCTAGTATTTCCAAAAGATCGTGCAGACTTTCTTCCAAATCTTTCCCT
The DNA here is from genome assembly GCA_934424575.1 of uncultured Blautia sp. GTDB lineage: Bacteria > Bacillota > Clostridia > Lachnospirales > Lachnospiraceae > Blautia_A. Next base: position 35,785 of record CAKRXU010000009.1, read on the forward strand.
TCTTCATCCAGAACAACATCTGCATATTTCTCATATAATGGAGTACGTTCCTCGTACAGATCTTTTAATGTCTGGCCATCCTTTAACAGTACGCCTCTGCACTGCAGATTACCCAGACGCTTCGCAAGGGAATCTAAAGATAATTTCAAATATACAACTGTTCCAATGGACTTCAGATGATTCATAGCCTCTTCACAGTACACTACGCTTCCGCCTGTCGCGATCACAGTATGATTTACATCGATAGAAGCATTGACACGGTTTTCAATTTCCTTGAATCCCATATATCCTTCTTCTTCAATGATCTCACGCAGACGTCTTCTTTCCTGTTTCTGGATCAGAAGATCCGAATCAAGGAACTGATAGCCTAACACCTTTGCCAGTACAACGCCTATTGTGCTTTTGCCGACTCCAGGCATTCCTATCAATGTTATATTATTCATAAAATGTCCGTTCTCCTGTTTGATTTCTCGCAAATTGCTTAACGCTCATTTTATCATAAATACCTTATTTCTGCAATCCCTCTTTGGAAAGGCTCATTTTTTCGCACTTTTTCTCCGTTTTTTGACACTATAGCCAAATGTGCCCAGTTTCTTTCCAATTCCCAGATATTCTCCATGGGAATATACCATCGGACGTGCGCGGTTAAGATCAAAACGGTTGTTTTCGTCCATGTACTCCTCATCCGCATGTACAGCAAGTACTTCTGCCAGGAACATATCATGAGATCCCAGTTTCTTAACTTCTGTAACACAGCATTCTATAGATACCGGAGATTCTTTGATCATAGGTGCTTTGACAAATTCTGCCTTTTCTCTTGTAAGTCCTGTTTCTTTAAATTTATCAACATCTCTGCCAGAGCGGACACCACAATAATCCGTAGCTCTGGTAAGCTTCTCTGTCGTCAGATTGATTACAAATTCTCCCGTTTCCATCAGCATATGATGAGAAAAACGGCTCGGACGAACAGAAATATAAACCATTGGAGGATTTGTGCAGATCGTACCTGTCCAGGCTACTGTTATAATATCATCCTGCCCTTTGCCATCTGTAACGCTCACCATAACCGCCGGGAGCGGATACAGCATATTCCCTGCTTTCCAGGTCTGTTTTGCCATGATTTACAAATCCTCCTGTCTGTCTTTTGTTTTATGCATAATCACCGGACATCTGTGCTGCTTCCATCAGCGGCGGAATCAACTGTTTCTTACGTGAGACTACGCCTTCGAGATAAAATGCATCGTTTTCCGGCTCCATCTTAAATGCGGTTTCTGCCATTTCACGACTCCCCTCTCCATAAAACAGCAGTTCCGTTGACTGTGTCATAATATCCGTCAGCATGAAGTAAACTCTGGTGACACCATGGCGTCCGCATTCGCTTACCATGAACGGCAGCAGTCTTTCTTTGATCTCTTTGAGTTCTTCTGAATCCATAGAACTGATCTGTCCAACGCCAAAGCAGATATCACCTTCTGCAATAAATTTCTTGTAATCCTGATAAAAGATTTCTTCCGGTGATTTATCCTTGAGGTTGCTTCCTGCACGGAACATTTCCTTTGCAAACTGCTCAATGGAAATATCTGCGATCAGTGCCAGTGCTCCTGCTGCCATCTTATCCTGCAGTGTGCAGGTTGGTGAACGGAACATCAGCGTATCTGAAATGATCGCTGCGCACAGAAGTCCTGCGATCTTAGGCGGGATCTCAAGTTTCTGTTCGCCATAGATCTGATACATGATCGTTCCGGTACATCCCACCGGCTGGTTACGGAAGCTGATCGGCTGAACCGTCTGCAGTGTTCCAAGTTTATGATGATCAATGATCTCAAGAATGTCAGCCTTCTCAATATTGTCTACTGCCTGATCGATCTCATTATGGTCTACAAGAACTACCTGCTTCTTGTGCATGCCCAGGAAATTACGTCTGGATATGGTCCCGATACATTTGCCCTTCTTGTTGATGACCGGGAATGCACGATGACGGTGCTTGATCATGACATCCTGGATATCATCTGTAAAATCTTCGGTATTAAAAGTTACAAGATTTTCTGTTTTCATGATATATCTGACCGGAATACTCTGGTTGATCAGTCGCGCGATCGTAAAGGTATCATACGGGGAAGAAATAATGATGATATCCTTCTCATGTGCGAGTTTCATAACATTCTCTGATACCTGGATTCCAAGTCCCACGATAATACAGCTTACATTCTGGGAAATCGCCTGAAGATGGTCCTCTTCTCTGTCTCCCATGATGATCATATCATCTTCTTCGATATATTCTTTCATTTTATCCGGGTTGGCAGTTCCTACCATAACTCTTCCCTTGATAAAATATCCATGAGGATTTCCCTCGATCACTTCTCCGTCGATCGTCTCTGCGATCTTCTGATACTGTGTTCTTGCTCTGGAAAGAAGATAGCTGTCAGTCGTATCCATATAGGTCTTCGCAATATCACCGATCGTGATCAGACCTTCCAGGGCACCTTCTTTATCTCTGATCGGAAGAGAAACAATGCTGTTCTCCTGCATGATATCCCATGCAGCTTTCAGTGACATTCCCTTGTCTGCATCCGGGCTCATACGGATATCCATGTCCTTGACCTGGGTTCCGATATTACTCAGATATCCCGGCGGCTGAACTCCAAAACGGCTCAGCACATACTCTGTCTCCTCATTGATCTGTCCTGCGCGCTTCGGAATAAATTTCTGGTGCTGGCTTGTCCTGTTTTTGATGTCGCAGTATGCAATTGCCGAGCAGATAGAATCTGTATCCGGATTTTTATGTCCTATAACAAAAATTTTTTCCTGATTTTTCATTCCAGCCGTCCTTTCAATCCAGTTTGATATTTGCAAAGAGAGAGCCCAGTGTAGTGGTTGCCTCTTCTCCTGCATCTGGTACTTCATAAACTTCTTCTTCGATTTCCTTCGCCATCATATCAGATGCTTCCTTAATGCTGAGACTGAGCTTTCCGTCCTTGATCGCAGTGACTTTGACTTTGACCTTGTCTCCTACAGCAAGAACCTCTGACGGTTTCTTGATCCTCTTCTCGCAGATCTGAGAAATATGCACCAGACCGGAAAGTCCGTTTCCAAGATCTACAAATGCACCATATGGCTGAAGGCTCTCTACTGTTCCCTCGGTGATAAGCCCGATCTCAAGGTTTGAAACTTTGTTTCTGCGTTCTTCTTCTGCCTTCTCACGGAGAATTTCCTTAGCAGAAAGAATCAGTTTCTTACTTTCTTTATCAACATCGATGACCTGTACCTGAATCGGTTTGTTCAGATATGCCTCTGTATCCTCAACATATCCAAGAGCAAGTTTGGATGCCGGGATAAAACCTCTGACACCTTCTACATAAGCGATAACGCCGGCGTTTGTGATTCCCTTTACTACAACATCCAGAACCTCTCCAGATTCCTTTAATTCTTTCAGTTTATCCCATGCAAGGATGTCCACTGCTTCCACTCTCGAGAGCAGGATATTTCCATTTCCGTCATCTTTGCGGATCACGGTAGCCTGGATCTCGTCCCCTTCCTGGACATTTTCTTTGAGGTTAAATCCTGGCTCTCTGCTGAAATTCTCTGCCGGGATCACACCTTCTGCATAATATTTGAGATCGAGGATCACTTCTTTTTCATCCACACTGATCACAGTTCCAGTGAGAATATCACCTTCCTCGATTGTTTTCATGGAAGCTTCCAGTTCTTTTTCATAATCTTTCATTGACTCAGACATAGTCTGCAATTCTCCTCTCGTATAAAAATCTATCTATATCGTCTATACTTTTGATCATTTTACTATAGTTAGTCTCATTATAGCATATTTTATATACAGGAGGAAATAAAAAAAGTCCCCGAAAAGGGACTCATAAACGAGGAGTGCCCCGGCAGTGGTTTACCGGGGCGATTATTATGAAAAAATTTATGTGTAATGAAGAACATTACAACGTCTGTTAGTGAAGTTCTCTTCGAACTGTACTTATAATAACAGTCGATTATGAACTTTTTATGAACAAACAGTGAAGTTTCCGTATATTTGCACAATTTTATTTCTGCATATTCATTTTTTTTATTCAAATATACTATAAATTTCTGACTCCTCTATTTTTTATCCTGTGTGTTTTTCACAAACGCACTAGTGTCTTTCCTGTAAGGTCAGTTAAGGATGCTTCTGGCAAAATCGACCAGTTTACCAATGATTCCCTTGACATCTTCTTTGGTGATTCCAAGCTCATCCAGCTTGTTATAAATCTTATTTACCTGACTTCTCAGCTGGTCCTCATCCAGATCTGTATTCTTGAATTTATCATATAACTGGATCAGGGTCTGTTTTTCAGAGTCGGAAAGAGTAATTCCAGCACTTTCTGCCGCTACATCAAGTGCTGCTCCGATCTCATCATTTGTTACATCTACCTGACCGAGAATCCCCTTCGCCTGAACGATCAGATCCACTACCTTATCCGGATCAGAAAGAAGTTCATCCACTCCATTATCCTGAAGGATCTCTACAGCCTGATCAACTATGTCAGAACTGTCCTGTGCATAGACCATCGCCGGTGTTGTACATGCAAGAGCTCCTGCAAGAACAAGTGCACTGATTTTTTTGTTTATTTTCATTGTAATTACCTCCTGAATTCATGCATTTTCATGTGTCAGCCTGGATTTCACACCTGTTCCGATGCTTTTTCTCTCAGGCGAGCCCATTATACCACAGTTTTTTGATTATGCTGTAAAAATTTTTTATCCGGCTGGCATTCATAAAACTTTTGACCTTTGTTCACTGTTTTTTCATAACTTCAACACGATTCCATCATAATTTCTGGATATACTAAAACCATAAAAATAATACAGCCAACATTATTTTTATAATTTTCTTTTTCATATGTTGATAACCTGAAATGGTTATCAACTCTCCTTCCTTTTAAATTTAATAAATAATAAAAAGCATCCGACCAGCCACCGGATGCTTTTTATTTGCTTATTTATTTAATTTCGAAAATGCATCTGACAGTCTGGCAAACTGTTCCAGCGTCAGTGCTTCCCCTCTGACATTCAACGGAAGTCCGCATTCTGTGATCGCAGTTTCTACCTCTTCCCTGGAATATGGCAGTTCCTGTGAGTTCTTAAGACTGTTTGACAAAGTTTTTCTTCTCTGATTAAAAGATGCACGGATCAGACGGAACATTAATTTCTCATCCAGCGTTGTTACCGGCGGATTCTGATGTCTCGTCAGACGGATCACCGCACTTCCAACCTTCGGCCGCGGCATAAAGCAGTTCGGCGGTACATTTGCAACGATCTTTGGTTCTGCATAATACTGTACAGCCAGCGAAAGTGCCCCATAATCCTTGGAACCAGGACCTGTCTGCATTCTGTCTGCAACTTCCTTCTGTACCATTACCGTGATCGAATCTACCGGAACATGGCTCTCGAATAAGCCCATAATGATCGGTGTCGTAATGTAATACGGCAGATTTGCAACGACCTTGATCGGACGTCCCTGATTCTTCTCGTCTGCGATCTTACGTATATCTGTTTTGAGGATGTCTCCGTGAAGAACCGTTACATTGTCCCATTCCTTAAGTGTATCCTTAAGGATCGGAATCAGTGCATCATCAATCTCAACTGCTGTTACCTCTCTTGCAGCCTCTGCAAGATACTGTGTCATCGTTCCGATTCCCGGTCCGATCTCCAGTACAAAATCGTCTTTGGTGATCTCCGACGCTTCAATGATACGGTCCAGAACATGGGTATCGATCAGAAAATTCTGACCAAACCTTTTCTGGAATACAAAACCGTACTTTTGAAGGACTTCAATGGTATATTTAGGATTTCCAAGATAAGGTCTGGCCATATTTTCTCCTCTCACTAATTAAAATCTTTCTCGTAAAGTACCAGGTATCCATCCTGATTTACTTTTTTCTTGGAGATCAGTTTGCGAAGACCGCCTCTTGATTTGGCGATCGCATTGTCAATGATATCCTTGACCGCACCGATATTCATCGGCTGATCTTCCTTCTGGCTTGTGCTGATCAGGTTGTACAGAGACAGCATTGCCATCTGGTCGATAGTGTATCCGTTCTCTCTTGTATAGATCTTCGCAAAATTAACAAGTTCATCGTTGGTAAATACCGGAATATTGATCATAGATGTAAACTTAGATGTAAATTTCGGGAATCTTGCGATCAGTTTACGCATTCCGATCTTCTCATCCTCAATGATCACAATGAGTCCATCGGTACGGAATTCCATTGCTTTGTTCAGCTCGTTCACTGTTTCTTTGGTAAGCTGATTTGCATTTTCGATAACCAGGAAACCGCCTGACATCTTGCTGACAATTTCAGCTACATTTTTACCATTGATCTGATCTGCAAATACATACGCAACTTTTGAAGCTTCCAGATTAAGTTCTTTGCAAATTGCCGGAATCAATCCAGAAATAAGTCTTGTCTTTCCTGTCTCACGACCACCCATTACAATGATATTACCAGTTCGTGAAGTCTTATCGGAAGCACAGATCTGAGCATCATAAAGAGCATCTACAATCTGTTCTCTTAAGCCTGGAACCTTTGCAAAATACGTAAAGAGTTTTTCTTCATCCTCTGTCATTTTCTTTTCTCTTGGGATGATATCTTTAGCTTTACGTTTCGGTTCAACTGTATAGAGCAACTGTTCCATATCATCATCTTCTATATCTTCCTGCTTGGATTTCTTAGAAGACTTTTTGGAATTTCCTTTTTTTACCTGCTCATCATACTGTTCTACAAACTCCTGCTCTTCTTCAAGATCGCTGACATTCTCCTCATTGAAATGCTCTTCTGAATCATCTTCCATCTCATAGTAATCCAGATCATCATAAATTTCATCTTCTAATTCAGATTTCTTAGGTGGACCATTCAGAAATTCTTCTTCGGCACTGCGAAGATCTTCTTCTGTCATATAATCCTCAGAATGTTCCTCTGTAGTAGTCTCGGTTTCCTCCTGTACAGGTTCCTTAACTTCCGGTTCATCCGGGATTTCAATTCCCTGTGCAGTTGCTGCTGCCAGAATTGTATCCTCCAGATTAAATTCAAAGCTCTGAGCATCATTAGAGTCATCTGCTCCCGGAAGGCATATATCAGGTGCTTTTGGAATCTCTGTATGTAATGGATTTTCCATTCCTACATTCTTCATTGCCTCTGGTATTTCAAGTTCAGGAAGTTTTTTCTCTTCTTCCTCATTCTGCTCCAGATCTTTAACTTCTTCTGATTCATCTTCCAGCTCAATTTCCATCTCTGGAATCTCTTCTGATTCGTTTTCCTCTGGTTCAGATGCCGCTTCTGGAAGTTCTTCCGTTTCTTCAGGTTCCATCTCTACTTCCGGAAGCTCTTCTGTATTTTGCTCTTCCTGTGTTTCTTCATTGTCGTTTTGAATTTCTTCTTCTGTAACTTCTTCAATCTTTTCTTCTATTGTACTGAAAATAGAAGTTCCAGGATTTTCCGGTGGCGGAATTATCGCATCTTCCGGTTCAAGTTCCAACACATTCTCTGGCTTTTCATCAGAAGAAATATCCTTGATCATCTCTTCCTGAACGTTTTCCGAAGAAGTGTCTTCTTCCTTCAGGAATTCTTCTGTTTCTTTTTTCTTTCCAGTAAAGATATCACGAATTCCTTTGGATATTTTTTCCTGAATGCTCTCTACACCATTGATATCACGCTCATCAATATCCACGCTATCAATCACCGGCGTATCATCATCTGGCAATGCAACTTCTGCTTCATTTTCTGTATCTTCTTCTGTTTCTGTATTCTCATTATCATGAGCTTCTGCCTTCTGTTTTACAATTTCATCCACTTTTTTAAGATTTGGAATAAACTGCTTATCATATTTTTCTTTTTCTTTACCAGTCAGCATGCCCATACGATTCTTAATATCCAGTGCTTTCATAACATATTTGCCATCACTGAACCAGAGAACCATTTCATCACAGAGATCCAGACATTTCTTAGTATCCCCTGCCTGATAATACAATTTTGCTAATTCATATGACCATCTCTCAGTGAATTCTTTTTCTTTATAATCCTCAAGAATTCTGATCTGTTCTTCTAATGGAGCCTGTTCTGCCTTGCGAATCTTATATTTTAAGACATACTGAGTACTGTCATTAGGTGCAATCTCCAGAAACTCATTATAATACTCCATAGCCTCATCAATATCGTTCATCTTAAGAGATACTTCTATCAAACGATATAAGATGTTTCTTCCAATAGGCGCTCTGTGATAAGCCAGAAGAAAAATCTCCCTGCTATCCGCATATCTCTTATTCGCTGCATAAATTTCTCCTACAACGCATAAGGTATGAACGTTCTTTACACGACGCCAGTCAATGCTGTCTACAACTTCCATCGCATCCTTATAGTTTTTCTTTTCTACAAGGCTGTTAATTTCTTCAAGTTTAATCCGAAATTCCTCTTTGTCCAATATTTTCACCAACTTTCCAAGATTATGAACAGTGTAACATATGCTTATATGCTTGTCAAAACTCTTTATTACGCTTTTTTTTCGTAAAAAATCTCATTTATACCGGCTGGAATACTTCACCTTTTACAACTTTGAAAACTTTGTTCAGGTGAAACTGATGGCTTACAAAATCATCCAGCCCAGTACAGGTAATCAGAGTCTGTATATCATGAATACAGTCCAGAAGATACGTCTGCCGGTTGCTGTCCAACTCTGAAAGTACATCATCCAGCAAAAGTACCGGTGTATCCTTGATTTTTTCTTTTACAAGATAAATTTCTGAAAGTTTCAAAGATAATGCAGCGGTTCTCTGCTGGCCCTGTGAGCCAAACTTTCGTATATCTACCCCATTTACCATAAAACAAAGATCATCTCTGTGAGGTCCTGCGGAAGTCATTTTCATCCTGATGTCTCTGTCTCTGTTCTTTTTGAGAGTTTCTTCAAAAAATTCAGCTTCCGTACTGGGCTCATAAAGTACTTCAATATGTTCTTCTCCTCCAGTCAGGTTACTGTGAATCTCTTTTATCACCGCATTCAGATCTTTCACAAACTCTTTTCTTTTGCTGATGACTTTCTGCCCGTACTGGAGCATCTGCATATCCCATATTTCAAGTGTATCCTTAAGTGCCGGATTATGATACATATCTTTGAGAAGTTTATTTCTCTGGTTCACGATATGATTATATCCAGCCAGATCTGTAAGATAGATCTGATCCAGCTGGCAGAGTTCAAGGTCCATAAACCTGCGTCTTTCCCCCGGACCATTCTTGATAATATTTAAATCTTCCGGTGAAAAAAAGACAAGATTCACGATTCCAAACAGTTCTCTTGCCTTTTTTATCGGAAAACCGTTAATTGCAACTCCCTTTGCCTTATTTTTGCGAAGATGCATGTCGATCTTGTAGGAAAGTCCGTCTTTTTTGATCATCATGCGGATGTGGGATTCATCCTCCCCAAACCGTATCAGTTCTTTATCCTTGCTGCCCTTGTGGGACTTTGTCGTCCCACAGATATAGACAGATTCCAGGATATTGGTTTTTCCCTGTGCATTATCTCCGTAAAAAATATTTGTACCTTTGTCAAAATCAAGCTGCAATTCACGGTAATTTCTAAAATTCTGAAGTTGTACAGATTCAATATACATAATTATTTTATAACTTTGATTTCCTGACCTTCAAAAGTGATCACATCACCAACGTATACTTTACGTCCACGCCGCTGATCTACTTCACCATTTACTTTTACATTTCCATCCTGAATTTCATATTTTGCCTGAACACCGTCCTCTACAACTCCGGCGAGTTTCAACGCCTGTCCAAGTTTGATAAATTCATCTCTGATCGTAATTTCCAAAATAATCCTCCTCTTTATCTGGCCTGATTCTGACTGATGTTAACCGGTAAGATCAGATACGTGTATGTTTCTTCGTCATCTCTGATAAAGCATGGCGCTTTTGGATTCATCAGATACATGTGGATCGTCTCATCATCAATAACTTTCAAAGCATCGATCAGGAATTTCGGGTTGAATCCGATAAGGATATCTTTACCCTCTTTCTCAATATCGATCTCTTCATCCATAGATCCCATAGAAGAATCTATCTTCAATTCCATCTTATGGTCACTAATCTCAATTACGATCGGTTTCTTATCTCCTTCTCTTACAAGAAGTGTTGCACGGTCAATACAGTTCAGAAATTCTTTTTTGTTTACACTGATCTTTGTATCGTAATCACTGGAAAGCATCTGATCAATTCGGAAATATTCTCCCTCGATCAGTCTGGATACCACAATTGTCTGATCAAATTCAAATAAAATGTGGTTTTTTGTGAAATATATGCTAACTTGATCGTCAATTTCTCCAGAGAGAATTTTGCTGATCTCGCTGAGTGTCTTTCCTGGAACGACAATCTTGCGATCTGAATAATCTCGCTTTAATGGCATTTTTCTGATGGAAATACGGTGTCCGTCCAGGGAAATAATCTTCAGACAATTATCTTTGATTTCGAACAATTCACCAGTCATCAAACGGTTGTTTTCATTGACTGCAATAGAAAAAATAGTCTGACGGATCATCTCTTTCAAAGTAAACTGAGAAAGAGTCAGAGCTTCGTCTTTTTCGATAACAGGAAGGTATGCAAAATCTTCACCTGCTTTGCCAGGAATTGTAAACTTAGCTTTTTCACAGGTGATCGTTGCTACATAGTTGCTGTCAGTTTTGATAGTTACATCATTGTCCGGAAGTCTTCTGATAATTTCATAAAAGATTTTGGCATCAAGTGCAACCATTCCTTTTTCTTCGATCTGTCCATCTACGATTGTTTCAATACCAAGTTCCATATCATTTGTTGTAAATTTGATCAGGTTCGTGGTTGCATCTATAAGGATACATTCAAGGATTGGCATGGTTGTTTTAGAAGGAACAGCTTTCAAAGAAATATTTACGCTTTTTAACAGATTATTTTTGGGACAGATAATCTTCATGTGTATAACTCCCTTCGTGTTTGAAAATTGCTTTATAAATATATAAATATATAGATATCCGCCGTAGCCGCCTTAGGGGGTGGGGATTATGTGTAAAAGTCTTTAAAACCTTGAAAATAAAGGTTTTGAGGACTGTATAACTACGTGTAAAACTACCAGATAACTTTGAAAGTGGGTGTGGATAAGTCACTTAACCCTGTGGATTAATTTTTTTCTTCAAGGTATCGATGGAGTTTCTGAGGTTATCATTTGTTGCTAATTCTTTTTCGATTTTCTCAATTCCGTGCATAATTGTAGTGTGATCACGGTTACCAAGATTTTTGCCGATCGTCTTGAGAGAAGTGTCAATGATCTCACGGCAGAGATACATGGCGATCTGTCTTGGCATAACGATCTTGGAACTACGCTTGTTTCCGCAGAGTTCCGCTACAGTTACATGATAGTGTTCTGCAACAACGGAAATAATATAATCCGGAGTGATGACTTTTTGCTCATTTGGAGAGATGATATCCTTGAGTGCCTGCTCTGCAAGTTCAAGGGTTACTTCCTTTTTCTCCAGTTTGGAACTTGCCATTACCTTATTAAAGGCACCTTCCAGCTCACGGATGTTAGATTTGATGTTTGTTGCAATGTAATTAATGACTTCTTCGCTGATATTGTAGCCTTCGAGCTCTTCTTTTTTGTGGAGAATTGCCATTCGGGTCTCGTAATCAGGTAAGGTAATATCTGCGATCAGGCCCCATTCGAATCTTGAACGGAAGCGTTCTTCCAGAATTTCCATATCTTTCGGTGGTTTATCTGAAGAAATGATGATCTGCTTTTTGGCACTGTGCAAACTGTTGAAAGTGTGGAAAAATTCCTCCTGTGTGGATTCCTTTCCTATAATAAACTGAATATCATCGACCAGAAGAACGTCAATATTCCTGTATTTTTCACGGAATTTGGACATTGCGGAGTTATTTCCGTTTCGGATCGTTTCAATCAGTTCATTTGTGAATTCTTCACTGGTTACATACAAAACTTTGCTGTTTTCATCGTGTTCAATAATATAATGAGCGATGGAATGCATCAGATGAGTCTTGCCAAGTCCCGCACCTCCGTAGATAAACAGCGGATTATAGGTATCTCCCGGGGATTCTGCAACAGCAAGGGCTGCCGCCTGAGCAAATTTGTTATTATTTCCGACAATGAAAGTGTCAAAAATGTATTTCGGATTCAAATGTGCATCTTCACAGCGACGTTCGATATCTGACATTGCAGGTGCTGCATTATCATAAGAAGGAACATCTTTCTGAGGTGCTTCATCAGGAGATATGAATTTGACATCGCACTCACTTATTCCAGTCAGTTCGCAGATGGTAACCTGGAGAAGAAGTTTGTACTTTTTATTAAGAAGGTTTATCAGAACTACCTGTTCAGATGGGACTAAAATTGTGATGACATTATCAGTCACATCGTAGACTTCAAGCGGTTTGAGCCATGTATTGAAGGCTACATCGCTGATATTGTAGTCACGTTTGACTGTCTGAAGAATTTCATCCCATTTTTCTATAACTTTATCCATATTTCAAACTCCTGGTTCCTTTGAATGTGTGTAAATTATTCGTAACTGTTCGGTACTTTCACAGTTACAATTGGTTAATGGACATAGATATCCTTTTATATATTATAATAAATCCAGTGGTTAATCAATCATTATTTGTGGAAAATTATCCCCCGAAAAAAGGGTTTACGTGGTTAAAATCTGGTGTTGTCCACAAGTTATCCACTTTATCCACATGTGTATAAGTTGGAAAGTGTGGATAAGCCCCTATAAGTTTACATAACATCTGTACAGGTGGATAATTACCCCTGTGGAATGTGTATAACTTTGTCCACAGAGAGAATACTGTAAAATAAAGGATTTTTTTAGGAATATGTGTAAAAATATGGGGGTATGTGAGGATAAAACAGCCGAAAAAGTTTGAGTTATCCACAAGTTATCCACAAAAAGTGGATAACTTTACGTAAACCAGATGTTTCCACAATTGAGTGTGGGTTATTTTGAAAGTGTCGGAAATGCTTAATTTTATTGGATTTTTTGTGAATTTTTGCTTGACGAACGGGTGCAGAATGAATATAATTAAAACGATGTTCTATGATAATAGTATGAATAGGGATAATAGATAAAGGAGGTGCTTTACCTATGAAAATGACATTTCAGCCAAAGAAAAGATCTAGAGCGAAAGTTCATGGTTTCAGAGCTCGTATGAGCACAAAGGGCGGCCGTAAAGTATTAGCAGCCAGAAGATTAAAAGGAAGAAAGCAGTTATCAGCCTAAGATATAAGACCGCAGTTATGTGGTCTTTTCTTCTATAATAAAGAAAGGGGATTCGATGAAATATTCAGAGTCCTTAAAGAAAAACAAAGATTTTCAGCAGGTATACAGACATGGAACATCAAAAGCAAATCGGTATCTGGTGATGTACGTACTGGATAATCAGTACATGAAGAATCGTCTGGGAATATCAGTAAGTAAAAAAGTAGGGAATAGTGTGGTTCGCCACAGGCTCACCAGACTGGTAAGAGAGAGCTATCGTCTGAATGAAGAACTTTTCAGGAGAAATCTTGATATTGTTGTGATTGCCAGACCAGCAGCGAAGGGCAGGAGCTATCAGGAGATAGAGAGTGCTTTCATGCATCTGGCAGGGAAACATCAGATCATAGAAGAGGTTCATACTGATGAAGAAACTTCTTATTAAAATGATTCGTCTCTATCAGAAATATATATCACCGATGAAGAGAACTAAATGTCCTTATATTCCCACATGTTCTCAATATGGTTTGGAAGCAATCGAAAAATATGGTGCAATCAGGGGAGGATTACTGGCAATATGGAGAATATTACGTTGTAATCCTTTTTCTCATGGGGGATATGATCCCGTACCATAAAGGTAAATGGATCAATCATGAAGTTGTTCCATAAGATCATCCAGGAGGAACAAGTAAATTGGAAAGTATGATTTTGGCTACTAAAAGTGGTACCCCGATCATCGGCCAGGTCGCAATCGTGATGGGCTGGATCATGAATGGTATCTACAAAGTGCTGGATATGGTTGGAATTCAGAACCTTGGCCTTTGTATTATTATTTTCAGTATTCTGATCTATCTTTTTATGACTCCTCTGCAGGTCAAACAGCAGAAATTCTCTAAGCTGAGTGCGATCATGCAGCCGGAGATCCAGAAAATCCAGAAGAAATATCAGGGTAAAAAAGATCAGGATTCAATGATGAAGATGCAGGAGGAAACCCAGGCGGTATATCAGAAATACGGTGTATCCCCTACAGGAAGCTGTGTTCAGCTCGCTATCCAGCTCCCGATCCTGTATGCTCTGTATCAGGTAATCCAGAATATCCCTGCTTATGTAAGCAGTGTATATAATGTGTTCAATGGTGTCTGCACACAGATCCTTGCAGTAGACGGATTTGCAGATATCATCAATAACTTTATCACAGACAACAAGATGACACGAGTAAGACAGGTCACAGATAATGCAGATTCTATCGTAGATTTCCTGTATGCTCTGTCTCCATCCCAGTGGAAATCCTTACAGGATATCAGTCAGTTCTCCGGATTCTCAGATCAGATCAGCAAAACTGCTTCCGAGATCCAGAAGATGCAGACTTTTGGTGTGCTCAACATCGCAGACCAGCCGCTGAGCTATATCAAAACAGGATCCCTGATCCTGATCATTGCAGCTCTTGCAATTCCGGTTCTGTCATGGGCAACACAGATGCTCAACCTGAAGCTTATGCCACAGGCAGCAACACAGGGCGGTGACGAGAATAATGCAATGGCAAGCTCCATGAAGACTATGAATACAGTAATGCCGCTTATGTCAGCATTTTTCTGTTTCACATTCCCTGTAGGTCTTGGTATTTACTGGATCGCAAGTGCGATAGTAAGAAGTATTCAGCAGCTTCTTATCAATCGCCATCTGAACAAGATGAACATTGATGACCTTGTAAATGAAAACATGAAGAAGATGGAAGCCAAACGTGCAAAAGAGGGACTTCCGCCGCAGAAGATCACAAACCAGGCACATCAGAGCGTAAAGAATATCAACAAGATCGACAAAGGTATGAGCGGTTCTGATGAATCAAACCGTGCGAAGAAAGTAGAAGAAGCTTACCAGAATGCTTCCCATGCAAAAGCAGGCAGCATTACCGCCAAAGCGAATATGGTCAAAGCTTTTGATGAGAAAAACAAGAAGAAATAGAGAGGGAAGGTCGGGGTTTTATCATGAATGAATATATGCAGTTTTCAGCAAAAACCAAAAATGAAGCAATCACAAAAGCATGTATTGAACTGGGCGTGACCAGTGATCAGCTTGACATTCAGGTAATCAGCGAAGGAAGTTCTGGATTTTTCGGAATTGGAAGTAAGCCTGCGATCATTAAAGCTCGCAAAGTAGAGGATCATTCAGAAGAAAAGGAACTCGAGGAAATCGTAGCTTCTGTCAAACTGGATGCATTCAAGGACGAGCCGAAACCGGAACAGAAGAAATCTTCACCGAAGCCGGCACCAAAGGCACCTGCCAGAACTTCTAATAAACCAGAAGCAAAGCCAGATGCAGGGAAAGAAGAAAAACCTGCAAAACCGGTCAGAGAGAAACAGCCAAAAGAAAGAGTTTACAAAGAGAAACCAGTAAGGGAGCCGAAACCGGCCAAAGAAAAACCGGTAAGAGTATCCAAGCCGATCGAGATCATCACCGATCCGGCAGAGATCAAAGAGATCGAAGAGAGAGCATCTGTTTTCCTTCATGATGTATTTGCATCCATGGATCTCGGAGAAGTCCAGATCACATCCAAATACAACACAACAGATGGCTGCCTGGAAGTCGATTTTGAAGGTCAGGATATGGGAATCCTGATCGGTAAGAGAGGACAGACACTTGATTCTCTCCAGTACCTTACAAGCCTTGTTGTAAACAAAGGCAAATCCGACTATATCAGAGTAAAACTCGATACAGAGGATTACAGAAGACGCAGAAAGGAAACTCTCGAGAACCTGGCAAGAGGAATCGCCTACAAGGTCAAGAAAACAAGAAAACCTGTAGTTCTCGAGCCAATGAATCCTTACGAGAGAAGAATCATCCATTCTGCACTTCAGGGAAACAAATTCGTAGAGACAGTAAGTGAAGGTGAAGAACCATACCGTCACGTAGTTGTCAAATTAAAGAGATACTAAAGTGTTACTGCTCACAGGTAGTATCCCGCGAGGTGTTTTGCCATGAATATGGCAAAATCCCGAGACATACAGGGCAAAATCCCATCACCGTAGGTGATTTGGAATGGATTTTGACCAAGTTACTGTGAACAAAGTGAACAGTAACACTAAATCAGCAGTGAAAACAGTTCACAACTGAAATATAAAATGTTATTCTAGGTGAAAGCGTGAATAACACGTGATTGACGTGTGCTTTCTTCTGGGATAACATTTTTTTTATAAGGAGGCAATATGGAAAAAACGATCGCTGCGATCTCAACTGCTATGAGTGCGTCCGGAATCGGGATCGTCCGTATCAGCGGAGATGAAGCAATGGATGTGATTTCCCGGATCTATCGTTCCAAAAACGGAAAGAAAAATATCAGGGAAGTACAGAGCCACACGATCCATTACGGCTTTATCTATGATGGAGAAGATGTGGTTGATGAAGTTCTGGTTATGATCATGAGAGGACCCCACACTTATACTGGTGAGGACACCGTAGAAATAGATTGTCATGGCGGAGTCTATGCCATGAAGAAGGTTCTGGAAACCGTGCTCAAAAACGGAGCCGTGATCGCAGAACCAGGAGAATTTACAAAGAGAGCTTTCTTAAATGGAAGGCTGGATCTGTCACAGGCTGAGGCTGTCATGGATGTCATTCAGGCCAAAAACTCCATGGCACTCAAGAGTTCCGTAGAACAGCTCAAAGGCTCCGTACAGCGTGCTGTAAAAGAGATCCGGAGCAGACTGCTCTACCAGATCGCATATATAGAATCTGCATTGGATGATCCGGAGCACTACGATCTCACCGGCTATCCACAGGAATTAAGGGTCATTGTGGATAAAGAGACAAAAGAGATCCAGAACCTGTTGAAAACTGCCGACGACGGAAGAATGATCCAGGAGGGGATCAAGACAGTTATCCTCGGTAAGCCAAATGCCGGCAAATCCTCTCTCCTCAATTTCCTGGTAGGCGAAGACCGCGCGATCGTCACAGAGATCGAAGGCACAACGAGGGATATCCTGGAAGAATACATTTCTCTGAACGGAATCACACTTCGCGTGATCGACACCGCAGGAATCCGCGAGACCGAGGATGTAGTGGAAAAGATCGGAGTCGGCAAAGCCAAACAGATGGCAGAAGACGCAGACCTTATCCTGTATGTTGTAGATTCCTCCAGACCACTTGACGAAAACGATGAAGAGATCATAGAATTACTTTCCGGAAGAAAAAGCATCGTGATCTACAACAAGACAGACCTTGAGCCGGTCGTAGATATGGAGAAAATAAAGCAGCGTACCGGAAGTCCAGTGATCCCTGTTTCCGTAGTGGAAGAAACAGGGATCCGTAAACTGGAAGATGAGATCAAGAACATGTTTTTCCAGGGAGAACTTTCTTTTAATGATGAAGTATACATCACAAATGCAAGACACAAAGCTGCACTGGAAGAAGCGAAAGAAAGCCTGGAACTTGTGAAGAACAGTATTGATATGGGAATGGCAGAAGATTTCTTTTCCATCGACCTTATGAATGCCTACGAAAGCCTCGGAAGGATCGTGGGAGAATCCGTAGGGGAGGATCTGGTCAATGAGATCTTCAGCAAATTCTGTACAGGAAAATAAACGCAATTTAGAAAAGAAGGGAAGATAAAAATGGAGGACAGAAGACTGGAGAAAAACTGTGATATCGTTGTAGTTGGAGCCGGTCATGCAGGATGTGAAGCAGCTCTTGCCTGTGCAAGACTGGGACTTGATACCGTAATATTTACAGTCAGTGTGGACAGTATCGCACTGATGCCGTGTAACCCGAACGTAGGAGGCAGCTCCAAGGGACATCTGGTAAGAGAGCTGGATGCACTCGGCGGGGAAATGGGCAAAAATATTGACAAGACTTTTATTCAGTCCAAAATGCTGAACCAGTCCAAGGGACCTGCAGTTCACTCACTCAGAGCGCAGGCAGACAAACAGGCATACAGCACAGAGATGCGTAAGACTCTGGAAAATCAGCCAAACCTTACGATCAAACAGGGAGAAGTAACCAAACTTCTTGTAGAAGATGGAAAGATCACAGGTGTGAAATTATATTCAGGTGCAGTTTATCACTGCCAGGCAGTCGTACTTTGCACAGGAACTTACCTCAAGGCACGCTGTATTTATGGTGATGTCAGCAACTATACAGGTCCGAACGGACTGCAGGCGGCAAACTATCTGACGGATTCACTCAAGGAACTTGGAATCGAAATGTTCCGTTTCAAGACAGGAACACCGGCACGAATCGCAGGAAACACCATTGACTATTCCAAGATGGAAGAACAGTTTGGCGATAAGAGAGTTGTACCGTTCTCTTTTTCCACAGACCCGGAAAGCGTGCAGATCGAGCAGAGATCCTGCTGGCTTACCTACACAAATGAAAAAACACACGAGATCATTCGTGCAAACCTTGACCGTTCCCCTCTGTATTCCGGAATGATCGAGGGAACAGGACCGAGATACTGCCCGTCCATCGAGGACAAAGTCGTAAGATTTGCTGACAAGAAACGCCATCAGGTATTTATCGAACCGGAAGGACTTTATACAAACGAGATGTATGTCGGTGGAATGTCAAGCTCCCTTCCTGAAGATGTTCAGGATGAGATGTACCATTCCGTACCGGGACTGGAGCATGCAAAGATCGTAAAGAACGCCTATGCGATCGAGTATGACTGCATCAATCCGCGACAGCTTTATCCGACACTGGAATTCAAGAAGATCAAGGGTCTTTTCAGCGGTGGACAGTTCAACGGAAGTTCAGGATATGAAGAAGCAGCTGCACAGGGACTGATCGCCGGAATCAACGCGGCTATGGAAGTTAAGGGACAGGAACATCTGATCCTTGACCGTTCCGAGGCATATATTGGCGTTCTGATCGATGACCTTGTTACGAAAGAAAACCACGAACCATATCGTATGATGACAAGCCGTGCAGAATACCGTCTGCTTCTTAGACAGGATAACGCAGATTTACGTCTCCGCAAGAAAGGTTATCAGGTCGGCCTGATCGACGAGGAGACTTATCAGAAACTTCTTGAAAAAGAAGCAGCGATCGCCAGAGAAATTGAGCGAACAGAACATGCGACGATCGGAGGAAACCCGGAAGTGCAGAAGCTCCTTGAAGAAAAAGGAAGCACTCTTCTGAAATCCGGAACAACCATCGCAGAACTGATCCGCAGACCGGAACTTACTTATGAAGACCTTGCGCCGATCGACAAAGAACGTCCGGAACTTCCATGGGACGTAAAAGAACAGGTTGAGATCAATCTGAAATACGAAGGCTACATCAAGCGTCAGATGAAACAGGTAGAACAGTTCAAGAAACTGGAAGCAAAGAAGATCCCGGAGGACCTGGATTATGAAAAAGTCGGAAGTCTCCGCATTGAAGCAAGACAGAAACTGGAAGAATACCGTCCGGTATCCATTGGACAGGCGTCCAGAATCTCCGGCGTATCTCCGGCAGATATCTCTGTGCTTCTTGTATATCTGGAACAGTACAGACGAAATGCATAAAGAAGGAGCAGATCAATGGCATATGATTTAACAATACTGGAAGAAGGATGCCAGGAACTTGGCATCACTCTCGATGAAGTCCAGAAAAAGCAGTTTACAGATTTTTACGAATATCTTGTAGAAAAAAATAAAGTCATGAACCTGACTGGTATCACAGAATTTCAGGAAGTGCTGGTAAAGCACTTCCTGGACAGCCTTGCCTGCGTGAAAGCTGTAGATATGAGCAAGGTAAACAGGATCATGGATATCGGAACAGGTGCAGGTTTTCCGGGCGTTCCGCTCAAGATCGCGTTCCCGCATCTGGAAGCCTGCCTTCTGGATTCTCTCAAAAAAAGAGTGAACTTCCTTGAGGAGACTTTCCAGCTTCTGAAACTGGAGAATATCACTGCGATCCACGGCAGAGCCGAAGAATTTGCAAAAAACAAAGCATACCGCGAAACTTATGATCTCTGTGTTTCCCGTGCGGTATCCAATCTGGCAACTTTATCAGAATACTGTCTTCCATATGTGAAGACAGGTGGATTTTTTATTTCCTATAAATCAGGTACTGTACAGGAAGAAGTAGAGCAGGCACAGAAAGCAGTCAAGATCCTCGGCGGCATGGTCCAGGATGTTGTCTATTTCCAGCTTCCGGATTCAGAGATCCAGCGCTCCCTCGTTGTGATCGAGAAGATCAAAGCGACACCGGGACGTTATCCACGCAAAGCGGGTACTCCGCTTAAAGAACCTTTGTCATAAATTATCCTGAATTTCTCAAATTCCTTTTCACAGAATCCTCACAGATTTATCCAATTTTTATCACAACTTTCTCATAGAATATTTCAAGGAGCGGATGTAAGATCCGCTCCGTAATAAAAGATGTTTCCGGGTACCCCCTATCTCTGTTTCGCCCGGAAGCATCTTCTGTTTGTAAAGAAAAGGAGGAGAATTTTGTGATTGAAGTAAACAATCTGGTCAAACGTTATGGCGACCATACAGCAGTTGACCACCTTTCTTTTAAGATAGAGAAGGGAAAAATCTACGGCTTTCTCGGGCCGAACGGAGCTGGTAAATCAACGACTATGAACATGATTACCGGTTATATAGCATCTACGGAAGGAACGGTAACCATTGACGGTCATGACATACTGGAAGAACCGGAACAGGCAAAGAAATGTATCGGTTATCTGCCGGAAATTCCGCCTCTTTATTTCGATATGACAGTGCTCGAATATATGAATTTTGCCGCTGATCTCAAAAAAATTCCAAAAAACGAAAAGAAATCCATGGTTGAAGAAGTCATGGAAATGGTCAAGATCTCAGATATGCGTAACCGCCTGATCAAAAACCTGTCCAAAGGTTACAGACAGAGAGTTGGACTTGCACAGGCAATCCTCGGATATCCGGAAGTGATCATCCTTGATGAGCCAACAGTAGGACTTGACCCGAAACAGATCATAGAGATCCGTGACCTGATCAAGAGCCTTAAAAAGAAACATACCGTTATCCTGAGTTCTCATATTCTTTCTGAGGTGAGTGCAGTATGCGATTATGTACTGATCATTTCTCATGGCAAACTGGTTGCCAGCGATACGCCGGATAATCTGGGTAAACTCGCGCAGGGTTCCAACAATCTGTCACTTCTTGTCAAAGGAGATAAGGACAAGATCCGTATTCTGCTTGGAGAGATTGAGGGGATCAAGGAGATCGCGATCAACGCAGCCAAGGATCAGGAAGGCTGGGAAGTGAAACTTTCCACAGAAGAAAATATAGATATCCGCGAGGAAGTTTTCTTTAAGATGGCAGAACATCATTATCCGATCCTTGAAATGCAGTCCAAGAAAGTATCCCTCGAAGAGATCTTCCTGGAGCTGACCGAAGATGACAAGAAGAAAAAACCTGAGGAACCGGAGAAGGAGGGAGAAACGAAATGACAGCAGTATATAAGAGAGAGCTGAGAAGTTATCTCACATCTATGGTAGGATATTTGTTTATTTTCTTTATCCTGCTTCTTACAGGTATTTATTTTTCTGCTTATCAACTGGCGGCAGCTTATCCGAAATTTGAATATACTTTAAGTGCACTGACCTTTGTATTTCTGATCAGCGTTCCGATCCTGAGCATGAGAGTTCTTGCAGAAGAACGAAAACAAAAAACAGACCAGCTGCTTCTGACAGCACCGGTTTCTGTCGGACAGATCGTTCTTGGCAAATATCTTGCACTGGTAACGATCTTTGCGATTCCGATGGTTATCATGTGCTTTTACCCACTTCTGATGTCAAAATTCGGAACGGTTTCTTTTGCAGGAGCCTATACAGGTATTCTGGGATTTTTCCTGCTTGGCTGTGCAAACCTTGCCATTGGTGTATTTGTATCTTCTCTGACTGAGAGTCAGGTTATTGCAGCAGTTCTTACCTTTGTATTTCTGTTTGCATTTTATATGATGAACGGAATTTCCTCATTCTTTTCAGAGGGAGCTCTGTCTACCTGCATTACTTTTGGACTTCTGATTCTTGCGGCAGCTCTGATCATTTATACGATGATCAAGAACCTGCTGATCTCGGCAGCAGTATGTGTGATCGGAGAGATTATCCTTGCGGTCGTATATGTGGTAAATTCTTCTTTCTTCTCAGGCGGGATCCAGAAGGTCCTGAATATCGTCAACCTGAGCAGTCATTTTGATAACTTTGCCAATTCGATCTTTGACATCAAGGGAATCCTGTATTTCGTGTCAGTGATCGCAGTTTGTCTTTTCCTGACCGTACAGTCTATTGCGAAGAGACGTTGGAATTAAGGAGGCGAGAAAGATGAAACTGAAGGAAAAGTTTAACAAAAAAGACGGGCAGAACAAGAAAGAAAAGAAACCGTTAAAGCAGAGGATCAAAGAATCCATGAATGGAAAATATCTGAAAAACGGTTCTTATAGCGTTGTGATCAGTGCGATTTTTATTGTGATCGTAATTGTGATCAATATGATCGTCGGATCTCTGCCATCCAAATATACAGAGTTTGATGTAAGCTCACAGAAGCTTTACAGCATCGGTGATGAGACGAAAGCTTATCTCAAAAAGCTGGACAAGGATATCACGATCTATCAGGTTGTCCAGAGTGGTTCTGAGGATGAGACACTGAAGAGACTTCTGGAAAAATATGCGGAAGAATCTTCGCATATTAAAGTTGAGACAAAAGACCCTGTTGTAAATCCGAAATTTACTTCTCAGTATACAAGTGATGATGTTTCTGCAAACAGCCTGATCGTTGTATGCGGTGACAGAAGCAAAGTCGTATCTTACGATACGATCTACCAGTCCTCCATGGACTATAACACTTACAGTTATACAACAACAGGATTTGACGGTGAAGGACAGATCGACAGCGCGATCTCTTATGTAACATCCGAAAATCTTCTGATCCTGTACACACTCGACGGACATGGAGAGAAGGAACTCGATTCTACCTTAAAAGAAGATATCGAGAAAGCGAATATCGATATCCAGTCCCTGAATCTTCTGACAGAAGAGAGCGTGCCGGATGATGCAGCCTGCCTGCTGATCAACGCACCGACAAGTGATATTTCCGAGACAGAAAAAGATGCGATCATCGAGTATCTGGAAAACGGCGGCAAGGCTATGATCTTCTCTGATTATACGGAAGAATCCATGACAAACTTTGACGCTGTGCTTGCAAATTACGGTGTACAGAGAACAGAGGGAATCGTGGTAGAGGGCGATTCACAGCATTATGCACAGATGCCGTATTACCTGGTTCCTACAGTCAACAGTACAGATGCGATCACAGATTTTGCTTCCAAGGGATATTATGTGCTGATGCCTACAGCACAGGGTATCCAGAAAACAGATGATGTGAGAGATACGGTAACGATAGAGAGTCTTCTTGCTACATCAGACAGTGCATATTCCAAGGTAGATGTAAACAGTGGAAGCATTGAAAAAACAGATGATGATATCGAGGGACCATTTGATCTTGGTGTAAGCATCACAGAAACTCTGGACGATGATAAAGAAACACAGATTGTTTATTATTCTTCTTCCAGCCTGATGGACAGCCAGATTAACCAGATGGTATCAGGTGGAAATGAGCAGATGATCATGGAATCCTTAAGCTGGATGTGCAGTTCCGATGAGACTTCTACGATCTCTGTTCCGGTAAAGGATCTCCAGGTTTCCTATCTGACCCTTACAGCATATGATACAAGCTTCTGGAAGATTGTTATCATGGGACTGATCCCTCTTGCATTCCTGGTAATTGGCTTTGGAGTATGGCTGAAAAGGAGAAAGGCATAATGAAGAAAAAGACAGTAAAACTTGTCTCTGCTGTAGTTGCACTTGGCGTGGTGTCAGGGGCTTATGTGGGCGTAAACTCCTATGTTTCTTCTCAGGAAAAGAAAGAATCTGAGGAAGAGGACACAAGCGTTGAACTGACCAGCCTGTCTACAGATGATATTACTTCGGTTGCATTCACAGCAGGACAGGACAATGTAGAATTTGACAAAAAAGACGACACCTGGTCAGAAAAAAGCGATACGGATTTCCCGGTGGATCAGGATACTGTAAATACTGCAGTGGGAGGAATCGCATCCCTCTCTGCTACACAGGAAATCTCTGATGTGGAGGATTTAAGTGAATATGATCTGGATTCTCCACAGAATGAGATCAAACTTACGACAGATGACGGAGACACAGTACTTCAGGTCGGTATGGAGAATGAATCCACCAGTCAGTATTATGTGAAGAAAAGCGATGATGACAAGAATGTATATCTGGTAGACAGCTCTGCAGTGGAGCCATTCATGGGAACTCTGTATGATTTTGCAGAGAGCGGAACTTTCCCGTCTGTGACTTCCTCAACGATCACGGAGGTTAAGGTTGACAAAGAAGACGGTTATGAACTGACTCAGGATCCGGATAATCTTTTCTGGAATATATCAGATGGCAAGACTTCAGAAAAAGCAGATACCGATAAAGCCGGAACAGTGACCTCAGCAATCGGTTCACTGTCATACGACAGCTTTGTGGATTACAACTGCACAGACGATTCCAAGTATGGATTTGATGATCCATATGCAGTGATCACGGCGAAGTATACAGAAGAAGCAGTAGAAGATGATTCTGAGGATACCGAAGATACATCAGAAAGCACAGATGAAACTGATACAGATTCTGAGACATCTTCCGAAGATGAAAGCTCAACGGACAGCGATACAGAGGACGATTCCGAAGAAGCCGAGACAAAGACAGTCGACAAAGAAATCACCATCTACGTAGGTGATGAGACCGGCAGTGACCGTTACGTAAAAGTAAACGACAGCAAAGAAGTCTATACGATCACAGAGGATTCCCTGACAGACATCCTTGATAGCACGGTATCTGATTTCTACAGTCTTTCTGTAAACTATCTCTCCGTCAACAGTCTGGATTCCCTGGAAGTAAAAACTCCAGACGGTGACCATACAGTGACAGTAACAAGAGAGACGACCAAAGACAGTGACGATGAAGACGCAGAGGAGACCACGACCGTTTCCTACAAACTGGATGGTGCAGATCTGGAGGAGACAACATTCACAACCTTTTACAATAAACTCATCAACATGACTGCTCAGCAGCGTCTCACCGAAGACTATACCCCGGAAGGCGATCCTGCATACACTTTCGTATTCAAAGACACAGACGGCAATAAGACAACCGCAGAATATTACGAATACGACACAAACTTCTATGCAGCAGTTGTCGGAGATAAGGTTTATCTGGTAAACAAGATGAACATTCGTGATATGGATGAAGCATATCAGGAAATGATAAATGCAGATACTGATGCGAAAGATACGGAATCGGAAGAAACTTCTGCGGATACAGAAGCAGACGCAACAGTAACTCTGACGGAGACAGAAACACCAGAAAATTAAACAAAGCTTTAAACAGCATTTTATACAGAAATATCCGGAACCCGGCAGAACAGTCTGGCTCCGGATATTTTTTGCGGAACACTGTATTTTCGGAATGAATGTGCTAAAATAGACCTGATTTTATTTTATAATACGAGAGAGGGAACCAAAGATGTTATATTTTGTAAACGACTATTCAGAAGGTGCGCATGAAAAAGTCCTTCAGCACCTGATTGACACAAATATGGAGCAGCTTACCGGTTACGGCATGGATCATTACTGCAATGCCGCCAAAGAGAAGATTAAGAAAGCATGCGGCTGTGAGGATGCAGAAGTCTTTCTGCTCACAGGTGGAACGCAGACCAATCAGATTGTCATCGACACACTTCTACAGCCATATGAAGGCGTTGTAGCGGCTCAGACGGGGCATGTCAGTACACACGAAGCCGGTGCGATCGAATTTACCGGACATAAAGTGCTGGAGCTTCCGCAGACAGATGGCAAGATCTGTGCGGCAGACCTCCGTGAACTGGTGGAGAGATTTTATGGGGATGAGAACTACGAGCATATGGTTTTTCCGGGAATGGTCTATATCTCACATCCGACAGAATATGGAACCCTGTATTCCAGAAAAGAACTGGAAGAGCTGTCAGCCGTATGCAGAGAGTACAAACTGCCCTTGTATCTCGACGGCGCAAGACTGATCTATGGAATCGCATCCACAGAAACAGATGTGACATTACAGGACATTGCAAAACTCTGTGATGTATTTTATATCGGTGGGACCAAGGCAGGCACACTTTGCGGCGAGGCTGTGGTATTTACAGGAAATACCATGCCGAAACATTTCCTTACAAGAGTAAAGCAGCACGGAGCCCTGCTTGCAAAAGGCCGACTTGTGGGTGTACAGTTTGATGCACTTTTTACAGATGATCTGTACAAAGAAATCGGCAGAAATGCCATTGAAATGGCAGCAGTCATGAAACAGGGCTTACAGGAAAAAGGGTATAAGTTCCTGCTGGATTCCCCGACCAACCAGCAGTTTATCATCCTTGAAGATTCCAAGATGGAAGAACTCCGAAAAGAAGTCCAGTTCAGCTTCTGGGAAAAGGCTGACGACACCCATACCATAATCAGATTTGCCACAAGCTGGGCAACCAGAATGGAAGATGTGCAGAAACTTCTTTCTCTGTTAGGGTGATGCAGGTTGAAAACAAGGCTGCTGTATTGTATAATAAAAAGCAACAATTAACAGAATATTTAAGAAAAAAATTTCTTGATCTCACGGAGGAGGGAAATGCATATGAAAAGAAAGGGTTTGGCAATCTTATTATCGGCTGGAATAGTATTTTCAGGAATGCCCGGGAATGTATTTGCAGCAGAGGAAACTGTATTAGAGGAGAATATTTCTGATGGTGAAGAGGACGTTGAGGAAGTAGATATTTCAGAGGGAGATGCGGAAGAAAAAAGTGCAGACGTTGAAGAAATTGAAGACTCTGCATTGGAAGAAAATTCAGAAATTGAAAATATTGAATTTACAGATGATAACAGTGAGGACGTTTTTGCTGATGACATTGCAGACAGTGAAATTGCCACAGAAGAGCAAGTGTCTGGCACAGATGCAGTGGCTTCAGGGAAAGTTATAAAAAAGGGAAAATGTGGAGATGATCTTACCTATACGATTGTGGAAAATGCATCAAACAGATATACACTGATAATTGATGGTAATGGAAATATGTATGATTATCTGATGGATAGCCAGATACCATGGCATAAATATCGACAAAAAATTGATACAGTTATCATGAAGGAAGGCGTAAGCTCAATTGGACATAGCGCTTTTTCTCACTTAAGCAATTTGAAAAATATAAAAATTGAAGGCAGTCTTACAAATATAGGGCTTAGTGCATTTGAATACTGCCGTAGCCTGAAGAGCATCGATCTTTCAAATATGGCATATGATTATTATATCGGATCCTATACATTTTATGGCTGTAGCAGTTTGACGAGTATTACGCTTTCTGACAAAATGACGAGTATTGGCAATAATGCATTCGAGAGATGCAGCAGCCTGAAAAGTATTACTATCCCGGATGGTGTCTGGAGTATTGGTGACTCTGCATTTTCTGGATGTAGCAGCCTGACAGGAATCACGATTCCTGATAGTGTTACAGAACTTGCATATGGTGTATTTGAGGGGTGCTCCAGCTTGAAAACTGTAAAACTTTCCAATAATATTACTAAAATTGAAGGCGATACATTTATGGAATGCAGTAGCCTGACAGACATTACAATTCCAAAAGGTGTTACCAGCATTGGGCGGAATGCATTTTATTGGTGTACAAATTTAAAGAGTGCTACTATTCCTGATAGTGTTACTACGATTGATGATAATGTATTTTACGCATGTAGCAGTTTAAAAAATATAAAAATACCAAACAGTGTTACCAGTATTGGAGAATGTGTGTTTTGTGGCTGCAGCAGTCTGACAAGTGTTACAATTCCAGAGGGAATTAAGGAAATTAAGTATTTTACATTTATGGGCTGTTCCGGTTTAAAGAGTATAAAAATACCAAATAGCGTCCAAAAGATTGGAGAATCTGCATTTACAGACTGCAGTGGATTGACAAGTATTACCATTCCAGGCGGTGTTACGGAAATTGGTACTATGGCTTTTATAGACTGTAAACGATTAAAAAGCATAGAAATTTCGAATGGTGTCAAACGAATTGGAGCAGCAGCATTTGCGAGATGTGAGAGTCTGACAAGTGTGAAAATTTCCAACAGTGTTACGGAGCTGGGAAATGGTGCGTTTGGAAGCTGTGGCAAACTAACAAGCATTGTAATTCCCAAAAGTGTTGTGAAAATTGGTCAGCGTGTATTTGAGTTCAGTGGATTAAAAACAATCAACTATACAGGTTCTAAGACCCAATGGCAAAAATTAAAATTATCACCTTCCAGAGATCTTAACAATGCAAAAGTAAATTATAATTATATACCAAACCATACTCATAAATATAAAACAAGCATTACCAAGGCAGCAACCTGTGAGAAAATAGGAAAAAAAACAGAAAAGTGTACAATTTGTGGAAAAACCAGAGTACAAAAGATTCCGGCAACCGGACATAAATCAGTAAAAGATAAAGCAGTAGCAGCAACCTGTGAGAAAAATGGAAAAACAGAAGGAAGTCATTGTTCTGTATGCAAAAAGGTGCTGAAAGCACAGCAGATTGTTAAAGCATCAGGGCATAAATGGAGTAAGTGGAACATTATTCAGGCAGCGACTGTGACGAGTGAAGGAAAACAGCAGCGTACTTGTAGCAGTTGTGGTAAGAAAGAAAATAAAGCGATTCCTAAATTAACTCCGGTGCCAGAGAATTCAGGTATTCCTCAGAAACTGACAATAAAACTTGGAAAGACCAGTGTCTTAAAACCAAATGCTTCCTGGAAAAATGTAAAATATTCTACATCTGCTGCTAAAGTTGCAACCGTTGATAAAAATGGAAAAATCCAGACGGCAGGAATTGGAATAGCCCAAATTACAGTTCAGTCAGGGTCAAAAAAAGTAATCTGTACGGTTACTGTTCCTGGAACTACCGCGGTACAGGGAATCCCATCGGCTGTAACAGTTAAGAAAGGAAAGAATTATATTCTTAAACCTAAACTGAGGTATGTGGGAAATAGTGATGTAGTGACATATACTTCATCTAATAGCAGAATAGCAACAGTTTCTTCCAGTGGAAAGGTTACAGGAAAGAAAAATGGTATAGTAACTGTCACAGTTAAGTCAGGAAAGATAACTAAGAACTGTAAAATAAGAGTCCAATGATGAAAACCAGGGATGCGCTCTCAGAAATGCATCCCTGGTTTTTCTTTAGGAAGATAGGAAGAAAACTTGTTATAGATTGTCAAACCATTTCATTTGTCGTATAATAAGGCTACTCAGACATGAACAGGGAGGTAAATTATGAATAAACACGGTAAACGACTGATAACTCTCGCAGCACTGGCAACGACGACAACTGTCATAATACACATCGCAAACAAAGTAGTTGCAGCATCAGCAGGTCTGAAGGAAATGCTTGATACAAATGGAAAGAATTACTATCACTGGCGTTTCGGTGATATCTACTATACGAGAAAAGGCAAGGGAAGCCCGATCCTTTTGATCCATGATATGCTTCCGGGCGGTTCCGGATATGAATGGAACAAGATAGAGGATGATCTTGCACTGGAACATACCGTGTACAGCATAGACCTTCCGGGATGTGGACGTTCTGAGAAACCAGGCATGACATATACCAATTTTGTATATGTTCAGAGTATCTGCGATTTCATCAAGAACGTGATCGGAGAGAAGACAGATGTGATCGTCAGCGGTTACTCAGGCTCCTTCGTCATCATGGCATGTCGCAACGAAGGAAAACTGTTCAACAAGATCATGATGGTCAATCCGGTTAATCCGGGAGCTCTCAAACAGATGCCGACGAAGAAAGACAAACTTTTCCGCAAGTGTCTGGAAGTTCCGGTATTTGGTACTTTGGTTTACTATATGGTTGTATCCAGAGCCGCGATCAATAACGAGTTTATTGAGAACTTTGCTTTTGACCCATTCCATCCGCTGCGTGATCTGCAGGATGCTTATTATGAAGCTGCACATAAAGGCGGCTGCTATGCCAAGAATGTATATGCAAACAAAGTGGCAAAATACATGAACATCGACATCACCCGTGCACTTAAAGAGATTGATAACAGCCTTTATATTGTGGAAGGTGAGGCAGAGAATAATGGAGAAGCAGCTGTAGAAGCATACCAGAGCATCAACCTGTCTGTGGAAGCAGTCACTCTTAAGGAAACCAAACACTTTCCGCAGGCCGAAGATCCGGAACATTTTCTGGAACAGGTTGGAATTTTCTTTTGATAAAAATCATAAATAAAAGGCCCCGCAGCTGACTGAACAGTTAATAAACAAGTTCAGCCAGTTACGGGGCTTTCTTTGACCTGAGACCCAAAATATCAGCGCTGCTGTTTATATTTCGAAGCCGCCAGGATCATAAACACAAAGGCAGCAATAAACATAGCCTCGATTCCCATAGATTTCCAGATTTCTTCTGCAACAGGTACAGGCAGGGTTTTGTATCTTGCAAGTGTTTCATTTACGGATTCATACCAGTAGACCGGTAGAAACTGCGCAATTTTAAGGACACTTTTGTTCATAATGCTCATCGGGACAAATGCTCCGCACAGAAAGCACATTCCCAGTGAAAGCAGGTTGGAGATCCCGCTCAGCATATTGCTGTTTTTGACAAAGATCCCCACGAGATAGGAGAGCGAGAGCGCAATACCAAGCATCAAAGCCGTATTCAGAATGTAGTATCCCATCAGCGGAGAAGTCAGGAACTCCTTACCAAAAAGGACGCAGACACCTGCGGCTGAGATCAGCCAGAGTACAGTTCCGAGCATAAACATTGCAAGCAGACCTTCTATATTCTGGCGACGCAGAGAAACTGCTGAGGCACGCATCCGTTTCTGGATATCTTCTTTCTGAAAAGCCAGAAGAACATATCCCATAGAATAGCTGAGTACAGCAAGAAACAGATAGGGAACATAGCGGAAATAGTAAATATAGGGCGGCGTTTCCAGATTATTTTCCGTACCCTCGTACATAGTTACTTCCGATGCCGGCAATTCCATGGATGCATCCATGGCTTCCTTAAGGGAAAAACCTGCGGCTGTGTAAGTACGTATGGAATTGAGCCATGTGCTGATCTGCTGATCTACATAAAAAGAGGTATAAGAGCCAGGGACTTTGGTGACAGAGAGAGGTTCTTCCTCTTCAATACATGTCTGGTAAAAATTCTCCGGGATCTGCACGATATAAGATGCATTTCTGTAAAAAAGCTCCTCCTGCATAACAGATGGTTCACTGGAGATCTCAGATACATTGTGGATAGTACTGAGGTAGCGGATCAGTCCCTGGGAAAGCTCGCTCTGATCGCTGTCAGCAACGGCAACATTGATCCGTGTCTTTTCAAAAGTGCCGAGATGCTCTTTGCGGGCAGCAGCCTGAAGTGCGATGGCAATCGCAAAAAAGATCACCAGATACATCAGAAGCATTCCGAGATTTTTCTTTAAAATTTTTAGATATCCTTTAAATACTGTCATAACGTTCCCTCCGGATAAGCAAGAATGAAGCAAGAACGAGCGCGGCACTCATGACGATCAGCGTGATCAGGTTTCTGTAATAGCGCGAGGCATCGTCATATACATTAATACAGTAAAGAGCATCGGAGATCAGTGCAGCAGGATTGAGTCTGTTGATGATTGGGGCATGCTTTTCTACGGTGTCTTTCATAGTGTTGTTCATAAGCCCTGACAAAAAACAGCAGGACATGGAGATAGCGAGCATGATTCCGATCTTGATGCCTTCATTCAGCCTGCCGAGACTTCCGATAAATAATCCCATAGATACACCAATCAGGCTTCCGAACAGGGAAACGAGCAGCATTTTGCCGAACTGTCCCTGAAAATCTAGTTTCAGGATATTTCGAAGATACAGAAGCAGAATGATCACATCCGAGTAACCCAGAAGAAAAGAGGCAGTCTGCTCTGAAAGGATCAGTTTCAGCTTGTGGGTAGGCGTAACGCAGCGACGTGCCGCCAGAGCCGTTAAATTGGCCTGTAAAGTGATCGCAGAGCCAAAACCGATAAAACATCCATAAAGACATCCCATTGCGACCAGAGCGTAAAAAAACTGCGAATTTCCATCTATTGTTTTGCCGCCGAGGGAAACTTCCCGGACAAGGTCTTTTGTATCTGACATCTGCTGGAGAGCAGAGAGAAGTCCGGAAGGATGTTTTTTCAGGATGGTCTGTATCGTATGCAGATTATTTTCATAACTTTCCAGGACGGACTGGAGGATACTCTCGGGAATGCCCTGTCCATTGAGCGTGAGGCTTGGCACGGCCTGTTCATAGTAAATGCCGGAGATCTTTTTCTGGTTTAATGCGTCAAGTGCCTCATCTTCGCTCATTTCATGAAGAGCGATCAGCTCAGGATCTCCGCTTTGAACCTGATCAAGGAAAAATCCAAATACGGGATTGTCAGACTCTTTTACAAGTGCGGCCTGCACGGTTTCAAAGTCTGCATCATTCAGATTTCCAAAGGCAAAAAAGAAAAAAGTAGCCATGATCAGTGGAAAAACAAGCGGCCAGAAGACCGTATTAAAATTTCGCACCTTGATCAGAAGGTTATATTTTATTAAATGCAGCATAAAAAAGATCCTTTCTCAAAAATATACATGATAATGTATAATTATACATCAATCACGAAGCTGTTTTCCTGTTATTTCAAGAAATACATCATTCAGTGTCGGAAGTTCAGAGAAAACTCTGCCGAATGTGAGATCCTGGCTCTGGAGGTAATTCAGAAGCCGGATCAGGTTATGCTGTGCGCAGGTACAGCGAAGAGTGAGGATCTGATCTTCATAATGCACATCGAATACATGAGGAAGATTTCGGATATCCTGAAGCTGCCTTTCAGTCAGAAGAAGAGCTTCAACGGTGATCGTTTCGCCGGTTTTGATCATTTTCTTTAATTCTTCTGTGGTTCCGGATGCGATGACGCGCCCGTGATCCATGATCGCGATCCGTGTACAGATCTGTTCAACTTCTTCCATGTAGTGTGAGGTATAGATGATCGTGGAACCCTGGCGGTTTAATTCCTGGATACCCTCCAGGATCTTATTGCGGCTTTGCGGGTCTACGGCGACAGTAGGCTCATCGAGGATGATAAGCCGTGGCTTGTGGGCAATCCCGCAGGCAATATTGAGCCTTCGAAGAAGCCCCCCGGAAAGCTTCTGAGGGCGTGTTTGGCGGTAGTCTTTCAGTCCGGCAAACTGGATGGCTTCTTCGACAAGTTCCCTGCGCCGGTTTTTGTCATGTATGTACAGTCCGCAGAAATAGTCGATATTTTCAGATACAGTCAGTTCATCAAAAACTGCTACATTTTGCAGTACGATGCCGATCTGCTGTTTGACTTCGTAGTTGTCGGGAGTCATCTTCTGACCGAAAATATAGATTTCCCCTTTATCATATTTCAGAAGAGAAAGAAGGCAGTTGATCGCAGTTGTTTTGCCGGAACCGTTCGGGCCGAGAAGCCCAAAGATCTCCCCTTCTTTGATATCCAGATTAAGATGGTTCAGAGCGACCAGATCGCCGTAGCGTTTTACAAGATTTTCTATATGAATCATAAAAATTCCTCCGGTTTCATATAATTTGAGGTTATAAAATCATTATAAAAGAAATCTGAGAGGATACCAAGTGTGTGATGTCATTAAAGAGACGTGACATTTGTCACTTTGTATGGAGCAGGGGAATATATTATAATGATTCTGAACAGAGCTGTTTTTACGTTACTGATTACAATAGTATCAAATAGTGAGGAGCTGTGTGATGAGGTATTTTCGAGATACAGGAATACTTTTTCTGGGAGGAATCCTGTCATTGTGTACACTTGACTTGAACAGAGGGTTGATTCTGGCAATGCTGGAAACCGTGATATTGATCTGTGGCAGTTATTTTTTTGACAGGAAATATACCAAAACCTTATTATGGAGTATATTTATAATATCGTTTTTGACAGTGCCGGAAACAAGACTGTTCTGCCCTGTATTGATCTATATTCTTACAAGAGAACAGAAGCCGGTGACGATATTTTCAGGAGGATTTTTAGGAATACTGATACTGGTAAAAAATGGCATGTATATGCCGATGATGCCGATAGTATTATTACTTTGTGAGGTTATGGCGTGGATCTTGGCGACTGATGCAGAAAAGTACGATAAAATGTACTTTGAAATAAAAAAGATCAAAGATGATAGCGAAGAACGTACCATGCTTCTTGCAGAAAAAAACAAAGCACTGCAGGAAAAACAAAATTATGAAATTTATGTGGCGACACTTCGTGAGAGAAATCGAATTGCCCGAGAAATCCATGATAATGTGGGACATTTGCTTTCAAGAACGATCTTATTAACCGGTGCAGCAAAGACCGTAAATCAGGACAAGAACATGGAAAGCCTGCTGGAAGGACTGGATACATCACTCAATTCTGCTATGAACAGTATACGTTCAAGCGTACATAATCTTCACGATTAGTCGGAAACTCTCAGAGAAATAATAAAGGGAATTATAAAGGACTTTGAAAAATGTACAATGGAATATGATATGTCCGAAATAATACCCAATGAAATAAAATACTGCTTTGCTGCAATTATAAAAGAGGCCCTGTCAAATGTTATAAAACACAGTAATGCAACAACTGTAAAAATAGTGTTGAGAGAGCATCCTGCATTGTACCAGCTTTGCATCGAAGATAATGGAAGTGGATATTCAACAAAGGAAGCAGACAGTAAAGGAATTGGGCTGAAAAATATGCAGGAGCGGGTAATAGCGCTTGGGGGAACATTGCAGATCAATGGAGAAAATGGTTTCCGGATATTTGCCGTAATTCCAAAACAACAGGATTAGAATAGTAAAATGGGGATAGAATTAGGATGAAGATAGTAATTGTAGATGATGATTGCCTGGTTACAGAAGCGCTAAAGACAATCTTACAGATCAATGGAGAGGTTCAGGTGGCTGCAACTGGAATGAATGGCGAGGATGCATGCAGATTATACAGACAGCATCGACCAGATGTACTGTTAATGGATATTCGAATGAAAGGGATGGATGGGCTGGAGGCTTCTGAATATATTTTACAGGAATATCCGGAAGCAAATATCCTGCTTTTGACGACATTTCTGGACGATGAATATATAGTAAAAGCTCTTCGATTAGGAGCGAAAGGTTACCTTTTGAAGCAGGATTATGCAAGTATTCTTCCTGCGCTGCAGGCAGTGGAGTCCGGACAGACTGTTTTTGGGAAAGAAATTGTATCTAAAATACCGGGGCTGATCCGGAAAGAAGAGAAGTTCGATTACAGTAGTTATGGTATCAATGAACGGGAACAGGAAATTATCCGCCTGATTGCTGATGGATGCAGTAACAGAGAAATCGCGGCAGAGTTGTTTTTGAGCGAAGGGACTGTCAGAAATTATCTGAGCGCCATATTAGATAAACTGCAATTAAGGGACAGAACTCAGGTTGCTGTGTTTTATTATCAGCATAGGTGAATAATTATTAAAAAAATATACAATTATGTGGAAAATGGTGCTATAGAGGAGACAAATATAAGAAAAAAAGGGGGCGATGAGGCAGATACACAGGAAAATGGGAAAATCCTATAGGGAAAGAAAAAAGACAAATGTGTTTGTAAAAAAGACAATAAGGCTACATTCCCTACGAATTGATATTATGTAAACTGAACGTTATTAACAAAGCTTATTTGTGATATGTGTTATTCAGGTTGATGAAATCGCCGGAAGTAGTAATGATTGATATTAATATTGATAGTTATATTTATATGTTTCACACCTATAAAATGTTTCACGTGAAACATTCCCTGGCGGATATGAACGTATGCACTTGTAAATTATAAACAATTCTCTAATGAAAAATTCCTTAAATTTTAATGTTTCACGTGAAACATTGTGTGGAACATTAATGGTAAAAGTGCTATAATTGATAGGTCGTAAATGATTTTGAAAGGAGGGTAAACTTTGGGAAGAATTATAGCAGTAGCTAACCAGAAAGGCGGAGTTGGTAAGTCTACAACGGCAATTAACCTTTCCGCATGTCTTGCTGAAAAAGGGAAAAAAGTCCTGGCAATTGATATAGATCCACAGGGAAATACAACCAGCGGTCTGGGAGTTGACAAAAATGGCGTAGAAAATACGCTGTATGAACTGCTTCTTGGAGAAGCTGACATCAAAAAAACAATTGTAAAAGATGTAGTGGAAAATCTTGATTTGATTCCGTCGAATATAAATTTATCTGGAGCGGAGATCGAATTGATTAGTGTAGATGACAAAGAGTATATTTTAAAGGGAATTACAGACAAACTTCGAAGGAAATATGATTATATTATCTTGGATTGTCCCCCGTCTTTAAATATGCTGACGATCAATGCATTAACAGCTGCAACTTCTGTGCTTGTTCCAATACAGTGTGAATATTATGCGCTGGAAGGTCTTTCTCAGCTGATACATACGATCGATCTTGT
Source organism: uncultured Blautia sp. (assembly GCA_934424575.1). Classification (GTDB taxonomy): domain Bacteria; phylum Bacillota; class Clostridia; order Lachnospirales; family Lachnospiraceae; genus Blautia_A. Next base: position 72,607 of record CAKRXU010000009.1, read on the forward strand.
AAAAGACAGATTAAATAAGAAACTTGTAATGGAAGGTGTCGTATTTACTATGTATGATGCCAGAACAAATCTTTCTTTACAGGTAGTTGAGAATGTAAAAGATAATCTTCAACAGAATATTTACAAGACCATTATTCCGAGAAATGTCAGACTTGCAGAAGCACCAAGTTATGGACAGCCTATCAACATATATGATTCAAGATCTGCCGGTGCAGAAGCTTATCGTCTTTTAGCTGAAGAAGTCATTAACAGGGAGGATAAATAATGGCAGGAAAAAAATCAGGACTTGGAAGAGGTCTGGATGCGCTTTTTCCGGAAAAAGTTTCACAGGAAAAACCTAAAACTGTAAGAAACTCCAAACCAAAGACAAATACAGCGAGTACCAAAATAACAACAGATCAGCCGGCAGTAAATGGTGAAATGATTGTAAAAATTTCAAAGGTGGAACCAAATCGAGAACAGCCGCGCAAGAAATTTGATGAGGATGCACTCCTTGAATTATCTGAGTCCATCAAGCTGTATGGTGTACTGCAGCCGCTTTTGGTATCTGACAAAAAGGATTACTATGAGATCGTCGCAGGAGAAAGAAGATGGCGCGCGGCCAAAATGGCTGGCTTGAAGGAAATACCTGTGGTTGTAAAAGAATTCTCAGATCAGCAGATCGTGGAAATTTCTCTCATAGAAAATATTCAAAGAGAAGACCTGAACCCTGTTGAAGAAGCAATGGCATATAAACGCCTGATTGATGAATTTGATTTAAAACAGGATGAGATCGCAGAAAGAGTATCAAAGAGCAGGACAGCAGTAACAAATTCTCTTCGTTTGTTGAAACTTGATGCCAGAGTACAACAGATGATGGTGGATGAAATGATTTCAGCAGGTCATGCCCGTGCACTGCTTTCCATTTCAGATCCAGAGAAACAATATTCTGTTGCTATGAGGATCTTTGATGAAAAACTAAGTGTTCGCGAAACAGAAAAACTGGTCAAAACGATTCTGAATCCACCGAAGAAAAAGGATGCTGCATTATCTGATTCAGCAGAAGATGCAATTTATGAGAATCTTGAAGAAAAGATGAAGAATATTACTGGAACACGTGTATTTATTCACAGAAAGAAGAACAATAAGGGAAAAATAGAAATAGAATACTATTCAAGAGATGACCTGGACAGAATCATAGACTTATTTGAATCTATTAAGTAGTTAAAAGGTAACTGTTCACAGGTAAGTTAGAAGAGGTATGATATGAGTTCAATTTTCGATAGTATCGGTATTGATCCTGGGATTATCATTATTGTTTTACTGATTGTGGTTTTGGTATTGATTGCATCTACAGTAAGCAGTAATATGAGATTGACTCGACTGGAACGAAAATATAAAATGTTTATGAAGGGAAGCGATGCTCAGTCTTTGGAGAAAACTTTCGTTCGTAAGTTTACACAGATTGATCATTTATTCGAGTCAAAAGAAGAACATGAACAGGCAATACGTACCCTGGCAAAACATTATAAAGTACTTTTCAGTAAATATGGAGTTGAAAAGTACGATGCATTTGACGATGTTGGAGGAAAACTGAGTTTTGCTCTGGCATTGCTTGACAGAGAAAATACCGGATTGATTCTGAACGCAGTGCACAGCCGAGATAACTGTTTTCTGTATCTGAAAGAGATTGTAAAGGGTGAATCCTATGTGATGCTCAGCCAGGAAGAAGTAGAGGCACTTCGTAAAGCTGTTAATTTTGGGCTTGGAGAAGTGAGTGAGACTGAAACAAAAAAGAAAGAAAAACAGCAAACAGAAAAATAAAATATATTGCTAATTTTCAGGAGGAGAAAAATGTTAGACATTAAATTTGTGAGAGAAAATCCAGAAGTGGTAAAACAGAATATCAGAAACAAATTTCAGGACAGCAAACTGGAACTGGTAGATAAAGTTATCGAACTGGACAAAGAAAACCGTGAGATCAAACAGGAAGTAGAAGCTCTCAGAGCAGAGAGAAACAAAATCTCCAAACAGATCGGTGCACTGATGGGACAGGGAAAACGCGAAGAAGCAGAAGAAGTTAAAAAACAGGTTGCTGCATCTGGAGCAAGAATCGATGAGCTTTCTGCAAGAGAAAAAGAAGTAGAAGAAGAACTTCTCAAAAACATGATGGTTATCCCGAATATCATTGATCCTTCTGTACCGATCGGTAAAGATGACAGTGAAAACGTGGAAATTGAGAAATTTGGTGAGCCGGTTGTTCCGGATTATGAAATCCCATACCATACAGACATTATGGAAAGCTTTGACGGAATTGATCTGGACAGCGCAAGACGTGTTGCAGGTAACGGATTCTATTATCTGATGGGCGACATCGCAAGACTTCACTCTGCAGTTATCGCATATGCACGTGACTTCATGATCAACCGTGGATTTACTTACTGTGTACCACCTTTCATGATCAGAAGCAACGTTGTAACAGGTGTTATGAGCTTTGCAGAGATGGATGCCATGATGTACAAGATCGAAGGTGAGGATCTGTACCTGATCGGAACAAGTGAACATTCTATGATCGGTAAGTTCATTGATCAGATCGTTCCAGAAGAAGAACTTCCAAAAACACTGACAAGTTACTCACCATGTTTCCGTAAAGAAAAAGGAGCTCACGGACTGGAAGAGAGAGGTGTTTACCGTATCCACCAGTTTGAAAAACAGGAAATGATCGTTGTCTGCAAACCGGAAGAAAGTCCGATGTGGTTTGATAAACTGTGGCAGAATACTGTTGATCTGTTCCGTTCCCTGGACATTCCGGTTCGTACTCTGGAATGCTGCTCCGGTGACCTGGCAGACCTCAAAGTGAAATCTCTTGATGTAGAAGCATGGTCTCCAAGACAGAAGAAATACTTTGAAGTAGGAAGCTGCTCTAACTTAGGTGATGCACAGGCTCGTCGTTTGAGAATCCGTGTAAATGGAAAAGATGGTAAGAAATATCTTGCACACACACTGAACAACACTGTAGTAGCTCCTCCGAGAATGCTGATCGCATTCCTGGAAAATAACCTGAATGCTGACGGATCCGTAAATATTCCGGAAGCACTGCAGCCATACATGGGCGGCATGAAGAAAATAGAGAAAAAGACCCGCGCATAAGAATATGGAGGTGTACTTTTGCACAGCTATTTAAAAGCAGTCGGTTTTTCAGAAATAAAGAAACGTGCGGAGATGAAAGAAATCATTCTGGATGTGATCCGAAACTACGATGAAAAAAACGTAGTTTCAGACCATCCGGATGGCACTTTTGCTGAATTCTCCAAAAGTTATGGATACGACTGCGGAATTACTGTTTGTGGTCAGTACGATGAAGATAACAGGTTTCACGTGGAATATTATTATCCTTTCTTTAAGGGAACCGGCATTACAACAAACGAACCGGTGACGGTGGAACGGCATGCAGACAAGGAATCCTTTGCCGGTGCATGCGACGATCTGAGGATAGGAATCACGTTGATCTTTTATCTGCAGAATGGTGCGAAATATATGCTCGAAAAGAACAAAGAAACTGTTCTGAACAAACCATTGACTTTATCCGGACTTGCAGATGAGGGGCGGATCCTTCTCCCTGTCTTGAAAGATAAAGAAACAGTAAAAGTAGAAAAAGAAACCAGTAAAAACAGAAGTTCACTGATCGCGGCAGCCAGAAATGGTGATGAAGAAGCGATGGAAAGTCTGACGATGGAAGATATGGATACATATTCCATGATCTCCCACAGAATCGTAAATGAGGATATTTTTACGATCGTAGACTCCTATTTCATGCCTCACGGGATCCAGTGTGACCAATACGGAATCCTGGGCGAGATTCAGGAAATCCATCATACCCGCAATGAAATGACAGGTGAACAGCTTGTCCAGATGACAGTGGAAAGCAACAATATGCAGTTTGATATCTGCATCAATAAAAAAGACCTTCTGGGTGAACCAGAGGTCGGCAGACGCTTCCGTGGTAACATCTGGCTTCAGGGACAGATTCATTTCTGATAGATAAACAGTACCCAAAATTACAGACAGCAGATAAGGACAGGGAATGTTTTTATCTGCTGTTTTTGTATTTTAGAAGTGAACAGTAACCAAGTGACAATAGTTTTGGGCAGGTTAAAAATAAAAGACTTGTTTTTTCGGGAAAGATATAGTACAATTTCATCTGTGAGATATTTGTCCTGTTAGTTTAATGGATAGAACGGGCGCCTCCTAAGGGACAGGCTGTACTGTCACTTTTTGAAAAGTACTCTGAGTTCGAAGGCAAATCGGTACTGCCACATTTTATTAGCTGTGGCCAAGTGCTGTTACTGTGTACCAAAGGGTTTTCGCCGGATTTTTACCGGCTGAAAATAGAAAAAATCGGTTACCGAATCCGATGGCTCGAAGAGGCCGAAAAGCCTTATTTTAAGCCCAAAATCGCATGTCGGCATAGCTCAGCTGGATAGAGCATTCGCCTCCTAAGCGAAGGGTCGGAGGTTCAAATCCTCTTGTCGACGGCCAACGCGGAATGATTAGCAGAAATCGCGAAATCATTCCGTTTTTTATTGGAAACGTATGAAAAACGCTTCCTTTTTCAGCGGAATTGCAAACGAATGGGTGAAATAGGCAAAGCTGATTTTTCAACAAAAACGGGCCCATTTCTAAAATAAAAAAATAATTTTTTCTAAGAGATTATGGCGACGACATTGTTTTCGCCGATACGGTTAGCGTTAAGTAGAGTAAATTACAGTCAAAACCGGCATTTTCTTAGCAGAAATCATTGCTTTTATAACTCTATATAAATTTTGAATGAAAATACTCATTCACAGATCTGTTTATGGTCTTGTGGATGAGTTTTTTTATTGCAATTAAAAAGCTGAAAAAGGAGGGATTTCTAATGAATTGCAAAAAGAATGTGAAAAGCAGATCAGATGATGAACACCGACTATTCGATCCTGCTGTCGAGAAGGTTGTAGAGCTTGGTCTGGAGCGTCTGAGGCCATTCGAGAATCATCCGTTCAAGGTAAAAGAGGATGAAGCAATGGCACGGCTCATGGAAAGCATTGAGAGATACGGAATTATGAATCCGCTGATCGTAATGCCGACAACGGAAGGATTCTATCGAATTGTCTCCGGGCATCGCAGAAAATACTGTGCAGAAAAACTTGGGTATACACAGGTGCCGGTCATAATCTGGTACATGAAAGAGGATGACTCGATCATATCCATGGTGGATTCGAATCTTCACAGGGAAAAGATTCTGTTCAGTGAGAAAGCCTTTGCTTATTCCATGAAGAATGAAGCTATGAAGCGTAAAACCGGGAAGAGACGAAAGACACAGGAAGGTCTGTTGGAGGCGCTGAAAGGAACCAAGACCATTGATCTGATTGGTCAGGAAACGGGCGAAAGTCCAAGGCAGGTGCTCCGGTACATTCGTTTAACGTCTCTGATTCCAGAATTACTGGACATGCTGGATGAAGGAAAAATCTCATTTAATCCGGCAGTGGAACTATCCTTTTTGTCAATTATAGAACAGGGATGGGTGGCAGACAGTATTGAATATACGCTGTCGGTGCCCTCCGTATCACAGGCAAAACGCATGAAAGCACTGAGTCAGGAAAAGCAGCTGAGTCCGCAGAAGATCAACGAAATTTTAAACGAGATCAAGAAGACGGATATGAGCAGAGTGATTTTTAAGAATTCTCAGATGTATAAATACTTTCCAAAGTATTACAGCACAGAGCAGATGAAAGAAGAAATTATAGAACTTTTGGAAAAAGAAAGAAAACGCAAAGAAAGACAGAGAAAACGGGAGGAAAAGAAGAATGGGTAAAGTTATTTGTATCGCAAACCAAAAAGGAGGAACTGCGAAGACCACAACAACCGTAAATTTAGGAATTGGTCTGGCAAAAGAAGGGAAAAAAGTGCTTCTGATCGATGCGGATCCGCAGGGAAGTCTGAGTGCCAGCCTTGGTATTGGAGAGCCGGATGCCCTCAAAGTAACATTATCTACGATTCTGATGAACGTAGTAAATGAAGAGAACATTGATCCGGAAGAAGGCATTTATCATCACGAAGAAGGCGTGGATCTGCTTCCTGGTAATATCGAATTATCCGTCATGGAACTGACACTGGCCAATGTGATCAGCCGGGAAATGATCCTGCGGGAATATATCGAAGTGCAGAGAGAACGATACGATTATATTCTGATCGACTGCATGCCGTCTCTTGGAACACTGACGATCAATGCGTTGGTAGCTGCAGATTCGGTGCTGATTCCGGTCCAGGCTGCGTATCTGCCGGTTAAAGGTCTTCAGCAGCTGATTAAGACCATTTCTATGGTAAAGAGAAGACTGAACAGACGACTGATGATTGAAGGGATCCTTCTTACAATGGTAGATTTCAGAACCAATTATGCAAAGGATATTTCAAGTAAAGTCAGAGAAACCTATGGAACCAGTATCCCGATATTTGAGAGCGTGATTCCGGTATCTGTGAAGGCTGCGGAAGCCAGTGCAGAGGGAATCAGTATCTATGGTCACTGTATCAATTGTAAGGTATCCAATGCTTATAAAGAATTAACTCAGGAGGTATTAGGAAATGGCAGGTAAGGTAAGCAAGATGAATGAAAGATTGAATTTTAAGAGCGTGGAAGAACTGTTAGGTGTTGTAAATGAAGAGTCCGCTATGGATATTGAAATCTGTAAGATTAGTAGCTTTAAATGCCATCCGTTCAAGGTGGTTGATGATGAGAAGATGCAGGAACTGGTAGATAGTATCAAGGCAAACGGAGTGCTTTCACCGGTCCTGATCCGCCCGACCGGAATGGATACTTATGAAATGATCTCCGGTCACAGAAGACTCCATGCCGCACAGCTGGCGGGGCCTACTGCGATTCCTTCAATTATCCGGGAAATGACAGATGATCGAAGGAATCGCGATGGTGGATGCGAACATTCAGAGGGAGGAGTTATTGCCGAGTGAGAAGGCATGGGCTTTTAAAATGAAAATGGATGCTGTAAGAAGGCAGGCGGGGAGACCAAAAAGTAATTTGTCTCATAATGAGACAAATTATAGAGCTGATGAAGTACTTGCAGAACAGGTTGGAGATAGTAGAGCTCAAATTAGAAGATATATTCGCTTAACAGAACTAATCCCAGAATTACTTGAATATGTAGATTTAAAACGAATTCAATTCACTTCCGCAGTTGAAATTTCTTACTTAGACAAAGAAATCCAGAAGTGCGGATTTCGGCACTTCTGAGCAGATAGAATGTACCTCAGGAGGTTGCGATTCCAGCACCTCAGAGGTTACCAAATCGACACATCTGGAAGTGTCAGAATCAGTACCTCTAAATAATAAGACTAATATAAATAATATTAATCGGAGCAAGATTAAATCGAATCATATCGTATCTGCAGATGCGGATAAGAAGAGATGTGAGCCGGATCAGACCGAAGTCATAAAAGCCTATGAGGAAATCATTAAGAGCAACATCGAATACGATGCATTAATCCAGGCAAATAAGTTTGATGAAAAACTGGTACAGGGTATCTTTGAATTGATTCTGGAAACAGTAGTCAGTCAGAGCGACAGCATCCTGATTGCTAGTGAAATTTATCCGGCAGCTATGGTAAAAAGCAAATTTCTGAAGCTGAATTATATGCATATCGATTATGTGATCAGCTGCATGAAAAAGAACACGACGAAAGTCAAAAACATCAAGAAGTATTTACTGGCTGCGCTGTTTAATGCACCGTCAACCATAGACGGTTATTACCAGGCAGAAGTAAATGCGGACATGCCACATTGGGCTGGCTGAAAGGAGGACTTATGCGAGTGATTTTATTTATCTTAAAGCTTATCGGAAGAATCTTACTCATTCCGCTATGGCTGATCCTGGCCTTTATTGGTATATGTGTCAGCGCAGTAGTTAATCTCTACTGCGTTGCAAAATGCCTTATTGGCTTGCTTCTTGGAGCAATGCTTGTGTGCACCATTATCTGGTACCGCACCCAGTACATGAATTATATTCTTTTAGGAATCGCAGAATTCATGTTGGTAGGCGCATTGGCTGCAGGCGCATTTGTCCTGGCATTGGTGTCAGAAGTGAGAGACTGTGTTGGAAGATTTATTATTGGAGGATGAGAGGATGGAAGAATTATATAAAGTGATGGATGATCTGCTGGATCTGGAATTTCAGATAAAAGCAGGGATGAATATTCTGAAGGAACTGGAAGAACTTTATACGTCAGATCCAGAAAAAGAGGAGACCGAAGCAGAGAAACTGGCAGTGCTGATGAAAGGATATCTGCAATCTATGAAGGCAAATCTGAGAGAAATTATTCACTATATCGACGAGTCAACACTAGAAAAAGCGAAGAACGAAAAAGTTCAAAAGCAAGAGTCTCCTTCAAAGGTGTCAAAAGACGTAGAGGAAGCTGTTGATAAGATGATTGCTAATCGTATGAGCAAGGCATATTCTGAATGGAAATCAAATCAAGCCCCACAGTCATTTAATGAAAATGTCGAGAAGGAATACCAGAAGCTTTTGGAAACACTGTCTCCGGAACAAGAGGAAGTGCTTACAAAGTATTGCGATGAAATATTTGCCAGCGGAGCAGAGACAGAAGAGTTTTTCTATCGCCTGGGTATAAAGGATGGACTGAGATTAAAAAGTACGGTAAAATCTGTATTAGAAATGATGTCGTGAAATCGAAGTATACTTTAGAACTACTAGTTCTGGAAAATTCGTTGGTTGTGCGGATTTATGCACTGCTATTTGATGTAAACTGATAACATCAGAATTAGATAAAAGAGATAAAGGAGAAGAGATATGTGGCTGCCGGATTTTTTTTATTCAAAGACTTTTAAAATTATAGCGACAGTAATCTTTACTGTTGAGCTGATAATCATAATTACATTGAAGATAGTGGATCTTTACTGTGATGAACCGGGATGCTGGAACAAAAAAGATTGGGGAACAAACTATTGCATGGAGCATATTAACAGTATTTATGAAGAGGCGATGAAAAGAGAAAGAGCATATGAAAATTCCCAAAGAAAAAACAGTACGAGTAACAGCTATTCCAGTAAATCCCAAAGAAGTTATTCTTCTGGAAAAAAGAGTACTCTATCGCGTTCATACAATACATACAGCAATTCTTATTCATCCCGGAGAAACGATTCCTATGATGTTTATAATTATGATGATCCGGATGATTTCGCTGATGACTGGGCTGAGGAATTTGGTGGAGGAAATTATGATGGCGGATATGATGATGCGTATGATTACTGGGAGGAGAACTACGGGAATTAATAATGCAAGGAAATTGTGGAGGTGAACTTGTTGAAGGAAAATACATATCAAACTCCTTGTGGAACGATTCACTATTGGTCAAGTATTCTGAGTTTGGATACAATGACGCTTGTATTTCTTCCAGGGCTGACTGCTGATCATAGATTGTTTGATAAGCAGGTTGAGCACTTCGTGGGAAAATATAATATGATTGTATGGGATGCACCAGCTCATGCTTCATCCTGGCCGTTTCGGTTTGATTTTGACTTGTTTGATAAGGCAAAATGGCTGAATGGGATTCTTGAAAAAGAAGAAATCATAAATCCAATTATAATAGGTCAATCAATGGGTGGATATGTAGGACAGGCTTATGCACAATTGTATCCCGATCGGCTGGCAGGTTTTATTTCCATTGATTCAGCACCGTTACAGAGAAATTATGTGACAGCAGTGGAGATCTGGCTTCTGAAAAGAATGGAACCAATATATGCACATTACCCATGGAAGTTGCTTTTGAAATCCGGAACAAAGGGAGTTGCAAATTCTAATTATGGCAGAAACCTGATGAAGGAAATGATGCTGGTTTATGCTGGTGATCAGCATCGTTATGCCCAAATTGCCGGGCATGGATTTCGTATTCTGGCAGAGGCAATGGAAAAGGATCTGCCATATGAAATCAAATGTCCTTCCCTGTTGATATGTGGTACAAAGGATCATGCCGGCTCATGCATAAGGTATAACAGAGAATGGCATCGAAAAACGAAAATTCCTTTAAAGTGGATTGAAGGGGCCGGTCATAATTCTAATACAGATAAACCGGAGATGATAAATAGTTTGATAGAAGAATTCCTTTCAAACATATAAAGACTATTGAAAACAA